>CAMAYC010000081.1 GCA_945862125.1 Reyranella massiliensis 521
GTCTTGGCGAGCGCGCCGTCGAGCACGGCGAAGGGTGCCTTCAGCGCCTCGATGGCGGCGTCTGCCATAGGCTTGGGGACATCCGGGTTGCCGACGCGGTTGTAGAGGATGTTCAGCGCATGGGTCTCGACCTCGGTCGCCGCCCACAGCGCCCACATGCCCATCTCGCCATCCTCGGCGACATTGGCCGGGGCGAGGGGGCCGCCGTGCTTCTTCGCCAGGTAGAGGTTGATGGCCAGCGACTCGTGCAGCACCAGCCCGTCGTCGTCGATCGAGGGGATGTGGCCGTTTGGATTCACCTTCAGGAACGCGGCTGAGCGGGTGTGCAGTGGCGCATCGGGGGCCTTGGCGTCGGGCAGGCGGTAATGCTGGATCACAGGCACGTGCTTGAACGGCAGGCCGAGTTCATGGGCCAGCCAGATGTTGCGCGAGGCGCGGGAACGGTAGACGCCATAGATGGTAAGCATTGACTTTCCTATTGTATCCTACTAGTGTCCTGTTTCGATGGTGCGCATCGTTCATAAGGCTTTGCGTGCCGATGGCACAGGGCGTTCGAGGGAGGTAACGGGGGAAAAGGAGTTTTGTTTTTTCGACATCCGGTGACTCCCCGACGGCATCGCTTGAAGGGCGAAAAACTCGGTGTATCAAGGCGTTGAAGGCGCTAGCGTGACTCCCTGACCGACGTCGCTGGAGATTGCTCATGAAAGCGGAGAGAAAGCTCGAAGCCGTCAAGGACGCCAGCCATCTCTACGAGGTCGAGCGCCGCGCGCGCCATGCCGAACGGCCCGGCTTCCGGATCAGCGAGCTGCAACTCTCGCCCACCCAGACGGTGCCGTGGCACTCCCACACCAATATCAGCGACACGTTCTATGTGCTGGAAGGGCAAATGCGGCTCTTCCTGCAGAACCCCAAGCAGGATGTGCGGCTGGGCGTCGGCGACAGCTTCGTGGCCGCAGCGGGCCGGCCCCACCTGGTGACGAATGCCGGATCGACGTCGCTCACCTTCCTGATCCTGCAGGGCGTCGGCGAGTACGATTACGTGCCTCTGGTCTAGGGCGTGAACTGGGCGCGCAGCTCGCGCTTCAGGACCTTGCCGGTGGCGTTGCGGGGCAGGGCGTCGACGAAGGTCACGGACTGGGGGACCTTGAACTTGGCGAGGCGGCCGAGGCAATGGCGGATGATGTCGCCTTCCTCCAGCGCTTGGTCGGGCTTGCGCACGATGATCGCCATGCCGACCTCGCCCCAGCGTTCGTTGGGCACGCCGATGATGGCGGCGTCGGCCACCTGCGGCAGCTGGAACAGCACATTCTCGACCTCGGCCGGATACACATTCTCGCCGCCGGAGATGTACATGTCCTTCCAGCGGTCGACGATATAGACGAAGCCTTCCTCGTCCATCCGCGCCGCGTCGCCGGTGTGCAGCCAGTCGCCGGCGAAGGAACTCCTGGTGGCGTCGGGCTTGTTCCAGTAGCCCGGCGTGATGTTGGAGCCTTTGATGAGCAGCTCGCCGATGCCGCCCGGGGCGACATCGTTGCCCTCGTCGTCGACGATGCGGATGGCGGTGTGCATCAGCGCCTTGCCAGCCGAGCCCACCTTGCGGATGGCGTCGGCGGCATCGAGCATGGTGCCGGCCGGGCTGGTCTCGGTCATGCCCCAGCCCTGCACCAGCGGCACGCCGCGCGCCGACCAGGTTTCGAGGATGGCAAGCGCACAAGGCGCGCCGCCGACGCCGGCGATGCGCAGGCGGGAGAGATCGGCGCCCTCGAATTTCGGGTGCTGCATCATGAATTGATAGGGCGCGGGGACGGCGAAGAAGTGGGTGATGCCGAGCGCGGGATCGGAAAGATAGTCGAGCGCCAGGCCGGGGTCGAAGGCGCGCATGACCAGGATCGTGCCGCCGGCATGCAACACCGGGTTGGCGTAACAGTTGAGGCCGCCGGTGTGGAACAGCGGCAGCACCACGAGCTGCACGGTCTCGGGCGTGATGAGCGCGGGGATGCCGAGGTTGACGCAGTTCCAGAAGACCATGCCGTGGGTGATGATCGCGCCCTTCGGGTGCCCCGTGGTGCCCGAGGTGTACATCACCATGCCGACGTCATCGTGTGTCAGCGGCACGGGAGCGGGCGCCGGGCCGGCCTTGGCGAGTGCGCGTTCGTAGGCGCTGTCGGGACGGTCGTGGTCGATCTCGAGCCGGTTCTTCGAAAGGGCGGCCGCCTGTTCGGCAAAGCTCCTGTCGTGGATCAGCAGCTTGGGTGTCGAGTCGCCCAGGATGTACTCCAGCTCCGGCACGGTGAGGCGCCAGTTGAGCGGCAGCATGATGGCGCCCAGTCGGGTGCAGGCGAACTGGATCTCGAAATATTCGGCGCAGTTGGGGGCGAGGAGGGCGACGCGATCGCCGCGGCCGATGTCGAGCGCCGCAAGCGCCGCGGTCAGTTGATTGGTCCGCGCGTCGAGCTCGGCGTAGGTGAACTTCCGCGCCGTCTGCAGGTCGTGGATGGCGAGTGTCTTCGGTCGGCGGCCGGCATGGTGGGCGATCCAGTCGTAGACGGCAGGCACTCCAAGCATATCGGCGTTCTTTCTGCACGGTACGGGTGAGTTGGGGCGGACGGGTCGCTGCTGGGGATGATGCTAGGGGCGCGCTTGGTCGCGCGGCAAGTGAGTTCGTGCTAGAGAAAGCGTCATGAACGATATGACCCCGCCGGCGCAGGATCGCGCGCCGCCAGCCTTCAATCCGCTCGATCCTGCGTTCATTGCCGATCCCTATCCCTTCTATCGTGCGCTGCGCGAGACCGCGCCGGTGTTCAAGACACCGCAGGGTTTCTGGCTGCTGACCCGCTACGAGGACGTGGCCTTCGCGACGCGCGACCGCCGCTTCGGCAAGGACTTCGCGGCCAACATGGAGCGGCGCTACGGCAGCGACGTCATGAAGGAGCCGGCTATCGCCAGCCTTTCCAACACCATGCTGGTGCAGGATCCGCCCGACCATACGCGGCTGCGCGGCCTCGTCACCAAGGCGTTCACCGCCCGTCGCGTGGCCGACATGCGCCCGCGCATCCGCGCGCTGGTCGACGAGCAGCTCGACCGCGTGGCCGACAAGGGCGAGATGGACGTGATGCGCGACCTCGCGCACCGCCTGCCGGTGATCGTGATCTGCGACATGCTGGGCATTCCCGAAGCGCACCGCGCGCCGTTCCTGGCCGGCAGCAACGTCAACGGCCGCATCCTCGAGCCGGTGCCGATGACCCGCGCCGAGCTCGACCAGGCCAACATGAACACCAAGATGGCCGGGATCTACTTCAACCAGCTCTGCGAGCTGCGCCGCCGCGAGCCCCAGGACGATCTCACGACCGAACTGGTGAAGGCCGAGGAAGCCGGCGACAAGCTCACCTCCGCCGAACTGGAAGCCAACATCGGCCTGCTGTTCGGCGCCGGCCACGAGACCACGACCAACCTGATCGGCAACGGCCTGCTGGCGCTTCATCGCCATCCCGAGCAGTGGGAGCGGCTGAAGGCCGATCCGTCGCTGATCGCCAATGCCATCGACGAGCTGCTGCGCTTCGACTCCTCGGTCCAGATCACCGGCCGGGTCACCAACACCGAGGTCGAAGTCGGCGGCGTGACGCTGCCGGCCAACGAAAGCATCGTGATGTTGCTGGGCGCGGCCAACCGCGATCCCGCGCAGTACGCCGATCCCGACAAGCTCGACGTCGGCCGCCAGAACATCCGCCCGCTGTCGTTCGGTGGCGGCATCCATCACTGCCTCGGCGCCCAGCTTGCGCGCCTCGAGGCCGAGCTGGTGTTCACCGCACTGGTCGAACGACTGCCCAACCTGAAACTTCCGGAAAAAGATGCACCGGCCTGGCGGCGAAGCTTCACGCTGCGTGGCCTCAGCAAGCTGCCGGCGGTGTGGCACTAGGCATGGCGGTTCGGTGGCGGGGAGAGGGCAGCCAGCACCAGGGCAAGAGGCCCTACCAGGAAGACAGCTGGAAGCTGGTGCCGCTGGCTGACGGATCGCTGCTGGCGATCGTGGCCGATGGCATGGGCGGCCATGCCGGCGGCGCCGTTGCGAGCAAGCTCGCGGTCGACGCGTTCGTTCATGCGATCGAACAAGGCGGCGGCCTGGCAGACGGCCTGAATGACGCCAATGAAGCGGTGCGGGTCGGCGCCGCGGGCAAGGCCGATCTCACCGGCATGGGCGCCACGGTGGTGGCGGCCCTCGTGCGCGGCGACGAGGTGCGCTGGATCAGCGTCGGCGACTCGCCGTTCTATCTGGTGACCGCGGGCAAGCTCGAGCAGCTCAACGCCGACCATTCGATGGCGCCGCAGATCGATGCGCTGGTGGCGCGCGGCATGCTGACGGCAGAGGAGGCAGAGCATCATCCCGGCCGTCACACGCTGCGCGAGGCCGTGATGGGCGAGCCGCTAAAACTGATCGACAAGGGCAGCCGGCGACTGGGCCCGGCCGACAGGCTGTTGCTGTGCAGCGACGGGGTGCAGACGCTCGCCAATGAACAGATCGCCTCCCTGGCGGCGCGGCCGGCCAGTGGCATGATCGAGGCGGTGCTGGCCGCCGCCAAGGAACACCAGGACAACGTCACGGTCATCAAGCTGGAGCGCGGCGCGTGAGCAAGAGTGCGGTCATCATCGAGGTCACGCGCGGTCCGGTGGTCGAAAGCCGGCACGAGGGCATCGCTGCCGTCGTGAAGGCCGACGGCACCGTCGTCGAATCGTGGGGTGACATCGATGCGCCCATCCTGCCGCGCTCGGCCAACAAGCCGATCCAGGCCATGGCTTTCGTCGAGAGCGGCGCCGTCGAGCGCTTTGGGCTGGGGGACGAGCACATCGCGCTTTCCTGTGCCTCGCACAACGGCGAGCCGCGCCATGTCGAAACGGTGCGCGCCTGGCTGAAGAAGATCGGCCTGGGCGAGGGCGATCTCGAATGCGGCACGCACGCGCCACGCCTGCCGCAGACTGTCGAAGCCCTGCTGCGGGCGAATGCCGTACCGACGGCCGCCTTCAACAACTGCTCGGGCAAGCATAGCGGCTTCCTGACGACGGCGGTCCAGTATGGCGAGCCGACGAAAGGCTACATTACATACGACCACCCGGTGCAGCGCCGCCTGCGTGACATCATGAGCGACCTCTGCGGCGCCGACGCCCATGCGTTCCCACACGGCACCGACGGCTGCGGCATCCCCACGCTCGCCACACCGCTGAAAAGCCTGGCGCGGGCGATGGCCGCCATGGCCGATCCGTCGCGCCTCTCGAACAAGCATGCCGAGGCCGCGACCCGCATTCGCGCCGCGATGAACGCCGAGCCCTTCATGGTCGCGGGCAGCGGGCGGTTCTGTACCCGGATCAATGGTGCGATGCCGGGCGTGGCGCAGGTCAAGACCGGCGCGGAAGGCGTGTTCTGCGCCATGCTGCCGACTTTGGGCTTGGGCGTGGCGATCAAGATGTGGGACGGCGCCGGACGTGCATCTGAAGTCGCGATGGCGACGCTGCTCGACCATCTCGGCGTGCTGCCCCCGGCGCAGCGGGACGAGGTCACCCATCCCGCCATCAAGAACGTCGTCGGCCTGCTGGTCGGCGAGATGAGGCCAGCGAAGAGCTGGCTCGGCTGAGCGCGGCGTGACCGTCACGCTCAACATCCTCGAGATCGGCGCTCGCGGCGATGGGGTCGCACTGGAAGAGGGGCATCGCTACTTCGTGCCCTTCACCCTGCCGGGCGAGATCGTCGAGGCCGAGCCACGCGACAAGCGGGGCGAAGGTATCGTAGCCGACCTCAAGGAGATCCTTGCCCCGTCGCGCCATCGCGAGCCCGCACCCTGCAAGCATTTCGGCACTTGCGGCGGTTGCGCCCTGCAGCATTGGCGACGGGATATCTACGCCGGCTGGAAGAACGAGCTGATCGCGCGGGCGTTGGAGCAGCGCGGCGTCATGGCGCCAGCCTTTGAGCCCGCACTCGCCGGCCTTCCGAACGAGCGCCGCCGGGCGGACTTCGTCGTGCGCCGGCAGGGCCGCAAGGCGCTCGCGGGCTTCCACGAGCGCGCCAGCCCGCAGGTGGTCGATGTCCAGGAGTGCTTCGTCGTCACCCCTAAACTCGTTGCCGTATTGCCGCCGTTGCGGTCCGTGCTGGCCGGCATCCTGCCTGAGGGCGGGTCAGCCGACGCGATCGTGAATGACACCGATGCCGGCCTCGACGTGCTGGTGCGCCCGCACAAGCGGTTCACCTTGTCGCTGGAGGCCAACCAGAAGCTGGTGGCTTTTGCCGAGAGCGCCGATCTGGCGCGCCTGAGCTGGGGCGATCGTGCAACGGCAGAACCGCTTGTCACGCGCCGCTCGCCGCGCCTCACCTTCGGCGAAGTGGCCCTGGAGCCGCCGCCCGGCGCCTTCCTGCAGGCGACACGTCGCTCGGAGCAGGCGATGCGCGATGCGGTGGCCTCGTGGATCGGTGACGCCAAGCGCGTGGCCGACCTTTTCGCAGGGATGGGCACCCTGACGGTTGGCGGGCCGTGGCGTGCGACGCTCTATGAAAGCGACAAGCCATCGATCGCAGCGGTCGAAGCCGCGGGCCGGCGTCTCGGCAGTGGGAAACTCACGGCCGTGCATCGCGACCTGTTCCGCAATCCACTGATGGCGGCGGAGCTCGGTGCCTTCGACGCGGCGGTACTCGATCCGCCGCGCGCCGGCGCCGTGGCGCAGACGGCCGAGCTCGCGAAATCGAAGGTGCCGCGGATCGTCTACGGCTCCTGCGATTCCGGGAGTTTCGCCCGCGACGCGCGCGTCCTCCAGGATGGCGGATACCGGCTGGAGAAATTGATGCCGATCGATCAGTTCCTGTGGTCGCCGCATGTCGAGTTGATTGCGCTGTTTGCCCGCGCGCCGCTAAGCTCGGCCAAGAAATGAATTCGGGAGAGTGCAGATGATGTTCGACCTCAAGGGCAAGGTCGCGGTGGTAACCGGCGGCAGCCGCGGCATCGGCCGCTCGATCTGCGAGCAGATGGCGGCCCACGGCGCCAAGGTCGTCGTCTCCAGCCGCAAGTTGCCGGCTTGCGAGGAGGTCGTGAGGGGTATCAAGGCCCGGGGCGGCGAGGCGAC
Source organism: Reyranella massiliensis 521 (assembly GCA_945862125.1). Lineage (GTDB taxonomy): Bacteria > Pseudomonadota > Alphaproteobacteria > Reyranellales > Reyranellaceae > Reyranella > Reyranella massiliensis_A. Next base: position 7,102 of record CAMAYC010000081.1, read on the forward strand.
GGCGGTTGCCGCCAGCATCTCCGAGAAGGCGCAGCTGGAAAATCTGGTCGCCGAGGCGCGCAAGGCCTATGGCCGGATCGACATCATGGTCTGCAATGCGGCGTCAAACCCGTACTTCGGCCCGCTCACCGGCCTGAAGGAAGAAGTGTTTCAGAAGATCATGCAGAACAACGTCATGTCCAACCTCTGGCTGATGAACATGGTCGGACCGGAGATGGCGGAGCGCAAGGACGGGGCCTTCATCATCGTGTCGTCGATCGGCGCGCTGGTGGGTTCTGCCCATATCGCGGCCTACAACATATCTAAGGCAGCCGACCTCTCGCTGGTGAAGTCGCTGGCCATGGAGTGGGGCAAGCACAACATCCGAATCAACGCCATCGCCCCCGGTCTGATCCAGACCGACTTCGCCAAGGCGCTGTGGGACAATCCGCAGATCCGTGCGGCGCAGGAGAACAAGGCGGCGCTGAAGCGTATCGGGCAGCCCGACGACATAGGCGGCGTGGCGGTGTTCCTGGCTTCGAAGGCCGGCGCCTTCGTCTGCGGCCAGTGCATCATCGCCGACGGCGGAGTGATCGGCGCGGGAGCGGAATAGAAATCAGGCCGCGACGTCGAGCTCGCACCACACCGGGACGTGGTCGGACGGCTCGGCTTTGCCACGCTCGGCCTTGTCGATGCCGACGGCGGTCAGCCGGTCGGCGGCCTGCGGCGAGAGCAGCAGGTGATCGATCCTGAGGCCATTGCCCTTCTGCCAGGCGCCGGCCTGATAATCCCAGAAGGTGTAGCACTCGCCATCGGGGTGGAAAGCGCGCACGGCATCGGTCAGGCCGAGGTTGAGGAGCTTGCGCAGTGCCGCCCGCGACTCTGGCTGGCAGAGTGCGTCATTCGCGAATGCTTTCGGGTCGTAGACATCGATTTCGGTCGGGCAGACGTTGTAGTCGCCGCAGAGAGCGAACATCTCTTCCTTGGCCAGCAGCTCACGGGCATGCCCGAGCAGGCGCTCCATCCAGGCGAGCTTATAGGTGAACTTCTCGGTACCGATGGGATTGCCGTTGGGGAGGTAGATGCCGCCGACGGTGAGCGGTCCGCGCGGCGTGAAAACACGACCCTCGACATAGCGGGCGGGCTCATCCTCGACATGGCCGGGCAGCGCACGCGCCGTCACGTCGAAAGGGTGCAATGAGAGAAGAGCGACGCCGTTAAACCCCTTCTGGCCCACGATCGCCATCTTGTAGCCGGCGGCCTCGACCTCGAGCTTGGGAAACGTCGGCTCCTGCGCCTTGATCTCCTGCAGGACCACGACGTCGGGCTTCGCGCGTTCCAGCCATGAGACCAAGTTTCCAGTCCGCTTGCGGACGGAATTGACGTTCCACGTCGCGATCTTCATCGCGGCTGGATCACACGCTGAAGGAGTTGCCGCAGCCGCAGGACGAGGTGGCGTTCGGGTTGTTCACCTGGAACGAGGCGCCGACCATTTCCTCGACATAGTCGAGCTGGCTGCCCTTGAGCAGCTCCAGCGAGGTGCTGTCGACCAGCACGGCCGCGCCATCGCGCTCGATCACGAGGTCGTCGTCGCTGCGGGCATCTTCGAAGGAGAAGTTGTACTGGAAGCCCGAACAGCCGCCGCCCAATACGGCCACGCGCATCATCACGGGCTTGGCTTCCTTGGAGGCCAGAAAGGCGATCCGCTTGGCGGCGCTCTGGGTCACGGAGAAGGTCGTGTCGGTCATGGCTACAAGATGTGGTTGGAAGGCCGGTTCGTCAATGCGTCTAATATCCTCAAATCGGATACGGAAATGCCGTCAGGGGGGCGTCGCCGGCACCTTCTGGCGCGCCCGGACACGCTCACGGTGCAGGATATAGAGGCCTGAACCGATCACGAGCGGCAGGCCGTACCAGACCGTCCAGGAAGGTTCTTCCTGGAACCAGAGATAGCCGAACAGCACCGCTAGCACGATCGAGGTGTAGTCGAAGGGCGCCAGGACCGCGGCCGGAGCGAGGCGCCAGGCCCGGGTGATGAGGATTTGGGCGAAGCCCCCCAGCAGGCCGAGCACGATCAGCCACAACCAGTCCATGGCAGGCGGCCACTTCCATTCGGGAATGGCGCCCACCAACGACAGGCCGCTGGAGACGAAGGCGAACCAGAACAGCGTGACGACGTCGTGGTCGTGACGGCTCAGCAACCGGACCAGGATCGTCGACAGGGCATAACAGAAGGTGGCGGCGAGCAGGATCAGGGAGATGGGGTGGAATTCCATGCCCCAGGGATCGAGCATGATCAGCACGCCGACGAAGCCGACGGCGACCGCGGTCCAGCGCCGCCAGCCCACGGGTTCGCCCAGCAGCGGTACGGAGAGCGCCACCATGAAGAGCGGGGCGGCGAAGGAGATCGCATAGGCGTCGACCAGCGGCATGCGCGGGAAGACATAGAAGAAGCCCAGCAGGCTGCCGAAGCCGATGGCGACGCGCGCCGCCTGCAGCCATGGCCGGTTGGCCTTCACGATCTTGAGGCCGCCCGCCTGCCAGATCAACACCGACACGGGGATCAGGGCGATGGCGCTGCGGAACAGCATCAACTGGAACGAGCCGTAGGTGCCGCCCAATGCCTTCACCATCGCGTCCATGGTGCAGAACAGCACCAGGGCGGTCATCTTCAGGTAAATGCCGTGCAGGGCAGTGGGTTTGGCGAGGGCGGACAAGGTGCGCCATTTGGCTTGGAGTGAGTCCTTCCGTAAAGTGATGATTGCAAGAGGGACTGCATCGCGATGCGCATGAGTTGGTTGTTCGGCCGCAACACTGCGCAGCGCGCGCCGCTGGCGATCGCATTCCTGGTGCTTGTAAACGCACTCTTCCTGCGGGCGATCGACCCCGCGGCACTCTCGCGCCTGCGCGATCTCGCTTTCGACAGCTTTCAGCGCATCGAGCCGCGCCAGTATTTGCCCGAGACGCCCGTGCGCATCATCGATATCGACGAGGACGCGCTGGCCGCCTACGGGCAATGGCCGTGGCCGCGCACCGTCCTTGCCGAGTTGGTCGACAAGCTCACGGAAAAGGGCGTCGCAGCCATCGCGTTCGACGCGATATTCGCCGAGTCGGACCGCTCGTCGCTCAGTGGCATGGTCCGCGAACTCGGCGCCTTCACCGATCCGGAAACGGTCCGGAAGATCTCGGCAGCGGTCCAGGACAGCGACAAGGTCTTTGCCGGGGCGATCGCCGCCTCGAAGGTCGTGACGGGCTTCGGATTCGATCTGAATGGCGGAACGGATCCGCCGCGGCGCTTCTTCGGTGTCGCATTTGCCGGCGACGATCCGAGCCAGTTCCTGCCGCAGCAGGCCCGTACGGTAGAGACCCTTCCGCTGCTGGTGGCGGCAGCCAAGGGCAACGGTAGCGTCAACACTGACCACGAGAGCGTGGTGATCCGCCGCGTGCCGATGATGTTCCGTCTCGCCGGCCAGGCGGGGCTGTTTCCGGCACTTTCGATCGAGGCGGTGCGCGTGGCCCAGGGCGCAGGCACCTATTTCATCAAGTCGTCGGGCGCGAGCAGCGAACTGTCGTTCGGCCAAAGTACCGGCATGGTCTCCATCAAGACCGGCGACGTAATTGTGCCGACCGACGGCCGCGGACAGTTGACACTCTTCGATACCGGCCACGTCCCCCAGCGGTTCATCTCGGCGCTCGCCGTCTTTAGAGACAAGGTGCCATCAGCCGAACTCGAGGGCCGGGTCGTCTTCATTGGCACGAGCGCGATCGGACTCAAAGACCTGCGCAATACGCCGGTTCAGGACACGGTGCCCGGCGTGGAAGTCCATGCTCAACTCGCCGAGCAGATGATCGAGCAGCAATTCCTCGCGCGGCCGGATTACGCGACCGGTGCCGAGTTCCTTTATCTGGCGGTGATCGGGCTGCTCTTCGTCTGGCTGCTGCCGCGGCTCTCGGCGGGCAGGATGGCCGTCGTTGCCGTGGTCTTCGTCGGCATCGGCGTCCTTGTGCCGTGGGTCGCCTATTCGGAGTACCGGCTGCTGTTCGATCCGATCTATCCGCCGGCGACCCTGGCCGCGATCTATGTGAGCGGTTCGGCCCTGGCCTTCATGAGCGCAGAACGCGAGCGCCGCGAGATCCGTGGAGCCTTCGGTCTCTATCTGTCGCCCGATGTCGTCGAGCAGCTCGCCCGCAATCCCGATCTGCTGCAGCTTGGCGGCGAGATGCGCGAGATCACGGTAATGTTTACCGATGTGCGCGGCTTCACCACGATTTCCGAGCAGTTCGATCCCCAGGGACTGACACGGTTCATGAACCGCTTCCTGACGCCCATGACCGATCTCATCCTCAGCCATCGCGGCACAATCGACAAATACATGGGCGACGCCATCATGGCGTTCTGGAACGCGCCGATCGAGGTGGAAGGCCATGCTGCCCGCGCCTGCCAGACGGCGCTTGCCATGCAGGCGCGGCTGCGCGCCCTCAATGTCGAATGGAAGGCCGAGGCCGAAGCGGAGAACCGGCGGCACATTCCCGTGAACATTGGGGTCGGCCTCAATACCGGCCGCGCCTCAGTCGGTAACTTCGGGTCGACCCAGCGCTTCACCTATTCCTGTCTTGGCGACTCGGTGAATCTCGCCTCCCGACTCGAAGGTCAATGCAAGACCTATGGCGTTGGCATCATCATCGGCAGCACAACGCGAGAGCAGGTGCCGGACTTCGCGACCATCGAGATCGATCTGGTCATGGTGAAGGGCAAAACCGAGCCGGAGCGGGTCTATGCGTTGGTGGGCGACGCGGCGATGGCGACGTCGTCCGCTTTCCAGGCGTTGCTGGATCGACAGGCGGCGCTGTTGGCGCAATATCGTATTGGCGGCTTCGCCGAAGCTCTGGCGATGATCGATACATGCCAGCAGGCCGCCGAGCAGGCGGGCTGGCAACAGGGCTATTACGAAATGATGCGGGCGCGGATCGACGACTTGATCGACGATTCGCCGGTGGACTGGACGGGAGTATATGTCGCCAAAGACAAGTGAGACCTTGAGGCGGATGGCCGCCATCGAGGCGCTGGTGTGTCGTGACGTCGGCCGCAAGACCGGAGAGTTGGTGGAAGCGAACAGCGGCGGCCTGTCGGCGGCGGCGCGATCTCTCACCGAAGCGACCGGCGTTGGCCTCATCACGGGCTTCTTCGTGCCACGGGGCGATGTCGCGGCGCCCGAGACCGACGGTCCGGTCGGCACGGCGCTTCTTGCCGCAGCCCTAGCGGCGTGCGGCGTGCCGGCGAGGATTGCAGTCGACACTCCCTGCGCCGAGGCTGTGCGCGTGGCTGTCGAGGCGGCCGGCGGCGGTGTCGGCGTCGACGAAGTGGGAGTCGACGATCCATCCGGGCTTAGCCGGTTGACGGAGACATGGAGGCAGGGCGGCATCAGCCATGCGCTCGCCATCGAACGCTGCGGCCGCAGTGCGAGCGGTCCGCCTCGCAACATGCGGGGCGTCGACGTCTCGCCCTGGACGGCACCGCTCGACGATCTTTTTCTCGGCGGACCGTGGACGAAACTCGCGGTTGGCGACGGTGGCAATGAGATCGGCATGGGCAAGCTGTCTCCGGGGCTGATTGCGCGAACGGTGCCGAACGGTGCCGAGATCGCCTGCATTACCTCCTGCGATCATCTCGTCGTCGCTGGCGTTTCGAATTGGGGTGCCTATGGGCTGATGGCGGCGCTTGCGGTGTTGCGCGCGGACTGGCAGCCAATGATCGCCAGGTTCCTGACGGCGGAGCGCGACCTTGCCGTCACCCAGGCAATCGTCGATAGGGCTGGTGCGGTCGATGGTGTCACCGCGCGCGGCGAGGCGACGGTCGACGGCTTCGGTCCCGACATTCATGGCGCTCTGATCGATGAACTTGGCCGCATTGCATGGGGGCAGGCGGCGGACTAGTTTGCGCCGCCATGGAAAATCCCTACGCACCGACCCATCCTGAAATCCGCGCTGCGGTTCGTCAGCTCTGTCAGAAATTTGACGGCGCCTACTGGCGTGATCTCGATCGCGAGCGCGGCTATCCCACGGCGTTCGTGAAGGCGCTGACCGAGGCGGGTTGGCTCGGAATCCTCATTCCTGAGGAATTCGGTGGTTCAGGACTTGGCATCTCGGCGGCAAGCGCGGTGCTCGAGGAGATTCATCACGCCGGCTGCAACGCCGCGGCGTGCCATGCCCAGATGTACATCATGGGCACCGTGCTTCGGCACGGCAGCAAGGAGCAGAAGGAACGCTACCTGCCCAAGATCGCCACCGGCGAACTGCGGCTGCAAGCCTTCGGCGTCACCGAACCGAGCAGCGGCACGGATACGCTCAGCCTTCGCACCACGGCGGTGAAGAAGAACAACAGCACCTACGTCGTGAACGGCCAGAAAGTGTGGACCAGCCGCGCCGAGCATTCCGACCTGATGCTGCTGCTGGCGCGCACCACGCCGCGCGAGCAATCCGCCAAGCGCACGGAAGGACTCTCGGTGTTCCTCGTCGACATGCGCGAGACGCTGAACAAGGGCCTCACCATCCGGCCGATCCGCACGATGATGAACCACAACAGCACCGAAGTGTTCTTCGACAACATGGAAGTGCCGGCCGAGAATCTGATCGGCGAGGAAGGCCAGGGCTTCCGCTACATCCTGAGCGGCATGAACGCCGAGCGCGTGCTGATCGCCTCGGAGTGCATCGGTGACGGGCGCTGGTTCATCGAAAAGGCCGTGAATTACGCCAAGGAGCGCAAGCTTTTCGGACGGCCGATCGGCCAGAACCAGGGCGTCCAATATCCCATCGCCCGCGCCTACACGCAGATTGAAGCGGCCGACCTGATGGTGCGCAAGGCTGCGTCCATGTACGAGGCCGGCATCAATGCCGGCGCCGAGGCCAACATGGCCAAGATGCTTGCTTCGGAGGCGTCGTGGGCGTGCGCCGAGATGTGCGTGCAGACGCACGGTGGCTTCGGCTTCGCCGAGGAATACGACATCGAGCGGAAGTTCCGCGAAGCGCGGCTCTACACGGTGGCGCCGATTTCGACCAACATGATCCTGAACTACGTCGCCGAACACATCCTCGGCCTGCCGCGCTCTTACTGAGCTACGGCCTTGACGATCATTTTCTGGAAATGAACTACCAGGTGTTCGCTGCTGGTCAGGAAACGCCCGCGATCGGGGAAGCCGCCGAGCAGGCCGCGCTGCACTGAGTCGGTCAGATCGTCATCTTCCTTTGCGACCTGCTTGTTGAAGGCAATCAGCGACTGCGCGAATTCCTCGCTTACGCCGGGGCCGAAGTACTGTTCGGAAATGCCCCGGGTCGCGTTTGGTCCGTCAGGATTCCATACGTCGACCGACAGGTTTGGAAAGCCCGGATTGATGTTGATGGTCATGTTCGGCCACAGGAAGTGGTACTGCGACTGCGCAACGTCGCCGGCGACATCGTAGAGCGCGACCTTGCTCTTGCCTTGCAGGGCGGCGGCTCGCACCTGGCCGGTCTGGCTCGAGAATAGCCCGTGTGCCGTGAGCTTGTAGGCATCGGGCCGCACGTCGATCGCGGCGTTGAAGCCGGGATGGGCGACGGCGCAGTGGTAGCACTCTAGGTAGTTCTCCAACATGGTCTTCCAGTTGGCGTGCGACCGCCATTCCTCGCGGCTGTGGGGCACGAGTCTGTCGAGCAGGACGCCGCTGCCAGCGATGATGTCGAGGATCGGGCCGTAGCAGGCTTGCACCGACGGCGCCTCATGATCGAGATGCACGAACACGAACGGACCGAGGGTTTCCGCACGGATCGGCAGAAGCGGAAAGTCGCTGAGGTCGAAACCCGGTTCGGATGCCGAGCGCGGCACGCGCTTGAGGCCGCCGGCAAGGTCGTAGGTCCAGGCGTGGTAGCCACACTGCATTACTTTGGCGTTGCCGCGACCCTTCATGACCTCGTGACGGCGATGCCGACAGACATTGACGAAGCCTGCGAGGCCACGTTCATTGCGAACGACGACGACCGGCACGCCGCCGGCGTAGCCGGTGATGTAGTCGCCCAACATCGTCAGTTGCGACAGGGGCCCGATATAGTTCCAGTTCTTGCGGAAGACATGCGTAATCTCCCGTTCGGTGATCGCTGGATCGGTGTACCAGCGTGACGGCAGTGACTCGCCGCGATCGAGCGCTGCGAGGAGACTGCCGGAAGGCTCGATGTCTTGAGTCATGATCTTAGTCGTTAATTCAGGATAGTGGCTCGAAGCGCCGAAATTGCGGCCAAGATCGCGGCGTGGCCGACCATCAACAGGAAGACCGTCCAGATCGCGGTGACGACCGTGAGCAGCCAGCCGAGCATTGCCATCATGCCGTCGTCCTCGATGAGGGCGAGGCAGAAGAACAGGATGGCATAGGCCGGGAACAGGTTGTCGAAGGGGATCGGCAATGCCAACAGCAGGATGTCGAGTGACCAGGCGATCAGCAGCAGTCGCCGCGGAAGACCTGTCACCCACCATTCGTGGCGGGCATGGACGGTCCTCTCCAGCCATTGAATGTAGCGGCGAGTCCGGCCGAGGCAGTTCTGCAGCTTGCCTCGCGGCAGGCCGCGCCGCCCGATGAACCCGGGCAACGAGGCCACGGGCCTGCCGCCAAAGAACTGGGTGAGCAGGAACAGCATTGGCACGCCGGTTATCGTCGACAGCCAGGGAATGCCCGTCGGTATGGCGTTTGGCACGTTGAGCGCGAGGATGGCGAAGGCGTAGGAACGGCCCTCCAGGCCGGTCAGGAAGTCATCGAGCGTCAGGACGGAATCACGAGCGCCGGCGAACATCCGGTCGAGCGCATCGTAGAGTCCGAAAGTATCCTTCATTCCCCTGCCCGGGCGAGCAGGCGCTCGGCCAGCACCAGATGCGGCCGGTCGAGCATCTTGCCGTCGAGGGTGAGAACGCCCGAGCTGGGATTATCCCTGAAGGTCGCCACGACGCGCTTGGCCCAGTCGATCTCCTGGGCGCTCGGCGTGAAGACCTCGTGGATGATCGCGACCTGGTCGGGATGGATCGCGATCTTGCCGCCATATCCCATGCGCCGTGCATCGCGCGCCTCGGCCCGGAGTCCCTCGACGTTCTTGATGTCGGGATAGACCGTGTCGTAGGCGGTGACGCCAGCGGCCACCGACGCCATCAGGTTGATGGTACGGGCGAACTTGAAGGTATCGTCGTAGAGGCCGGGCGAGGGGCCTTTGGCCAGGGCACCGAGATCGGCCATCAGATCCTCGCCGCCCCAGGAGTGCCCCATCAGCCGCGCATGCCTGGCGGGTGCTGCCGTCAGCGCCAGGACGGCAGCGGCGCTCTCGGTGGCGATGGTCAGGATACGCGTCGTGCCGTGGCGGATGCCTTCGCGGGCTTCGAGGGCGTCGAGATAGTTGGCCAGCAGGTCGAGGTTGGCTTGGCCGACGCATTTCGGAAACACGATGCCGTCGGGCTTGCCCTGCATGACGATGGCGAGGTCGCCCAAGGTGAGGCCGGTGTCGAGCGCATTCACGCGCACATAAAGCTTGGGGCCAGTGCGATTGGCGCTCTTCAGATAGGCCAGCGCCATGCCGCGCGCGATCGGCTTGCGGTCGGCGGCGACAGAGTCCTCGAGGTCGAGGATCAGCCCGTCGGGCCCGGAGGTCGGGCCCTTGGCGAGCTTGCGCTCCGAATCGGCGGGAACGAACAGGAATGAACGCATGCTTGATCCTCAGACTTTCGGCTTCTTGTGCATCAGCGCCTGGCGCGTGCACTCGGCCACGACCTCGCCGCGCTGGTTGATCGCGGTGTGGCCGAACTCCACGATACCGGCAGTGGGCCGCGACTTGCTCTCGCGCAGGCTGAGTACCTTGGTACGTACGCGAATCGTGTCGCCATGGAAGACCGGTTTGGGAAAGCGAACGTCGGTCATGCCGAGATTGGCGACCGTGGTGCCCAGCGTCGTGTCGTTGACGGTGATGCCGATCATCAGGCCCAGAGTGAACAGGCTGTTCACGATACGTTGGCCGAACTCGGTCTTGGAGGCGAACTCCTCATCGATATGCAGGGGCTGCACGTTCATGGTGAGTGAGCTGTAGAGGACATTGTCCATTTCCGTGACGGTGCGCGTCCACGGATGCTCGAACATCCTGCCAACGGTGAATTCCTCGAAATAGAGCCCTGCCATCTTCCTCCCCGCGAAAGTCCGGCTTTCTAGCATGGATGGACGCTGGCCGGGTCGCCATCGTATCAATGCCGCCACAGGACGAAACACCGACGACGGGAGCAAAGACGATGCGCGCGATGCTGAGTGAAACGCCGGGCGGGCCGGAGAGCCTGAAGCTGGTGGAGCTGCCGTCCAAGCCGTTGGGCAAGGGCCAGGTGCGCGTCGCGGTGCGGGCGGCAGGGGTCAATTTCCCCGACACGCTGATCATCCAGGACAAGTACCAGTTCAAGCCGCCGCGCCCGTTCGCGCCGGGCCACGAGATCGCGGGTGACATCACCGAGCTGGGTAAGGGCGTGAGCGAATACAAGGTCGGCGACCGTGTGATCGGCATGATCGGCCACGGCGGCTACGCCACCGAGGCAGTCGTGGATATGGGCAGCCTGCTGCCGATGCCGAAGAACATGAGCTACGACGATGGTGCGGCGTTCACCATGACGTACGGCACCTCGTACTACGCGCTGAAGCAACGCAGCAGCTACAAGGCCGGCGAGACGATGCTGGTCACCGGTGCCTCGGGCGGCGTCGGCCTCACCGCCGTCGAGCTGGGTGCCTTGATGGGACTGAAGGTGATCGCGGCCGTCGGCTCCGACGAGAAGATGGAGATCTGCAAGAAATACGGCGCCACGATGTTCGTGAACTACACCAAGGACAAGATGCGCGACAAGGTCAAGGAGCTGACCGGGGGCAATGGCGCGGACATCATCTACGACGCGGTCGGTGGCGATGCCTTCGACGAATCGGTCCGCTGTATCGCGTGGTATGGGCGGCTGCTGGTGGTGGGCTTCGCGGCCGGCCGCATTCCCTCGCTGCCGGCCAACCTGGCGCTGCTGAAGAGCTGCGATGTGCGCGGCGTGTTCTATGGTGCCTGGCGGGGGCGCGAGCCTGCAGAAGCGCGGAAGAACTTCGTCGAGCTGCTGGCCTGGTATGCCGAGGGCAAGCTGAAGCCACACATCTCCATGCGCTTTCCGCTGGAGCAGAGCGCCGAGGCAATGAACGCGCTTCTGTCGCGCAAGGCGACGGGCAAGGTCGTGCTGACGATCTCCTGAGGAGGGTGTCGTGGGCCGTCTGTCGGGCAAGGTCGCGATCGTAACGGGCGGCGCCTCGGGCATCGGGGCGGCCTCGGTCAAGCTCTTCGCCGAAGAAGGTGCGTCGGTTCTGGCGGTCGACCTGCCCGGCTCGGCGATCGATACCGTCCATGCCGGCAATCCGGCTATCGCGACGCTGGCGGCCGACATCACCGGGGATGAGGCGCCCAGGAGCATCGTGGCCGTGGCGCTCGCGAACTTCGGCGCCATCGACATCCTGTTCAACAATGCCGGAGTTAGCGGCCGTGCCTTCGTCGAGGAAATGACCGACGAGCATTGGGACAAGGTCAACGGCGTCAACCTGCGGGCAATGTTCAGGATCTGCCGCGAAGCCATCCCGGCGCTCAAGCTGCGGGCGCGGGAGAAGGGGCGGGCACGCATCGTCAACACCGCCTCTGTGATGGCGTTCGACACCGACTTCGGCCTCGCCGCTTACGCGGCTTCCAAGGCCGGCGTCGGCGGCCTCACGCGCACGCTGGCGCTGGAACTCGGCAAGTTCAACATCACCGCCAACTACGTCTGCCCCGGCGCGATCTACAGCGGCATGACGCGGACCAATTTCGACAACCCCGAGATCCGCGCGGTATGGGAAAAGAAGGCGGCGCTGCGTCGCCTCGGCCAACCGATCGACATCGCGCGGGGCGCATTGCTGTTGGCATCCGACGAGGCCGATTTCATCACCGGCCACGAACTCGTGGTCGACGGCGGCCTCACCCTTCGCACCTAGGCAGACCCATGAGCAACATCCACTCCTTCGCCGCCGACTACAGCGAAGCGCGCGACAAGTTTCTGGCCGCGGCGCGTCTGGCCGGTGCGCGCACATTTCGTTACGACAATCCAACCAAGGGCCCCAAGGGCGAGTTGCTGTCGACCGACGTTGCGCGCGTGGGCCCTGAGGATGCGTCCAAAGTGATCGTAACGATCTCCAGCACGCACGGCGTCGAAGGGTTTTGCGGCTCGGGATTCCAGGTCGATTGGCTGGCGTCGGTGGGGGCGGCCGGGCTGCCGGCGGACACCGCGGCAGTTTTCGTCCATGCCATCAATCCCTACGGCTTCGCCTGGACGCGGCGCGTGACCGAGGAAGGCAACGACCTCAACCGCAACTACGTCGACCACAGCAAGCCGTATCCGGTGAACGAGGGCTATCTCGAAATCGCCGATTTTCTCATCCCCGCGGACCTGAGCGAGGCCGGCACCAAGGCCGCAGACTCCAAGCTTGCGGCCTATCGCAAGAAGGTGGGGGACATCGAATATTTCCGCGCGGTCTCCGGTGGCCAGTACAGCCATGCCGACGGCATGTTCTTCGGCGGCGGCGGACCGGCCTGGTCCAACCGCACCCTGCACGACATCACCGACAAGTTCCTGAAGGGCAGGAGCGACGTTGCGGTCATCGACTTCCACACCGGCCTCGGCCCCTATGGCTACGGTGAGCCGATCACGCATTTCGACATCGATACGCCGGCGTCCCGCCGGGTCCGCGCCTTCTGGGGCGAATCGGTGACCGAGTCCAAGCGGGGCCAGACCGCCTCCCAGGCGCGCGACGGGCTTGGCCACTATGGCCTCAACCGCATCCTCCAGGAGCCAGAGACGCGGCTGACCATGTGCACCCTGGAATACGGCACGTTCGACCGCGAAAGCGGCCAAAAGGCCTTCCGGGCCGACCATTGGCTGCACAAGTACGGTGATCCGCTGGGCAAGGAGGCGGGGCCGGTACGGGCCGCCATGCGCCGGCAGTTCTATCCCGACACCGATGATTGGAAGGAGGCCGTGCTTTTCCGCGGCCACCAGATCACCCGGCAGGCCATCGCCGGCATGCAGCGCCCATCCAACTAAGAAGACCCAATTGAAGCGATTGGGGACAATCGGCCCCTGAAAAGCCATTCGCGCCGCAACCGTTCCTGCTAAAACCCCTGCATGCGTGTACTGATAGCGTTGGTCGCATTCGCGGGCGTGGCCGCGCTCAATCTTCTGTGGTGGTGGTTGCCCAACAGGCCGGTGGAGATCGCCGGCTGGACGGCGGAGCCGCTTCAGAGTGTGTCGTTCGCCCCCTACCGCCCAGGGCAAAGCCCGCTTACCCGCACGTTTCCGACGCCGGACCAGATCGAGGAAGACCTCAAGCGCCTGCAGGGCAAGGTGCGGGCGGTGCGGACCTACTCCTCGGGGGAGAACCTCGAAACCGTGCCGCAGCGTGCCGGCAAGTACGGCCTGAAGGTTTGGCACGGCGCCTGGCTGAACAACAACGAGAAGGAAAACCTCGAGCAGATCAACCTGCTGATCGACCATGCCAACAAGTACAAGGATACGGTCGAGCGGGTGATCGTCGGCAACGAGGTGCTGCTGCGCAAGGATCTGACGGCCAACGAACTGCGCCGCTACATCCGCCAGGTGAAGCAGCGCGTGACGCAGCCGGTCACCTATGCCGACGTCTGGGAATTCTGGATGCGCAATCCCCAGCTCGCCGACGAAGTCGACTTCATCACCATCCATATCCTGCCGTACTGGGAGGACGAGCCGATCGGCGTCGATCGCCGCGAACCCGACGGCAGGTTGAGCATCGATAAGCACCTGACCGACATCTACAAGAAGGTCCAGGCGCGCTTCCCGGGCAAGAAGATCGTGATCGGCGAGACCGGCTGGCCGAGCGACGGCCGCATGCGCGCGGACGCAAGGCCGGGACGGGTCGAGCAGGTCCAGTACTTCTCGATCTTCCGGACCGCCGCCGAGCGCGAGAAGTTCGACTACAACGTCATCGAGGCGTTCGACCAGTACTGGAAGGCGCGCCAGGAAGGCACCGTCGGGGCGGCTTGGGGGCTGCTCGACGCGCAACGGCACGACAAGTTCGAACTCGGTAAGCCGGTGGTGGCCGAGCCGAATTGGCGCATCCTCTTCGCCCTGACTACGATTGCTTCCGGCTTGCTCCTGCTCGGCTTCGTCAGCCAGCGTCGGCCAACTGGATGGAAGTCGATCGTGCTCTTCGCGTTCTTCAGCCAGGTGGTGGTGACCTGCTACGTGCAGGCGACG
>CAMAYC010000082.1 GCA_945862125.1 Reyranella massiliensis 521
GCGTGGTGCCCGCGCCACCGCCATCCCCGACAGCCCACCCGAGGAATAAACAAGGACGCATGAAGGCCCCCGCGGGGGCCTTCATGCCATCAGCCGTGACGCACTTTTACTCCGGCCAGCCGATGCATTTTTACTCCGGCGTTGACAGATAGAGGATCAGTTGAGCAAAGGGGGCGGGAGATAGCTGCCCATTTGACCCAAGCCAACTGAAACCAAGCGATGCTTTGAACTGTGGCTTGCCCATTTCTGAGACGACATTTCCAGTCGGCAAAACATTCAAGGCACTGAAATCAGGGCCAAGATAGACTTGATTCTTGGAGTTATCGTTTGGAGCAAGTGGCTTTGCGTAGAGTCGCGTGACCTGAACCAAGCTGTGAAGTCGCGTACATCTTTTCCGTACTGGTCTTTGGTCTTCTGAGTGTGATTGGCCTTCTTTGCCCACACCCCATGAGCGCCAACCATGGTGGAATCGGGCCGCTCCGCCTTTCTCTTCTTGGCGTATCCCGATCCCTCTACCCACTCCAATAGGGTTTCAATCTGCTGAACGATCTGATCGAAAACCAGTCCTTCGCGAGGCACGCCTTGGAGCAACGGGAACTGATCCTCCACGCCCGCCTCGTAGATTTCCGCCGAAATCGATTCGCGGAGATCGAACTGATCGTGTTGCTGCTGATTGAAGTAACGACTGAACAGAAAGCCGACAATCTGGGAGATGCGCTCCTGCGGCATTCGCTCGCTGTTGAGCGCTGACTGCCGAAGTTCCAGCACCCGCGAACGGAACTCGCGAGCGGCCTCGGCTGCGAGACGTTCCGCGTGGATCGGATCAGCAGTCTTGAATACTCGCTGGAATTTCTTCTTCCCGTCAAAGCCAGCGCGCACGTCAGCGGGGATCGCGGCTTGAAACGCGAACTTCTTGCCCTTCTGGATCAGTCCCTTCATGGGGTCCCCGGATTTTGGGGAAGAATATCACCGGGGTAGAAAAGGGTAGAAGGAAAAATATGACAATGATAAAATTCAATCAGGTATGCATTTTAGGAAAATGGCGTCCCCGAGAGGATTCGAACCTCCGACCTCCGGTTTAGGAAACCGCTGCTCTATCCGGCTGAGCTACGGGGACGTGGCGGGTTCTTAGCGTATCCCCCGGTCGTTTGGAAATGCCGGGCGGCGGATCAGCGCCAGGGGCAGGAGCGCAACGATGGGCAGCAGGGGATAGGCGAGCAGCCGGTCGGCGAACGCACCCGCCGCCACGCCGCCGAGATAGGCCAGCCATACAAAGGCGATCGTTGCGGAAGCGGCGGACCCGGACTCGGCGGATCCTGACTGGGCCGGCTTCGGCGAGCCGGTGAAGCGGCCGAGAAAGCCCTGGATCATTTTCTGCAGGTTGCCCGTCAGGACGACGGTGTTCAGGCTGGTGCCCGAGAAGCGCGTCATGGTGGCGTTCTGCAGCCCCATCGCAAAGGCCAGGACCGGCGCCGCGAAATGGGGAGCGATCAGCGCCGCGCCCACGATCGCGGCGGCCTCGATGCCCAGGACCGCCGCCAGCGGCAGCTTGCTGCCCAGGACGGCGCTGAAGGCGACGCCCACCATGAACGCCGCGATGATGATGGCGCTTTGCGCGGCATCGGCGTACTGCGCGCCAGCGAGCGCGATGCCCAGCAGCACCGTGTTGCCGGTCATGGCGCCCGCGAACGCACCGAAGGTGAGAAAACCGATGGCGTCGGCATAGCCCGCAACGATCGCCAGGATGCAGGCCTGCCAGACAGTGTTGTCGGATGAAGACACGCCGTACCCTGATTTCTTGCCACTGGAACAGGCCCATACTACGGTCATCCGAAGCAAGTGTCGTCGACGATGCGAGGAAGAACGAGATGATCCGCTGCATTCGGCTGTGGACCGGCGACGACCAGAATTCGCATTTCCAGGAAGGCTGGATCGACCTCGGGTCCGGCGTGCGCGGCGACCTGATGAGCGGCACCATCCCGGTCACCAGCGTGTCGTTCCAGGAGACGGTGCCGGGCGGCACCTTCGCCTGGCACACGGCGCCCGCCCGGCAGTTCGTGGTCACGCTCTCCGGCACGCTCGATTTCCAGACCCGCTCCGACCAGCATTTCATCCTCAAGCCCGGCACCGTCCTGCTGGCCGAGGACACGGTGGGCGGCGGGCACTCCTGGAAGCTGGTCGATTCCCAGCCGTGGCGGCGCCTCTACGTCGTGCTGGCGCACGGGGCGCATGTCCCCTTCAAGGCTACAGAGGTGAATCCATGAGCAACGAGAAGGTCGACGTGGTGCTGGTCGGCGCTGGCATCATGAGCACCACCCTGGGCGTGTTCCTGAAGGAGCTGCAGCCCCACCTCAGGCTCGAGATGATCGAGCAGATGCCGGGCGAAGCGCAGGAGAGCTCGGCCGCCTGGAACAACGCCGGCACCGGCCATGCCGCCAACTGCGAGCTGAACTACACGCCGATGCGCGCCGACGGCAGCATCGACATCGCCAAGGCGCTCGAGGTCAACGTCGAGTTCGACATGTCGCGCCAGTTCTGGTCGTACCTGATCAAGAAGGGCGCCATCGCCTCGCCCGACAATTTCATCCATCCCGTGCCGCACATGAGCTTCGTGATCGGCGCCGATCGCCAGGCCTTCCTCAAGAAGCGCCACGCCGCGATGAGCGCCCATCACTGCTATCACGGCATGGAATATTCCGAGGACCACGCCAGGATCGCCGAATGGGCGCCGCTGATCATGGAGGGCCGCGATCCCAAGCAGCCCATCGCCGCCACCCGCATCGTGAGCGGCGCCGACGTGAACTACGGCCAGCTCACCACCAACCTGCTGGGCTACCTCAAGCGCCAGGACAAATTCACGATCCACTTCTCGCAGACGGTGACCCATCTGCACCGCCTGCCGGGCGGCGGCTGGCGCGTCGAGGTCAAGAACGAGACCACCGGCGAGAAGCGGACGATCGACACCCACTATGTCTTCCTGGGCGCGGGCGGCGCGGCCCTCACGCTGCTGCAGAAGTCGGGCATCCCCGAGGCCAAGGGCTTCGCGGGCTTCCCGGTGAGCGGCATCTGGCTGCGCTGCGGCAAGCCCGAGGTTGCCGAGCGTCACGCCGCCAAGGTCTACGGCATGGCGGCCCAGGGCTCGCCGCCGATGTCGGTCCCCCATCTCGACACGCGCATCATCGACGGCAAGCGCTGGCTGCTGTTCGGCCCCTACGCCGGCTTCTCGACCAAGTTCCTGAAGCACGGCTCGCTGTTCGACCTGCCGATGTCGCTCCGGCCCGACAATCTGCTGCCGCTGCTGGCGGTGGCGCGGGACAACTTCCCGCTGGAGGAATATCTGGTGGGCCAGGTGCTGCAGAGCAAAGGCCACCGCTTCAAGGCGCTGCGCGACTTCTATCCCAACGTGAAGGAATCCGACTGGGAGTTCGACGTCGCGGGACAGCGCGTGCAGATCATCAGGAAAGACACGGCCCACACCGGCAAGCTGGAGTTCGGCACCGAGATCGTGGCCTCGGCCGACTCCTCGATCGTGGCCCTGCTCGGCGCCTCGCCGGGCGCCTCGACCGCGGTGTGGATCATGGTCCACATGCTGGAGAACTGCTTCCATGAACAGCTCGTCGGCCACTGGGTGCCAAAGCTGAAGGAGATGATCCCCTCCTACGGCCACAACCTCAAGGAAGATGCCGCGCTCTGCGCGCGCGTGCGGGCCGAGACGGCGGAAGTCCTGAAGCTGCAGGTCGCTTGAGCGCTGCCCCTCCCCCTCCTGGTGAGGCCCTCGACGGCCTGCTGCGCTTCGGCACGATGATGCTGCGCGCCGGCGACACGGTGTTTCGTGTCCGCGAATCGATGGGCCTGCTGGCCACCAACATGGGGCTCGATTCGCTGGCGCTGCATGTGACGATCGACGGCATGACCGCCACGGTGCGGCGCGGCCCCGAGGCCGTGACGACGGCGATCGAGATCGCCCCGCTCGGCATCAATGCCAGCCGCATCAGCGCCCTCGAGCGCCTCGCACGCGACAGTCGGCCCGGCCTGACCGTGGCCGCGCTCGCAGCCAGCCTCGATGCGATCGACAAGGCACCGCCATTCAATTCGATCCCCGTCGTCGCCATCGCGATCGGCTTCGCTTCTGGCGCCTTTTGCTATCTGAACAGCGGCGACCCCCTGGGCATAGCGGCGGCGATCGCGGCCGGCAGCCTCGGCCAGCTTGCGCGCAGCCTGATGTTCGGCCGGCGTCTCAACCAGTATGCCGTCACGGCGCTCTGCGCGATCCTGGCATCGGGCTTCTACTGCCTGCTCGTGGTAGGCATCGCCGGCGCAGATTTCAGCCCAAGCCATGCCGTGGGCCTCATCTCGTCGGTGCTTTTCCTCGTTCCCGGCTTCCCGCTGGTCGCCTCGCTGCTCGACCTGCTGCAGCACCAGACCATGGCCGGCCTGGCGCGGCTCGCCTATGGCATGATGGTTCTATTGGCCGCCGCGTTCGGCCTCTCCGCCGTGGTCGCCATCGCCGGCCTCACCGCCGTCTCTCCGGAGCCCGTGGTGCAGGACGTCGATGTCCTCACCTTGCTGCTGCGCGCCGTCGCGAGCTTCGCCGGCGGCTGCGGTTTCGCCATTCTCTATAACAGTTCGCCGCGCACCGTGCTGGTCGTCGGCTGCCTCGCTTTGCTGGGCAACGAGCTTCGCCTGTGGCTGCACGACCTCGGCATGCAATTGCCACCCGCCACGTTCCTGGGCGCCCTGGTCGTGGGCCTGCTGGCCTCCCTGGTGCGCTCCGGCATAGGCGTGCCGCGCATCGTGCTCACCGTGCCCAGCATCATCATCATGACGCCCGGCATCTATGCCTTCCACACCGTCGTCTTCTTCAACCAGGGCGACGTGCTGTCCGCCATCGAAGCCGGCGGCACCTGCGGATTCATCGTCGGCGCCATGGCGCTCGGCCTGGCCGCTGCACGGTTCATCAGCGACCGCAAATGGATGGTCGAGCGATAGCCGCGATTACTCGGTGGCGACGTACGGCCTGACCATCTTCCTGGGGTCGACGACCTTGTCGAACTCCGCCTCGGTCACGAACCCCAGCTTGAGCGCCGCGGCCTTCAGCGTCAGGTCGTTGTCCATGGCGTAATGGGCGATCTTGGAAGCCTTGTCGTAGCCGATCACCGGCGCCAGCGCCGTCACCAGCATCAGCGAGCGGTCGACGTATTCCTTGATCTTCTTGAGGTTGGGCTTGGTGCCCTCGACCAGGAACTTGCGGAAGTTGGTGCAGCCGTCGGTGATCAGGGTGATCGAATGCGTGATGTTGAAGATCATCAGAGGCTTGTAGACGTTCATCTCGAGATAACCGCCGGCGCCGCCCATGCCGACCGCCACATCGTTGGCCATCACCTGCACCGCCAGCATGGTCAGCGCCTCGCACTGCGTCGGGTTGACCTTGCCCGGCATGATCGAGGAGCCGGGCTCGTTCTCGGGAATCTCGAGCTCGGCGAAGCCGGCGCGCGGGCCGCACGACATCAGGCGGATATCGTTGGCGATCTTGTAGAGCGAGACCGCGAGCGTCCGGAGCGTGCCCGAGAGCTGGACCAGCGCATCGTGCGAACCCTGCACCGTGAACTTGTTGGGTGCGGTGATGAACGGCAGCTTCGTCAGCTTGGCGATTTCCGCCGCCGACGCCTCGGCAAAGCCCGGCGCCGCATTGATGCCGGTGCCCACGGCGGTACCGCCCAGGGCGAGATGATAGACGCCCTTCAGCGCGTCCTTCAGCCGGTCGAGATCATCCGACAGCGCGCCGGCATAACCCGACCATTCCTGGCCCAGGGTGATCGGCGTGGCGTCCTGCATATGGGTGCGGCCGATCTTGACGATGTCGTCCCATTCCTTGGCCTTGGCGTCGATGGCGTCGCGCAGCGCCGTCACCGACGGCACCAGGCGCGACGTCACGTTCACCGCCGCCGCGATATACATCGCGGCCGGAAAGGAATCGTTGGACGACTGGCTCATGTTGACGTGGTCGTTGGGATGGACCGGCTTCTTGCTGCCGAGCGGCGTGCCGGCGATCTGGCAGCAGCGGTTGGACATCACCTCGTTCACGTTCATGTTGAACTGCGTGCCGCTGCCGGTCATCCAGACGTGCAGCGGGAACATGTCGTGATGCTGGCCGGCCAGGATCTCGTCGCAGACCTGCACGATCAGCTTGTGCGCCGTGTCGTCGAGGCGCTTGCCGTCGTGGTTGGCGTTGGCGGCGGCCTTCTTCAGGATCGCATAGGCCGTGATCATCTCGCGCGGGATCAGGTCCTTGCCGATGCTGAAATGCTCGAGCGACCGCTGGGTCTGGGCGCCCCACAGCTTGTCGGCGGGAACGCTCACCTCGCCGAGGCTGTCAGTTTCCTTGCGAACGTCTGCCACGCGGCACCTCTTCTGTTACAGGCCGGAACGATAGCACGGCCCCATCATTACGGTGCTAGTCGTCCGCCCGCGTTCTTCGCAGGGATTTGACCGCACCGTGATGCTTCTTGTCGTCGACGCGGCGGCGCTTGGCGGCCTTGCTCACCCGCGTCTTCTTGCGCGGCGTGGGCGGCCGGGCGGCCTCGCGCACCAGGGCGACCAGGCGCTCGAGCGCCTCCTCGCGATTGCGCATCTGGCTGCGCTGCCCCTGCGCCACCAGCACGATCACGCCGTCGCGCGTCAGCCGGCGCCCCGCCAGGCGTTCCAGACGGTGACGGATATCGTCCGTCAGCGACGGCGAGTGGCGGACGTCGAAGCGCAGCTGAACGGCGGTCGAGGTCGTGTTGACGTGCTGACCGCCCGGTCCGGTGGAGCGCACGAAGCTCTCCTCGATTTCGGAGGGATCGAGCGTCAGCGCGCCCGTGATCCAGATCGGCGCGGCTTTAGCCGCGGCCACTAACTGCGCCCGCGGGAATCCTGGTAGCGCATCTCGATGCGATCCCAGATCTGGGCTTCCAGCGACACGCCGTCGAAACGGTTGATCTGCTGCAGGCCGGTCGGCGAGGTGACGTTGATTTCCGTGAGGTAATCACCGATCACGTCGATGCCGACGAAAAGCAGCCCGAGCCGGGCGAGTTCAGGGCCGATGATCTCGCAGAGTTCGATATCGCGCTTGGTAAGAGAGGCCTTCACCGCAACGCCGCCGACATGCATGTTGGAGCGTGCTTCGCCGGCAGCCGGCACGCGATCGATGGCGCCCACCGCCTTGCCGTCGATCAGGATGATGCGCTTGTCGCCCTTGCGGACCTCGGGGAGGTAGCGCTGGGCGATTACCGGCTCGCGGCTGCGCTGCGAGAACATCTCCAGCAGCGAATTGAAATTCTCGTCGTCGGGCCGCACGCGGAACACGCCGGCGCCGCCGTTGCCGAACAGCGGCTTCAGGATGATGTCCTTGTGCTCGTCGCGGAACTCCCGCAGAGCGCGGGCGTCGGCCGTGATCAAAGTCGGCGGCATCACATTGTCGAAATGCGTGACGAACAGCTTCTCCGGCGCGTTGCGCACGCTGGCCGGATCGTTGACCACCAGCGTCTTCGGATGGATGTGCTCCAGCACATGCGTCGTGGTGATGTAGGACATGTCGAACGGCGGATCCTGGCGCAGCAGCACCACGTCGATCTTCGACAGGTCGAGCATCTCGGCCGCGCCCAGGGTGAAATGGTTGCCCTTCTCGCGCCGGAGCTTCATCGGCTGGGCCCGCGCCAGCACCTTGCGGTCGCGAAAGATCAGGTCCGAGGGCGTGTAGTGCCACAGCGCATAGCCGCGCTTTTCGGCTTCCATTCCCAGGACGAACGTCGAATCGCCGTCGATGTCGATGGTCGACACATGGTCCATCTGGATGGCGACGCTGAGCTTCATTCCTTCACCCTCTCGTTGCCTGTCAGTTAAGCCCGCGGCGCAGTTCCTGCAACAGGGCGGTGGCACGCTGGCGCAGCTCGGCATCGCCACCGGGACGATTCGGAGTTGCGCCGACAACGAGCAGAAACCGCTCGAAGGCCTGGATCGCGGCCCGGCGCTTGTCCAGCCTTGCATTGAGCTGACCGGCCTCGAACAGCAGCTCCGGCTGGTCGGGCGAGATCGCCAGCATACGGTCCAGCGACTGCGCCGCGCCGGCCCATTCCTCCCGTTTCACGAGTCGAAGGCGGACGTTGTTCTCCAGCCGCAGCAGGACGTCGCGGTCGATCACCGGATCGAAATGCTCGGGTTTCAGCTCGGCCGTCGGCCCCAGCACCTGGCGCAGGAGTTCGCGCAGGTCGGAAGCGTCGCGCACGCAGCCGTCGTGGAAGGGATCGATAACATGACGGCCGCCGTCGATCTCCACGCGAATCAGAAAGTGGCCGGGAAACGCCAGCCCCTCGGCGTGCCAGCCCTGCGCCCGGGCGACATGGAGGTAGAGGATCGACAGCGCCACCGGCAGTCCCTGGCGGCGCTCGATCACCCGGATCAGGTCGGCATTCTGCAGATCGTCGTAGGTCTCGCTGTCGCCGCGGTAGGCGTAGGACTGGGCGATGACCTCGGCCAGCGACTCTGGGCTGGCGCCGCGCCGGCGCACCAGATCGGCCAGGC
This sequence comes from Reyranella massiliensis 521, assembly GCA_945862125.1. GTDB lineage: Bacteria > Pseudomonadota > Alphaproteobacteria > Reyranellales > Reyranellaceae > Reyranella > Reyranella massiliensis_A. The sequence continues at coordinate 8,563 of CAMAYC010000082.1, forward strand.
CCGTCGACATCGCCGCCACGTGCTGGCGGAAGGGCGACAGATCGACCGTGTCGCCGCTGCGCAAGGCGCTCAGCGCCAGCGCCACCTCGAGAAGATCGAGACGCTCGCCATCGCCGGCGCAGAGATCGCGCAGGCGGCTGAGGCTCTTGGCAATTTCCAACGCGTCGCTCGACACAGGTTACTCCGGGGCGCGCCAGACATCGGGCAGGTGACGCGGCCACATTCGTTGCCAAAGGGAGCCACTCACCAGCACCGCGTCGAAGCGCACCGAGCAGGCGGCATAGCGCGGATGGCGGGCAAGGAACAGGCTGGCGGCGCGCGAGACGCGGCCGAACTGCCGGTTGCCCAGCGAATCGACCGCCGTCAGCACATCGCCGCGCGCCTTCACCTCGACGAAGACCAGCAGGTCGCCGCGCCGGGCCACGATGTCGATCTCGCCGAGCTTCGTCTTGTAGCGCCGCGCCAGGATCGAGAAGCCGGCGAGGCGCAGCCGCCACACGGCGCGCCATTCGGCGGCGTGGCCCAGGCGATGCGCCCTCTGCCGGGCTTGCAAGGTCACGATGAGGCCTCGCGCTTCAGTTCCAGCGCCCTTGCATAGACGTCGCGGCGTTTGAGGCCGAAGCGGGCCGCCACTTCCGCAGAAGCGTCCTTGATCGAGGCGCCGGCCATTGCCGTGCGCAAGGCAGCGTCGAGCGCTCCCGCGTCGGGCGCCTGGTCCTCGCCGGGCGGGCCGATCACGATCACGATCTCGCCCTTCACGTCGGGATGGGTCGCGTAATGGGCCGCAAGCTCATCGAGTGGCGCGCGGCGGACCTCCTCGAACAGCTTGGTGAGCTCGCGGGCAACGGCGGCGGGGCGCGGGCCTAAAAGATCGGCGAGATCGACCAGCGATTCCGGAAGGCGATGCGGCGCCTCGAAGAACACCAGGGTTGCCGGCATGCCGGCCGCCGCCCCGATGGCGCGGCGGCGGTCGCCTTCCCGGGCGGGCAGAAAGCCGCCGAAATAGAAGCGGTCGGTTGGCAGGCCGGAGAGCGCCAGCGCCATGGGCACCGCCGAGGGACCGGGCGCCGAGGTGACGGCATGGCCTCCCGCAATGGCCGCCTGGACGAGGCGGTAGCCGGGATCGGAGATCAGGGGCATGCCGGCGTCGGACACCAGCGCCACCCGCTTGCCGGCGGCGAGCGCGCGCACGATCCGGGGCTCCGCGATATCCTGCGTGGCATCGCTGTAGGCCACGGTGGGGACCGAAATGCCGTAGTGGCTGGCCAGCTTGGCGAATACGCGCGTGTCCTCGCAGGCGATCAGGTCGGCGGCCCGCAAAACGTCGACCGCCCGGAAGGTGATGTCCCGCAGGTTGCCGATGGGCGTGGCGACAATATGCAGCCCCGGCGCCAGCGGCGGCGGTTTACGTGGGGCTTGGCCCTCGTTAGCTTGCCCGTGGCTAGCCTGTGACTGTTCTTCCACGTCCATCTGAATTCGCCCGCCGGAGTATGTCCCCGATGCGTACGTCCTTTTTGGCGCTCATGGCCACGCTCTTCCTGGCCGCAGGCTGCGCCGAGCCGCCCCAGACTAGCACGCCGGCCAAGCCAGCCACGACCCCGGCCACGGGCTCGCCCGTCTCGGCCTCGGGCAAGGCCCGCATCGCGCTGCTGCTGCCGCTCAGCGGCAACGCCGCGCCGATCGGCCAGTCGATGCAGCAGGCCGCCGAAATGGCGCTGTTCGACATCGGCGCCAAGGAGCTCGCACTGTCCGCCTACGACAGCGGAGACACCACGGAAGCCGCGGTAGAAGCCTATCGCAAGGCGCGCGCCGGTGGCGCCGCCCTGGTGCTGGGCCCGCTGTTCGGCACCTCGGCCACGGCGCTCGCCCCCTTGGTTGCCCAAGGTGGCGTCAATGTCGTGTCCTTTTCCAACGACGAGTCCGCGGCCCAGCGCGGCGTCTGGGTGATGGGCATCGCCGCCCCGCCGCAGGTCCGCCGCGTCGTCGACCATGCGATCGATGCCGGCATCAAGCGCTTCGCCACCTTCGCGCCGCAGACGCCCTATGGCGAGCAGATGGCGCGCACGCTGGAAAGCCATGTCGCCGTGCGCGGCGGCACGGTGGTGGCGGCCGAGCTCTACGATCCCAACAGCTACGATCTCATGCCGTCGGCGCGGCGGCTCTCCGCCGAGGCGCAGGGCAAGGGGGGCGTCGGCAAGCTCGCCATCCTGGTGCCGGTGGCGCCGCCCCGGGTCTCGACCGTGCTGGCCTCGCTCACCGCCGCCGGCATCGAGAAGGACCAGGTGCAGTTCATCGGCACCGGCGTCTGGGACGTCGCCGGCATCGGCAACGACACGATGCTGCGCGGCGCCTGGTATGCCGCGCCCGATCCGGAGCGCCGCGCCGACTTCGAGCGCCGCTTCACCTCGACCTATGGCCGGCCGCCGCACCGGCTGGCGACGCTCGCCTATGACGGCGTGGCGCTGGCCGGCCACCTCGCCCGCCTGAAGCCCGGCGGCGATTTCTCGGCCGAGGCCATCACCAATCCCCAGGGCTGGTCCGGCGTCGACGGCATCTTCCGCTTCCTGCCCGACGGCCGCTCGGAACGTGCGCTGGCCGTCATAGAAATCCAGGCCGCGCGGAACACCGTCGTCAGCCCGGCGCCCGGCACCTTCACGTCGCGGCCGGTGAACTAGGTGGCGCTTCCGAAGGCCATTCTGTTCGATCTCGACGACACGCTGATCCGCGCCTACGCCCAGCCCGAGGAGGCGTGGACGCGCCTGCTCCATGTGTTCGCGGCCCACCTCGACGCGCACGACGCGGACTCCATCGCCCGCGTGCGCGTGGCCGTGATGGAAGAGGCCCGCGCCTTCTGGAACGACCGCGCCGAGGCCGCCAAGTGGCGGCTGAACATTCCCGGCGCGCGGCGCCTCTCGGTCCGCCGCGGTCTCGCCAAACTCGGCCGCCCCGACGACGCGCTGGCCGACCGCATCGCCGATGCCTTCACCGAACTGCGCCGCACCGAATACCGGCTCTATCCCGACGCCCATGCCACGGTCGACGCTCTGCGCGATGCCGGCGTCCGCCTTGCCCTCGTCACCAACGGCGCCGCCGAAACCCAGCGCGCCAAGATCGAGCGCTTCGACCTCGCCCACCGCTTCCACCACATCCAGATCGAGGGCGAGTTCGGCCAGGGCAAGCCCGAGCTCGCCGTCTACCGCCACGCGCTGGAGCGGCTGGACGTGGCCCCGGGCGAGGCCTGGATGGTGGGCGACAACTACGAATGGGAAGTCGTGGCGCCGCAGCAGCTCGGCATGTGCGGCATCTGGTACGACCCGTTCGGCGCCGGCGTCCCGGCGCACGCGACCGCCCAGCCGACGCGCATCATCAAGAGGCTCTCCGAACTGGTAGAATAATCGACATTTTCCGACACCAAACTGTCGGGAAATCATGTCGATTTAATCGGCAGCCCGGATAAACGCCGACAAACCGGGCCTTTCCGGCTCGCATAATACGACACCTGCGTGTCTATAAATTCCCCGTCTGTCGTGGATTGGCGGCGCATGCGACCGCCACGCCGACGTCCTGCAGCAACAGGTCCGAATCGCGGCGTTGTCTCTTCTTTTCCGGACCGCGAGCGTCACAGGGCGGAGGCTACTCCGCCCGAGCTCGCTCGGAATCATGAGCGAGCGGGACGCTCGCGGTCCGGAAGACGATGACATGGTGGAGCGTCTCGAAACGGGGCGGCGGCGGGAACGCACATCCGCCAGAATAGTTAATTTCCTAACAGAATCCTGTCGAACCTGCAAATTGGAGTTTGCATGGCTGCTACCCGCGAAACAGCGGCCTGTCGCCCGGCCGCCAAAGGGCCTACAGGAGGCTCGATTTCGCCGGGGGCTTCGCCCGGCGCCAGGTCAGCCAAGGCGCGGCCTTTCCCGGTCTTCGAAAGGGCCCCCCAATGTCCCAGCACATGTTCAAGCACATCCTCATTCCCACCGACGGCTCGTTGCTGTCGGATTCCGCCCTCGACCGCGGCCTCGGCCTCGCCCGCGACTCGGGCGCCCGCGTGACCGTGGTGGCCGTGACCGAGCCGTTCGCCGTCCTGTCGGCGGAGGCGCGCAAGATCGGCGTCTCGCAGGCCGATCACGAACGCGAGGTGAAGGCCGCGGCGGCGGGACATCTCGCCCAGGCGGCGCGCAAGGCGGCGGCGCTGGGCGTTCCGTGCGAGACCATCGAGGTGGAGAACGAGCATCCTCACCGCGGCATCATCGAGACCGCGACCGAGCGGCAGTGCGATCTCATTGCCATGGCCTCGCACGCCAAGCGCGGGATCACGGCGCTGGTGCTCAACAGCGAGACGGTGAACGTGATGACCCACAGCGCCATTCCGCTGCTGGTCTATCGCTGATCAGACCAGTTCGAGCCGCAGCTTGCGCCCGACCGCGTGGGCGGCCCGGGTCAACGTGCCCAGGGTCACCGACTCGTTGTCGGGATCGAGCACGCGATCGAGCTGGGCCCGGCTCGTCTGCATGCGTTTTGCCAGCATGGTCTTGGTCAGGTGCTCCTCGCGCATCAGGGCGCCGAGCTGGCGAGCGATCACGCGCTTGAGGGCGCGCGCCGTTACCTCCTCGTAGAGGCCGTCCTCCTTCAGGAAATCGTCGAGGGACGATCCGATGCGGCCCTTCTTCCTCATGAAAGTTCCTTCGGACGCCTCACGCGTCAATCCAGAATTGTATCACTATTGGTACGCGCCACAAGTAGGCGCTATCCAGGCACGGCGATGCCGCTCGCCATCGCCCTTTCGTTCAGATGCTCGACCAGCTCGTGGCGACCCATCGCGAGGTAATAGTCCCAATGGCCGAACTGACCAGTCGCGTTGACGGCGGCACACCAGCGATGCGCCGCCTGTGCCTTGATTTCGGCCGTGCGATCCCAGTCAGCGCCTTTCAGTTCGGCGATCAAGTAACGTTCACCCTCGCCCACCAGACGAATCAGATAGTCGGGGAGATACTCTGAAGGCTTGCCGTTGTGCAGATAGGGAATCGCGAAATTGAGACCGTGGTTCTTCACGACGGCCGCCGTGACCGGATGCGAATCGATCAAATAGGTCGCCGACTGTTCCCACGTCCCTGTGTCATTCACCGCGTAGTTGAGGTGGCTTCGAATGACTTCGCTGACCGGCTTTGACGTGAACACGCTGACATGAGCCGTATCGCAGGGCCGGTCGCGGTCGATATCGGGCACCTCAGGCGCTTCGCCCGCTCCGACGTCGGGCTGAATTGCGGCAACGATCCGTTCGATCAGCCAGCCATAGTAAGGACTGAGAAAGGCATCCAGCCGCTGCGTCGGCGCCATCGGGTCGACCTTCTCCTCGAGATAGCGACGCACGATGGGAAGGATCTGCGGAAACAGCACATGGGCGGGCGCCTCGCAGCGCGGCTGATTGACGTACAGCTTGGTGATGTCTGCCGACGCCTGGAAGCAAAGCTCCTGAACCCGGTGCATTTTGCGAAACTCTTCGAGCGAGACTTTCTCCGGTCCGCCCGGCGCATGGATCGACGGCCGGCGATGGATCAGCGCCGCGGCGACCTGGCTCTCTGGTGGAATCTCGAAAGGATTGAGCTGCAGCCGCGCCACCTTGTCCCAATCGGGCACATGCACCCGGTTGCGGACACCGATGCTGTAGCCCAGCACGCGCGGCGCCACGATGCGATACTGCGCCTTCTGCGGCACGGCGTAGATGCGTCGCTGGGGCGGCTTGGGCGACGGCGGCGCGCCGCTGTGCTTGAACGGCACGACCTCGAAGGGAACGCCGAAGACCTGCGCCACTTCCTCCTCGAACTTGCCGTCGGCGCCCAAATCATAGCTGCGTCGCCGCAGTGCCCGGCCCACCACCTGTTCGCAGAGAAGCTGGCTCTGGAAGGGCCGCAGTCCGACGATGTGCGTCACCGTATTGCAGTCCCACCCTTCGGTCAGCATGCCGACGGAAACGATGCAGCGCACGTCGCGGCCCGGCGGGTGCAGCGGCCGTTCCAGTTTCGCCGCCAGCTCCTCGAAGCCTACTGGGTAAATCGGCCGGCCCTGCCGGTCCTGCGGCCATGCTTGCCGGCCAACCGTATCGAGCGTGAATCGCATCCAGGCATTTTCGTCCGACTTCGCCTGTCCGCTGTCGGTTTCATGCACCACGCCGGTGTCGACGCGGATCGTCACCGTCTGTCCCCGCCGGTTCTTGAGTTCGGGAATGTTGAGCGACGGGATGCCGGGTGGGCGCACGTCGTCACCCATCCAGTCGTAGAGCGTCTTGGCGATGCGCTTGTTCTTGCACACCAGAATGTAGACGGGCGGCCGGGGATCGTCGCTTTGCGACCATTCCTGCCTCAACCTCTCCCACATGCCGCCGAGGATGGTGATGGGATGGTTCGCCCATTTCAGGATCGCCTCGGGCTTGGGGCTGCCGCGCTTGGTGCCGCGCTCCTGGGCGGTCAGCCGGGGCAGAATCCACGCCCAGATGTTGAAATAGCTCGCAAGATCGGCACCCGTCGGATCGCGGGCGACGAGCTGCGGGACCTTTACCAGTCCGCATTCGATGGCGTCGGTCAGGCCGAAATCGGAAACGACCCACGGAAAGACCGTGTTCGCCTTCTTGCCCATGCGGCCGAGATAATAGGGCGTCGCGGTGAGATCGACGCAGAGATTGATGCCTCGCACCTTGGCGATCTTGTCCAGTCCGTTGATCCAGACCGTCGCCTCGTTGCGGTCGGCTTCTTCTTCCTCCTCGTCTTCATCGCCGAAGTCGAACGCGCCTTCCTCGTCCTCCTCTTCGTCTTCCTCGACCGGCGGAATACGGTAGGCGTGATGCGCCTCGTCGTTGATGACGAGAATGTTCTGCTTGCCCCCTGCGCGTCCGAGAACGCGCGCCACCAAGGCCGTATCGCTCTCGACATAGCGGGTCGAACGCACGAGGGCCTTGACCAGATTGTCGTCGTCATCGCGGTCCTCCTTAAGCACGTCGAGCGTGCCGGAGGCCACGGCCGCATCGTAGGTCTCGGGTGTAAAGTAGCGGCTGCCGCGGTAGGTGGTCTTCTTGCCGGCGATGACCACCCACTCCGTGCGCGTCTCCTCCTTGCCGGCACGCACTACCCTGTTGCCGCCACCGCCGCCCGGCGCCTGCGGCTCGAAGACGTGCCAGTTGGTGATGACGACGCGGCCTTTCGCGAGGTCCGACATCATACCTTCCGGCACGAGATCGCGCGTCCGGTAGAGGCTCGCGTCGCCCTGCGTTGGATCCAGTTCGTTCAACCGCGAGCGGATCGTCACGTTGGGACAAACGATCAGGACCGTATCGGAGAATCGCGCGTCGCTGCGGTCGGCGACCTTGTTCAGGATGCTCCAGGCCGCCAGCATCCCGGCGACCGTGCTCTTGCCGCTGCCAGTCGCCATCTTGGCGCCCATGCGGCGAAACCCGGCGTAGCCTTCAGCCTTTCGCTCATCGGACGGTTCATCGGCCGGAATGGAAATGCCCTGCAGGAAGTCGGGGCGCGCCTCGGTCAGGAAGATCACGGTTTCCACCGCTTCGCGCTGGGCAAAGAACAGGCGTGGACTACGGCCTTCACGATCCCACCATGCCAACAGTTCGGCGGTCGTCCGGGTCGCGCCGGGATAGCCCTCCTTGCGCCATTCGGCCATGCGGGCGCGAATCAGGTTGGCGAGCGCCAGTTCACGCCACACGCCCCGGCTCGACCCGGCGTCGTCTCGGCCCGATCTGGGATCGCGATACCAGTAACCGGCGGAACGGCGACCCTGTTCCTTCTTGGGCGGCTCGCCTTCGCGCAGCAGCCAGTGGTTTGCAGGCTCGTCGTACGGACCGTTCAGGATCGGCTCAGGAACCTCGAAGCCGAGGTCCGGCTGGGTGGCCATCGCCGCCATCACGCGCCTTTCGCGATGGCGTTGGCCGCGGTGCGCGTGAGCTTGCGGGTTACCATCAGCTCGTTGCCTCGATCGTCCAGTACCTTCACCGCGACCTCGGTGCCCTCCGGGGCCGCGAAGGGCGCCGACGTGTCGCCGGCCAAATGCTGCCACACGTCTTCGTCGTGCGTGGCCTTGAGCGCTTTCCTGAGATTCTTCCAGGCGCCGGTGCGCGGAAAGAACACCTGCCCAGCATGAAACACCAAGCCGTTCCAAGCGGTGTCCAGCATCCAGCACGGCACGTTGTCGCCACGCTGATGATCGGTCGTCATCGTCACCGGATCGAAACTGTCGAGACCGAGGAGCGTCACCTGCCAGCGCGGCGTTCCGTCCTTTTCCGTCTCGGGCAAAAGTTTCACCGCGATTTCGGGCAAGCCGCAGACGGCGAAAATCTGGCTCGACCGCTGATTGCGCAGCAGATCGCCCATCTGCAGATCCATGCTGGCCGAAACCGCCGTCGCCGGCAGACCGAGCGCCGCCTCACCGCCCTCGATCTCTGTCCGTGCCTCAGCCGTGAAGGCGAAGCCGATCACAAAGAGATGGCGATAACCTTTGACGTTGGCTTCCTTGGCCGCGTCGAGCACAGCTTTACCCGTAACGGGACCGTCGGCCGGCCCGAACAGGACGGCGACCAAGGCAGCCGTCGAAGCGTCGCCCCCTTCGGCTCCGGCGAGCGAAAGGGCGCCGGCTCCTGATCCACCAAAGCCTCGGCCGACAACGACAGAGTGCGACCAGGGCGGCGAATGTTGCGCAGAGTGATTTTGCGGTTCCCGGGCAGCGCCAGGGTCGGGGCGCGGCGAAGCACCTCGATCATTCGGGCGATGTGATCGCCGGGCTCATCGATGGGTGTAGACGGAGAGATATCTTCGACATTTGCACTAGGCGCCTCCACCTGCTGAGGTGTTGGCAGCGTCGCCTCCACAACGAAAGGACCAGTGACGCGAGTGATGTTGCCATCGTCCTCAGGCCGATCGACCAACACTTCTTCGACGGGCGCGTCGCCATTCGCGATTGTCGACGACGTAATGTGGGGCACGATCCCACCAGTCTCCTGTCCCTTGCGGTTTTGCCTGCGAGCATAGACAAACCCACCGCCCGGACCGGTTGGTTCGTCCTTCAAACGATACCAATGGAAGTTCGCCGTTAGCAGCCGTTGACGAGTCAACACAAGTGGCACCCGCGAGGTATCACACGTGATCCATCGTCGCCCCCACTGTTCTGCAACAAAGGCAGTGGTACCCCCGCCGCAAGTCGGGTCAAAAACCAGATCACCCGGATTAGTCGTCATCAGTAAGCAGCGTTTGATGATCTCACTGTTTGTTTGAACGACATACATGCGATCTTTCGCGCCACCAACAGAGTCCCACCAATTCGACATCTCACGGTATCCAAAGTCCGATAGATAGCGCCGATAGCGAAGTTGATTCTTTCCTGCATACAGTCGCTGAGCATCAGCGATCCGCTGCATTCCTGAAGGTGATCCATCCTCGGTTATAGCCGTGTGCTTCCAACACTTGCCTCGCTGAAGGCCTGGGTCCCAGTCCCGCCCATTCCAGGAGAATATGTGGCTTTGGTTTTTGCGAAATCCTTCGTTTGTCAGTTCTTGAGAAGCAAACAACCGAGCGCCTGGAAAGTCAGTCGCGATCTTCTCCGGAGTGAGGCTGTAGTCTACTCCTTCCCGCTTGCTTAACTCTGCAACGCTAAGTGCAGTGCCGTCCGTCATTTCCACCATCGAAAATGTTTCCAGAGCTTCGCGATCCACCGGAACAGGCTCGAAAAGCTGATGGATTCCCTTTTGGCGCAATTGAGACTTGTCGCGAGCGAACCACAGCAAATAGTCATTGATCGGATCGAGCAATTCACCGCGCTGATTTCCCTTTTTCTTGAAAGGGATCGTGACAATGAAGTTCTCCGTGCCGAAAACTTCATCCAGAATGTCTCGAACACGATGCAGATTGTCATCGCCAATCTGAACGAAGATGCTTCCGGTGGGACCCAGTAAATCGCGTGCCAGAGAGAGCCGATCGCGAAGATAGGTCAGATAGCTATGCACCCCCAATTCCCATGTATCGCGATAGGCCTGCACCATTTCGGGCTCGCGCGTTAGGTCGGCGTCGTCGCTTTCCGAGACATCGCGCTTACGGACGAAGGGTTGGAAATTTGAGCCGAATTTCACGCCATACGGCGGGTCCATAAAAATCATCTGCACTTGCCCACCCAAGCCATCGAGCTTGAGAAGGCTGTTCATCACCACGAGGCTGTCGCCCAGAATCAGCCGGTTCACCCAGGGGTCGCGCCCTTGATGCTCGTAGCTTCGAACTTGTTCCGCCAGCGGCCGCCTCGGATCGGCGAACAGGTCAAGAAAATTTGACTGGGCCGCCTTCTTCTCGTGTGCCTTGAAGGTCTCGACGATAGCGGCGGTGGACAGGCGTTCGTGCACGAACAAAGGCATCGTCGGCACGTCGAAGGTCGCACGCTCGGCCTTGCCAGCCCAATCGAGGAAGGGTCGTTGCATCCGCTTCAGCGCGGCCAGCGCATCCTGCAGGCCGGCGATCGTGAGCAGCGGTTCGCCGTCGGCGCCTTTCAGTACGCGGGGCGCGGGAAAGCGCTGCGGTGGCGGCAGGGCGGCGGCCTCCTCGACGCAGGACAGCAGGAAGGCGCCTGCATCGCGCGCCGGCGCCGTGTCCCAGTCGAGGGCCGGCGAGAGTGAGCTGTCGTAGCGGTAGCGGGCCGGAGGCGCCTTGCTGCGAAGCCGTGGCGCCACGCCGATCTCGGGCCGGGCGGCCATGTCGGTGGTGGCGTGGACATAGCCTCTGGCTTCGGGGGCGGCTTTACCGGCCGCGCCAGTTGCCGACTTGCCGCTCTTCTTGGCAGCCGACTTCTTTGCCGCTCGCGCCATTTGCCCCCCGCTCCCCCGTCATCTTCTCAACCGTCGCGCGAAACCTGCCTCGGATAGGGGGCAAGAGGCAAGCGAGCCACCGGGCGGCGCTTGACCCGCGTTGACCGCTCCTCCGGTTGCGCCCCCTCATCGTTCCCCACAAAATCGCTATAGGCGCGTGATTAATTGACGGAGCGCGCTGCAACGCGTTGCCAGTGTCGGGAGAGATCAGGGTGAGTGCGTCCCTTGTTCGCAGATCCGCCGTCGGCGTGGCCCTCGTGTTCGCAGGCGTGGCGGCCTACCTCTGCTTCTGGCCCGTTCCGATCGAGCCCGTGTCGTGGCAGGCGCCGACGCCGCCAGGCTTCACCGGCCCCTATGCGCCCAACACCCGCCTGGCCAACCTGCGCGCCATCGAAGTCGGCAACGAGGTCGGCCCGGAGCACATCGCGATCGGGCCGGACGGCAAGCTCTATGCGGCGATGGAGGGCGGCATCCTGCTGCGCATGGATCCCGATGGCGGGCGGCGCGAGGTCTTCGCGAAGACGGGCGGGCGGGTCCTGGGCTTCGACTTCGACAAGCAGGGGCGGATGATCGCGGCCGACCCGATGAAGGGGCTGCTTGCCATCGCGCCTGATGCGCGCGTGCCCGACGCGCGCGTGCCCGACTCGCGCGTGATGGTGCTGGCCGATCGCCTGAGCGCCGGCGATCCGATCCGCTATGCCAACTCCATCGTGGTGGCGCCCGACGGCACGATCTATTTCACCGACGCGTCCGCGCGCTTTGCGCCCGCCGACTGGGGCGGCACGCTGGAGGCGAGCCTGCTCGATATCCTGGAACAGGCCGCGACCGGCCGCGTGCTGGCGCATGATCCGGCGACAGGGAGCACCCGGATCGTGGCCCGTGGCTTCTCCTTCGCCAACGGGATCGCGCTGTCTTTGGACGCACGCACGCTGTTCGTGACCGAGACCGGCCGCTACCGGATCTGGAAGATCGACGCCGGCGCGCGCGATCTCGACGTGCAAGGCGGCGCGCCCCAGGCCCAGGTGTTGATCGACAATCTGCCCGGCTATCCCGACAACCTGATGCGCGGCCGCGACGGCCGGATCTGGGTCGGGCTGTTCAGGCCGCGCAATCCGGCAGCTGATGGCCTCGCGCGACGGCCGTTCGTGCGCAAGATGCTGCAGCGGCTGCCGCGGTCCTGGCTGCCCCTCGGCCAACCCTACGGGCACGTCTTCGCCTTCGACGAGGCCGGCCGCGTCACCGAGGACCTGCAGGACCCGGGCGGCGCCTATCCCTCGACCACCGGCGCCACCGAGACGGCGGAGCGCCTCTACATCCACAGCCTGACCGCGCGCACGATCGGGTGGGTGCCGCGGTGATTCGCGAGGCCTTCAGAACTTCACCTGCCCCCGCTTCGCCACCGCGACCTGAGACGAATCGCGCAAGCCTTGCCGATTGTGTATATTATGGTAATATACACAATGCTTGATCTGTCGCGGATCGAAGGCTTCGACTGGGACCACGGCAATGCCCGCAAGAGCGTCGAAAAGCACGATGTCGGCCAGGGGGAGGCCGAGCAGGTCTTCTTCAACGATCCGCTGCTGGTCGTCGAGGATGCCGGCCACAGCGTACGCGAGCTGAGGCTTCATGCCTTGGGTCGCACCGACGCCGGGCGGCGGCTTCATATCAGCTTTACGCTGCGCGGCGACGGCAGGCTGATCAGGGTGATCTCGGCACGAACCATGAGCGCCAAGGAACGGGTACGCTATGAGCAAGAAACCTAAGTCTGTTCCGAAATTCCGAAGCGAGGCCGAGGAGCGGCGCTTCTGGGAAACCCACGACTCCAGCGACCATGTCGACTGGAGCAAGGCCGAGCGGGTACGCCTGCCGAACCTCAAGCC
>CAMAYC010000083.1 GCA_945862125.1 Reyranella massiliensis 521
GGCTGGTCAGCATCGGCGCCTACTTCGCCTATGTGGAACATCCCTTCGCGGCCCAGCGCTCGACCGACGTGTGCAAGCGTCTCGCCGACGAGGAGAACCTGCTGACCATCCCGGGCGACATGTTCGGCTCAGGCCAGGAGCGCTTCGTGCGATTGGCCTTCGCCAATGTCGCCGACGACACGATCCCCGCCGTGCTGGAGCGGCTGGAACGCTTCGGCGCGTAGAACTTTTTGGAACGGAGTGAGAGATGCCGCAGGCGACGACCCCGGATGGCGTGAAGCTATACTATGAGGAAACCGGCAGCGGCACGCCGATCCTTTTCGTCCATGAATACAGCGGCGACTGGCGAAGCTGGGAGCCGCAGATGCGCTTTTTCGCGCGCCGGCATCGCTGCATCACCTATTCCTTCCGCGGCTATCCCGGCTCCGACGTGCCCGAGAGCGCGGCGATGTATTCGCAGCAGCACGCGGTCGACGATGCCAAGCACGTGCTCGATCACCTCAAGATCGCCAAGGCGCACGTGGTCGGCCTCTCCCAGGGGGCTTTCGCGACAGTGCATTTCGGACGCTGCTATCCCGACCGCGCGCTGTCGCTCACCCTGGCGGGCGTCGGTTCCGGCGCCGGCCGCGAGGGCCACGAGCAGTTCAAGCAAAACGCCCAGGCGACGGCGAAGAGAATTCGTGCCGAGGGCATGATGAAATACGCCGAGAGCCTGATCGGCAATCCGACACGCTCGCGCTTCAAGCAGAAGGACCCGCGCGGCTTTGCCGAATTCATCCGCCATCTCAGCGAGCATCCCGATATCGGCGGCGCCAACACCATGGAGAACTTCCAGGGCAAGCGGCCGTCGCTGTACGACTTCGAGGACGCGTGGAAGAAGCTCGACGTGCCGACGCTGATCATCAGCGGCGACGAGGACGAGCCCTGCCTGCAGCCCAGCCTCTACCTGAAGCGCATGCTGCCCAATGCCGGGCTCGCGATCTTCGCCAAGACCGGCCACACGGTGAACATCGAGGAGCCGGACGCGTTCAATCGCGAAGTCTGGAACTTCATCGCTCTGGTCGAGGCGGGCAAATGGACGCCCGGCGATCCGGCGGCGATCGGCGCTAGCCTGATTTGACCGTCACGGCGTGATTGAGCGGACCGTGGCCGCGGCCGAAGCCCGGCGCGGTCGCGATGGCTTCACGCACATAGGCGCGCGCGCGCATCACGGAGTCTTTCAGGCTCATCTTCTGGGCAAGGCCGGCGGTGATCGCCGACGCCAGCGTGCAGCCGGTGCCGTGCGTATGGCGGCTTTCGATGCGTGCATCCTCGAAGCGGTCGAAGCGGCCCTCGTGGAACAGCAGGTCGATCACGCGGTCGCCCTCGAGATGCCCGCCCTTCATCAGCACCGCACTGGCCCCCTGTCGGGCGAGCTGCTCGGCGGCGCGGCGCATGTCGGCCTCGGTCCGGACGGGGAAGCCCACGAGGACTTCCGCCTCGGGCAGATTGGGCGTCACCAGTGCCGCCATCGGCAACAGCACGTCACGCAGCGCCGCCTCGGCCGCGCTCAGCAGCAACCGGTGCCCGCCCTTGGCGACCATGACCGGATCGACGACCAGAGGCGTGCCGGGCGCATGCTTCCTGAAAGAAGCGGCGACCGTTTCGATCACCTCGGCGCTGTGCAGCATGCCGGTCTTGAGCGCGTCGGCGCCGATGTCGGTCAGCACGACTTCGATCTGCCGGGCAATGAAGGCGGGCTCGACCGTCACGACCCCGTGCACGCCTTCGGTGTTCTGGGCCGTCAGCGCGGTGATCGCCGTGGCGGCAAAGGCGTTCATCGCCGTCACGGCCTTGATGTCGGCCTGAATCCCTGCACCGCCGCCGGAATCCGAGCCGGCGACGATCAGCACACGTCCCTTCATGCCGCCTGCCGGGGAATCGCCTCGATGATCTGGTCGACGACGGTGCGCACGAGATCGGAATCGTCGCCCTCGGCCATGACGCGGATCAACGGCTCGGTTCCGGACTTGCGCACCAGGATGCGGCCGTTCTTGCCGAGCTTCAGCTCGGCGGCGGCGATCGCCTTCGCGACCGCTGTCGCGCCCATTGCCGCATTGGCGTCGCCGACGCGCACATTCTTCAGGAGCTGCGGCACCGGCGTGAAAGCATGGAAGGTCTCGCTCGCGGTCCTGCCCGTCTTGATCATGGCCGACAGCGCCTGCAGCGCCGCCATGAGCCCGTCACCCGTCGTGGCGTGATCGGTCATGATGATGTGGCCGGACTGTTCTCCACCGAGGTTGAACCCGTCGGCACGCATGCGCTCGAGGACGTAGCGGTCGCCGACCTGCGTGCGCACCAGCGACAGGCCGCGCGCGCCGAGATAGCGTTCCAGCCCGAGGTTGGACATCACCGTGGCGACCACGCCGCCGCCAGTCAGCCGCCCATCGCGCGCCCACTGGTCGGCGATGGTGCCCATCAACTGATCGCCGTCGATCACATGGCCGTTCTCGCAGACCAGCAAGACGCGGTCGGCGTCGCCGTCGAGAGCGATGCCTATGTTGGCGCCGTGCGCGACCACCTGCTCCTGCAGGACCGCCGGATGAGTGGAGCCGCACTGGCCGTTAATGTTGAAGCCATCGGGCGACACGGCGACGCGAATTACTTCCGCACCCAGCTCCCATAAGACCGTGGGCGCGACCTTGTAGGCAGCGCCGTTGGCGCAATCGACCACGACTTTCAGGCCCGTGAGATCGAGGCCGCGTGTCGCCGATGCCTTTACCGCCTCGACATAGCGGCCATCGACGTCGGCCAATCGCCGGGCGCGGCCGATGGCGGCAGGTGCCGCAAGCTGCATGCCGGAGGGCGACGCCACGAGCGCCTCGATCTTGTCTTCCACGGCATCGGAAAGCTTGAAGCCATCCGGGCCGAACAGCTTGATGCCATTATCCTCGTAGGCGTTGTGCGACGCCGAGATCATCACGCCCATGTCGGCGCGCATCGACCGCGTCAGAAAGCTCACCGCCGGCGTCGGGATCGGGCCCAGCAGAAGGACATCGACACCGACCGACAGGAACCCCGCCGTCAGCGCCTGCTCGATCATGTAGCCGGAGAGCCTTGTGTCCTTGCCGATGACGGCCCGGTTGCGATGCTCGCCCTGCTTGAAGACCTGCCCCGCCGCCATGCCGATGCGCATGGCGATCTCGGCCGTCATGGGCGCGCTGTTGGCGCGGCCGCGCACACCGTCGGTGCCGAAGAGGGAACGGGACATGCGCCCGAGTCTATCGCATTGCCGCCGAGACGGCGAGAGCCTGCCGCGTGGCGGCGACGTCGTGCACCCTGAGGATCGCAGCCCCCCGCCGCGCCGCCTCGACCGCCAGCCAGACCGAGGCCGGGTCGCGGTCGCGCGGGCTTGCGATGCCCGTGAGCTTGCCGATGAAGCTCTTGCGCGAGCACCCGATCAGCACCGGATAGCCCGCATCGCCCAGCCGGCCCGCCCCGGCGATCAGTTCGAGTTCCTGGCCGACGCTCTTGCCGAAGCCGATGCCCGGATCGAGAGCGATCCGCTCCCGCTTCACACCCGCCGCCAGGCACACCGCGGCGCGCTCGAGCAGGAACTGGCGGACTTCCTCCACGACGTCCGTGTAGGCCGGACCGGCAAAAGTGTTCTCCGGCAAACCGCGCCGGTGCATCAGGACGACATCGGCATCGCGGCTCGCCACCAGCGGCAGCATCGCGGCATCGTCGCGCAGGGCCGAGACGTCGTTCACGATGCACGCGCCGGCATCGAGCGCCGCACGGGCGACCGCGGCCCGCCGCGTATCGATCGACACAGGCACCTTCTGCCGCGCCAGGCCATCGACCACCGGCAGGATGCGCCGCAGTTCCTCGTCCGGCGAGGTCGGCCGCGAGCCGGGGCGGGTGGACTCGCCGCCGACATCGACGATGTCGGCACCGTCGGCAACAAAACGCAGGCCATCGTCGATGGCCTGCGCGGGGTCGAGGCGTTCACCGCCGTCGGAAAACGAGTCGGGCGTTACGTTGACGATCGCCATCAAGCGCGGGCGATCGAGCGGAATGCCGGCGTAGGCCGCCGTCAAATGCCCGGCTGCGGCTCGGGACTGGCGCCCGGTGCCGGACCGCTGCTGCTGGTCGGAACCGAGGCGCGGCGGCGACGCTCCTGCCCGGCCCCGCCGGTGTCGTCGCGAACGATCTTCTCGCCGCGCAGGACCTGGCCGATCTCGTCGTTGCCGAGTGTCTCGTACTCGAGCAGGGCCTTGGCGATCTTGTGCAGCTCGTCGATGCGCTCGGTGAGAATGACGCGCGCCCGGCCCTCTGCCTCTTCGATGAGACGGCGGACTTCCTGATCGATGATCTGCGAGGTCGCCTCGGAAATGTTCTGCGTCTGGGCCACCGAATGGCCGAGGAACACTTCCTGTTCGTTCGCCTGGTAACGGACGCGCCCGAGCTTGTCCGACATGCCGAACGAGGTGACCATGGCACGCGCCGTCTGGGTCGCCATCTGGATGTCGCTGGCGGCGCCGGTAGTGACGTTCTCCGGCCCGAAGATCATGTCTTCGGCGGTGCGCCCGCCGAACAGGATCGCCAGCCGCGACTCGAGGAACTGCTTGGTGTGGCTGAGGTGGTCGCGCTCCGGCAGCTGCATGGTCACGCCGAGCGCCCGGCCGCGCGGGATGATCGTGACCTTGTGCAGCGGATCGCTCTTGGGCACGTGCATGGCGACCAGGGCGTGGCCGGCCTCGTGATAGGCCGTCAGCGTCTTTTCCTCGTCGGTCATCGCCATCGAGCGGCGCTCGGTGCCCATCAGCACCTTGTCCTTGGCGTATTCGAAGTCCGCCATCGTGACCAGGCGCTTGCCGACGCGGGCCGCGCGCAGTGCGGCCTCGTTGATCAGGTTCGCGAGATCCGCGCCGGAGAAGCCGGGCGTGCCGCGCGCCAGAACGTGCGGGTCGACGTCGGGCGCCAGCGGCACTTTGCGCATGTGAACTTTCAGGATCTTCTCGCGGCCGCCGACATCGGGGTTCGGCACCACGACCTGGCGGTCGAAGCGGCCCGGCCGCAGCAGCGCCGGATCGAGCACGTCGGGCCGGTTGGTGGCGGCGATCAGGATCACGCCCTCGTTGGCCTCGAACCCGTCCATCTCGACCAGCAACTGGTTGAGCGTCTGTTCGCGCTCGTCGTTGCCGCCGCCGAGGCCGGCGCCGCGATGACGGCCGACCGCGTCGATTTCGTCGATGAAGACGATGCAGGGCGCATTCTTCTTCGCCTGCTCGAACATGTCGCGCACTCGGGACGCACCCACGCCCACGAACATCTCGACGAAGTCGGAGCCCGAGATGGTGAAGAACGGCACGTTGGCTTCGCCGGCGATCGCGCGCGCCAGCAAGGTCTTGCCGGTGCCCGGCGGGCCCACGAGCAGACAGCCCTTGGGAATCTTGCCGCCGAGCCGCTGGAATTTCTGCGGGTCCTTCAGGAAGTCGACGATCTCCTCGAGCTCGGCCTTGGCCTCATCGATGCCCGCGACGTCGTCGAAGGTGACGCGGCCATGCTTCTCGGTCAGCAGACGTGCCTTCGACTTGCCGAACCCCATGGCGCGGCCGGTGCCGCTCTGCATCTGGCGCAGGAAGAAGATGTAGACGCCGACCAACACCAGCACCGGCAGCCAGCTCACGAACATGCTGCCGAGATTGACGCCCTCCTCGGCCGGACCGGCGTCGACCCGGTCGACATTCTTGATCAGCATCGGCATGAGCGCTTCGTCGGGCGGCGTGCTCGGGACGTAGGTCGAGAATTTCTGCACGCCGTTGCGCGGTTCGCGGAACGTGCCCGTGATCGTATTGCCCTGAATGCGGACATCCTGGACCTGCCGCTGCTCGACCGCGCGCACGAAGTCGGAATAGGAGACCGTGTTGCCGGCAGTCCTTGTCGCACCGCCCTGAAACACGCTGTAGAGCAGCGCGAGCAGCAGCACGATGACGATCCACAGGGCGGCGTTGCGATTGAACGGGTTCACAGGCTTCTTTCCGCTAAATAAGGCTTCAATCTACATGGGATGCGGCACGCCCGCCGCAAGCGAAAAATTCAGCCGGAACGAGGGGCTGGCGTCCGTTCCTGCCATTTTCGGGCCACACAATCCAGCGCAGCCGGCGGCTTCCAGGGACCTGCCGGAGCGTCAAACGACAGGCCGACAGGGTGAAATCCTGACCTTTGCCCGATTTGCCGCGCAGCACCGGGGCCGCCAGGCGGCGCGCTGCCCGCTCGGCCCGGTCGCGGCGCGGCGCATGATCGCGGCCTCCGACCGCGAGGACGACCCGGCTCAGCAGCCTCGCCTGCAGGCCGGGCCCGAGCCGGCAGAAGCCGGCCCGGTCGATGACGGCGCCGCCATCCTGGTCGAATTCGAGCGTTTCCACCGCCGCTTGAGCCAGGCGCCTCTCGCCGACGGCTCGGAGGCCACTCTCATCGGTTGGCACGATGTCCGCCAAGGGAGTGGCGGCACGCAGGCGCGCGCGCTCGAAGCGGAGATCGGTGTTCGACGGATCGTCGATCCACGGCACGCCGCGCGCCACCAGAGTTGCCGTCAGCCTTGCCCGCGCCAGCGGGAGCAGCGGACGGAGCAGTCGCAGTTCAGGCCGCTCGGCCAAGGCCGCCATGCCGGCAAGGCCATCGAGGCCGCTGCCGCGTGCCGCGCGCATCGTTACGGTTTCGGCCTGGTCGTCCGCATGATGGGCCAGGAGCAGGTGCAGGATACCGCGGCGCCGGCATTCGCTGGACAACAGGCGGTAGCGTTCGGTCCGCGCGGCGGCCTGCAGGCCACTTCGAGGCTTGGGTCCCAACCAGTGCAGGATAGCGGCCTCGATGCCGAGCCCGCGCAGCAGATCTCGTGTGCCGGCCGCTTCCTGGTCCGACGCCGGGCGCAGGGCATGGTCCACGATGAGAGCGACAATGCCCCCTCCCCGCGCCACCGCCCAGTCTCGGGCCAGCAGAGCGAGTGCCAGCGAATCGCGACCGCCGGAGACGGCGACGGCGACGACGGGGGCGGTTTCGAACGGCTCGAACGGCGCCATCAGCCGCGCGAACGCCGCGCTGTCGACGGGCCGGGCGGCAGCCAGTGTCACCCGCATCCGTTCTTCTGGCGCTCCTGGTCGATCCGCCGCTTCTGCAGGTCGGTGGCGCGCGGATAATCCTGCGCGAAGCGCGCGAAGATCGCGCAGGCATCGGTCTTGCGATTG
Source organism: Reyranella massiliensis 521 (assembly GCA_945862125.1). Taxonomy (GTDB): domain Bacteria; phylum Pseudomonadota; class Alphaproteobacteria; order Reyranellales; family Reyranellaceae; genus Reyranella; species Reyranella massiliensis_A. The sequence continues at coordinate 7,230 of CAMAYC010000083.1, forward strand.
AGAGTCGCCAGCGTGACGCCGAGCTTGAGGAGATTGTCGGGTCCCTTGGGGCTCGCCTTGTAGTTCTTGTAGCCCTCGGCGAAAGCGGTCATCGCGTTCTGGTAGTCGCGGCGCGCGTAGAAGGTTTCACCGAGCCAGTACTGGGCGTTGCCGGCCAGCGCATGCTGCGGATAGCGCTGCACGAAAGCCTTGAAGCCCCTTTCGGCACCGGCGTAGTCGCCATCCTGCAGCTTCTTGAAGGCATCGTTGTAGACCTGGTCGGCGGCACCGGCGGCGCCTGCCGCAGCTCGCGGCGCGGCGGCCGTCGACGGCGTTGTCGGTCGCGCCGGCGCAGCGCTGCCCGGGCGACCGCCGCCCTTCTCGACCTGCTCCAGGCGGAATTCATAGTCCGCCTGCATTTTCTCCAACTGCTGCTGGAGCTGGTTGTTCTTGTACTGCAATTGCTCGATCTGCCCGGTGAGGAGCGAAATCGCCTGCTGCAACTGATTGAGCCGGTCCTCGACATAGACGGGATCGCCGCGTTGAGCGAACGCCGCGCTCGGTAGCGCCAAGCCAACGAGGATCAGGAGCCGTAAGGGCAGTTTCTTCATGGCGGCCGATTGTTTCAATTCAAACGCGGCCATTTTCAGGCATGGCCGCCCGGCCTCCAAACGAAAACGCCGGCCGAAGGGCGGCCGGCGCTCGAAACATTCCTGGGATGCCCTACTGCAGGGCGGTCACGGCACGGCGATTGCGCGACCAGGCGGCCTCGTCGGAACCGACCGGATCCGGACGTTCCTTGCCGAAGCTGACCGTCTTGATCCGGGCTGCCGGAATGCCCTGGGCAATCAGATACTGCCGCGCCGCATTGGCGCGACGCTCACCCAGCGCCAGATTGTACTCGCGCGTTCCGCGCTCGTCGCAATGGCCTTCCACGGTGATCTGATAGTTTGTGTACTTCTTCAGCCACTCGGCCTGCTTATTGAGGGTCTGCCGTCCATCTTCACGGACGGTGGACGCGTCGGTGTCGAAGAACACGCGGTCTCCGACATTCTGGCGGAAGTCGGCAACCGATCCGGGTGTCACGGTCGTGGTTGCCGGCGCAGCCGCCTGTTGGTCGTTGCTGCAAGCCGCGATGAGGATCATCGCCGCGATGGCTGTCAAAGCCTTGATCATGCGCATTTTTCATCCACTCCCTGACAACATCGACCCGGGCGAGGGGTCCGCTCGGGTCGACAAGAAAAGAATATCGTTCGCTACTGCGGAATCAAGGGCGACCAGGCCGGGTCCGACGCGTCCGTCGGCGTCGCCACCTGGCGTTCGAAGCGCCCCGTGATGTCGATCTGGTGCAACGTGACCGAACCGGCACGGCCGCCGGAATTGGGCTGCTGACGGAAGAACATCAGCACACGGCCGTTCGGCGCCCAGGTCGGCCCCTCGACGAGGAAGCCGCTCGCCAGCATGCGCTCGCCGCTGCCGTCGGTCCGCATCACGCCGATGCCGAAGCTGCCTGCGGAAATCTTGGTGAAGGCGATGAAGTCGCCGCGCGGCGACCACACAGGCGTGGCGTATCGGCCCTCGCCGAAGCTGATGCGACGTTCGCCGCCACCGCTTGCACTCATGATGTAGAGCTGCTGCGTACCGCCGCGATCGGAGTTGAACACGATCTGCGTGCCGTCGTTGGAATAGCAGGGCGAGGTGTCGATCGCCGGCGAATTGGTGAGCCGTTGCAGCGCTCGCCCGCGCACGTCCATCGAGTAGATGTCGCTGTTGCCGTCGGCCGAGATGCTCATCACCACCTTCGTGCCATCGGGCGAGAAGCGCGGCGCGAAGCTCATGCCCGGGAAGTTGCCGAGCAGCTCGCGCCGGCCGCTGTCGACGTTCTGCAGATAGACGCGCGGCTGGCTGTTGTTCTCGCCATACGCCATGTAGACGATTTCCTGCAGCGTCGGCGAGAAACGCGGCGTGAGAGCGATGGTCTTGCCATCGGTGATGTAACGGTTGTTGAAGCCGTCCTGGTCCATGATGGCAATGCGCTTGACGCGATTGTTCAGCGGGCCCGTCTCGGAGACGTAGGCCACGCGCGTGTCGAAGTAGCCTTCCTCTCCGGTCACGCGCTTGTAGATGGCGTCGGCGATGATGTGGGCGAGACGCCGCCAGTTGTTGGGCTGGCTGGTGAACGACAGGCCGGTCGCCTGCTGGCCGACGACGACGTCCCACAGCCGGAAATCGACCTTGATGTTGCCGCCGGCCTGCGTCACCTGGCCAATGACGACACCGGCCGCGCCGATGCTGCGCCACTCGGGAAAGCGCGGCGGCGCATTGGGATCGGGATCCCGCTGGATGAACGCGCTCGGCGCGATCGACCTGAACAGACCGGAGTTCTGCAGGTCGTTGCGGACCACGCCGGCGATATCCGCGCCAACCCTGTCGCCCTTGAAGTCGACGATTGCGATCGGCACCGGCTCGAAGCTGGGCTTGGTCATGTCGATGGTGAGCTGAGCGGCGGCGGGCGCCGCAGCGCCTGCGCCGGCTGCCAGCGCAACGCCACCCAGGATCGTCTGCCGTCGGGGAAGCATCATGTCGAACCTCGTTTTCATGAGTGCGGGGCCTCTATAGCGCGACATCTTCTAGTAGTCGCGTGGATCAAAATTGAAAGTGATGGTGCGCCAGTTGGTAAACTTCTCCGACGAGAGCGGCCACGGCTGGCAGCGCGGATTCATGATCGCGCGATGCGCGGCATCGGCCGCCGCGCGATACGTCGGGTCATTGTTGTAGCGGCCGGTGTCCTTGAATTCCGCCTTCACCGGCGTGCCGTCCTGGTTCATCTGCACGACCAGCGAGACGATCGGCGCCTCCTTCGAGCCGCCGAAGACGTTCCAGCACGGGCGGATCTTCTGCCGGACGCCCTCGATCTCGGACGCGGTCACGACGGAGGCGAACTGCGGGGCGGCCGGCGCCTGGCGCGTCACCTGCTGCACCGGCTTGGGCTGCTGCTCGGGCGTCTGGACCTTGGTGGTCGACTGCTGGTTCTTGAGGATGTCGTCGAGCAGCGAATCGACGCGATCCTTCGGCGGCGGCTTGGGCGGCGGCGGCTTGGGCGGCGGCGGCTTGGGCGGATCCGGCTTCTTGACCTCGGCCGCAGGCTTGGGCGGCTCGGGCTTCTTCGGTTCGATCTTGGGAGGCTCCGGTTCCTTGGGCTTGAGCGCAATGGCTTCTTCGACCGGCTTGGCCGCCTCGGGCTTGGGCTTCTCCGCGGGTGTGGGGGGCGGCGGCTTGACCTCAGCCACCTCGGGCTTGGGTTGAGGCGGCGCCGGCGGCGGTTCGGCGCTCTTGGGTGGCGGCGCCTTGGTCGTTTCCTGTGCGATCGGCACGTCCTTGGGCTGCGGCGGCGGATTGCCGATCGTCGGTGCCGCGGCCTTCTTGTCGATCGCCTCGAACTCGACCATCACCGGTTCCGGCTCGATCAGCGGAGGCCGGCTGAGAAAATCGAGATTCAGGACGGCCGCGCCCAGCAACAAGACGTGCACCATGGCCGACGCAACCGCCGGTGTGCGCATTTCGATGCTGGCGGGACGACGTCTGGCCATCGATCGCTTCGCCTCCGGTCTTCTACCGGCGCGGTGCGGGCTGCGCCGGCGCGGGCTGTGCCGGAACGGGCGACACCGTGCCGCCCCCCTTGCCGAGCGCCTGCGCCTGTTCGCCGAGAAGGCCGAGCTGGCGGAAGCCGCTGTCGATCACTACGCCCATGACTTCCATCATCTTGCCGTAGTCGACCGCTTTGTCGCCGCGCATGAACACGCGCTGGTCGGGCTTCTCCTCGTGGACGGCCTTCAGCTTGGCCGCCAGTGCGGGAATGTCATAGGGCGTCTCGCCCAGGAACACCTCGCCTTTCGAGTTGACCGACACCACCAGCGGCTCTTCCTTGCCGCCGACCTGCTGCGCGCTGGTCTTCGGCAGATCCACCGGCACGCCGACTTGCAGCAGCGGCGCGGTGATCATGAAGATGACCAGCAACACCAGCATGACGTCGACCATCGGCGTCACATTGATGTCGGCGATCGGGCTGAAGTTCTGCCGCCGCCGGAACCGGCTGCCGCCGCCTCCGCCGCCACCGGCGCTGGGGATGATCGCTGCCATCAGACCTGCTCCTCGAGCTGGCGCGACAGGATGGTGATGAACTCACCGGCGAAGGCCTCGAGCTGGTGGCTGTAGCGCTGCACCTGCCCCGACAGGATATTGTAAGCGCCGGCGGCCGGGATGGCGGCGACCAGGCCGATGGCGGTGGCGAACAGGGCCTCGGAAATGCCCGGCGCCACGACGGCAAGCGACGTGTTCTTCGACTGCGCGATGTGGCCGAAGCTGTTCATGATGCCCCAGACCGTGCCGAACAAGCCGACGAAGGTGGCGTTGGCGCCGACCGTAGCGAGGAAGCCCAGGCGCTTTTCGATCGCCTCCATCTCGCGCTGGATGGTGACGCTCATCACCTGCTCGATGCGCTGGCGGAGTGCGGCCCGTGCCGTGGCGCTGGTCGCCAGGCCCTTGGAGACCGAGCGGCGCCATTCGCGCATGGCGGCGGCGAAGACGCTCGACATCGGGTCGTCGGGCTTGGCGCCGACGCGGTCGTAGAGGTCTTCCAGCGAGATGCCCGACCAGAACGTATCCTCGAAGGCCTGCGCGCTGCGCTTCAGGGTCCGCAACCGGAGCACCTTCTCGAAGATGATCGCCCACGACCAGAACGAGGCGATCAGCAAGGCGATCATCACCGCCTTGACGACCCAGTCGGCCTGCATGAACAGGCCGTAGACCGACATGTCGATCGTTCCTGCGCCGCCGAGGGGGGCTCCGGCGGTTTGCGCAAACGCGTCCATTTTAGATTCTCCGTTGGTTCAACATGGTTATATCCGAATATGGCGTGAGCGGGGCGAGCCGCTCACCACGACCTGGGCCAAGGCAGTCCGCACGTGCGGCGGCAATCGGACCGGACGGCCGCCCGCGCCCATGCAGGCGACGGTCAGCTCGGCGCGGACCAGGGTTTCTTCACCGCGGCGCGCCTGCTGGACCATCTCCAGCGAAGCACCGCGCAGTTCGCCACAGCTGGTGACGATCTCGATCGCCTCGTCCAGCCGAGCGGGCTTCAGATAGTCGATGGCACAGCGCCGGACGACCCAGTTCACGTCGCGCTCCTTGCGCAGCGCGCTGTGCTCCTGGCCGAGCAATCGCAGCAGCTCGGTGCGTCCGCGTTCGAGGAACCGCAGCCAGTTGGCGTAGTAGACGATGCCCGCCGCATCGGTGTCCTCGTAATAGACCCGGAGCGGCAACACATGGCTGCCGTCGGCGATGTGGCCGGAGGTGGGAGCGTTCACGCTTCCTCCGCCGATCCGCCTGTTGCCAACAGGTCGAGTTGCCGTTTCTGGTCCTTGGGCACCGCCATGCCGAGATGGCGATAGCCGCCTTCCGACAGGAGCCGTCCGCGCGGCGTGCGCATGAGCAGGCCGAGCTGCATCAGGTAGGGCTCGATCACGTCCTCGATCACATCGCGCTGCTCCGACAGCGCCGCCGCCAAAGTCTCGGCGCCGACCGGGCCGCCGCCGTAGTTCTCGGCGATGCAGCCGAGATAGCGGCGGTCCATGGCATCGAGGCCGCGACCATCGACCTCGAGCCGGACAAGCGCATCGTCAGCCACCTTGGCATCGACGATCGCGTGACCGGCAACGGCGGCGAAGTCGCGCACGCGACGCAGCAGGCGGTTGGCCACACGGGGCGTACCGCGCGACCGCTTGGCGATCTCCGCGCCGCCATCCTTGGACATCGACATCTTGAGCACGCGCGCCGCACGCTGGACGATAGTTTCGAGTTCCGCCGGTTCGTAGAAAATCATCCGGAGCGGAATGCCGAAGCGCTCGCGCAACGGTCGCGTCATCAGGCCGGAGCGCGTGGTGGCCCCCACCAGGGTAAAGGGCGGCAGCTCGATGCGGACCGAGCGTGCCGCAGGCCCCTCGCCGATCATCAGGTCGAGCTGGAAATCCTCCATCGCGGGATAGAGCACTTCCTCGATTGCAGGATTGAGACGGTGGATCTCGTCGATGAAGAGCACATCGTGGGGCTGCAGGTTGGTGAGCTGCGCCGCGAGATCCCCCGCCTTCTGGATTACCGGGCCAGACGTGGCACGGAAGCCCGCGCCCATCTCGCGCGCCACGATCTGCGCCAGCGTCGTCTTGCCGAGGCCAGGTGGCCCGTGGAACAGCACATGATCGAGCGCCTCGCCGCGCGCCTTGGCGGCAGCGATGAAGATCTTGAGGTTCTCGCGGACCTGCTTCTGGCCGATAAAATCGTCGAGCGTCTGCGGCCGGAGCGCGAGTTCAGCCGTGTCCTCCTCGGCCCGCTTGGGCGCCACGAGGCGATCGGGGACGGCGTTCATCGCGCCAACTCCTGCAGGCCGGCGCGGATCACGGCATCGAGCTTGGCTTCAGCCCCCAGGCGCTGGCTGACGCGGGCCACGGCGCCGAAGGCCTCGACCCGGCGATAGCCGAGATTGACCAGCGCCGACACGGCATCCTCGTTGAGCGACCCCGTGGGCACCGACCCAGCGGGATCGGGCTCGCTCGACGCGGGCGATGCGATGCCGAAAGCGGCGGCCTTGTCCTTGAGTTCGGTGGCGAGGCGCGCCGCCAGTTTCGGCCCGACGCCCGCCGGACGGCTGAGCGTCGCGCGATCCTGCGCCGCGATCGCTCGCGCGATCTCGTCCGGCGACAATGTCGACAGGATCGACAGCGCCACGCGCGCGCCTACGCCCTGGACCGTCGTCAGGATACGGAACCAGTCGCGTTCGGCGGTCTCGAGGAATCCATAAAGTGCGATGGCGTCCTCGCGTACGATGGTCTCGACCAGCACCGTCGCCGGTTCGCCGACCACGAGGTTGCGCAACGTCCTGGCCGAGGCCGACACGAGATAACCGACGCCGCCGACATCGACGATCGCGCTGTCGGTGTCGACTGCATCCACGACGCCCTTCAGCTTGGCGATCATAGCGCCGCCTCGATGCGCTTGGCGGTGGCGCGGTGATGGGCGTGACAGATGGCGACGGCGAGGGCATCGGCGGCGTCCTGGGTGGCATCGACGCCGGGCAGCAGGCGGCCAACCATCATGGCAATCTGGTGCTTGTCGGCATGGCCCGCGCCGGTCACGGATTTCTTCACCAGGTTGGCGGCGTATTCGTAGACCGGCAAGCCGGCCCGCGCCGGCGCCAGCATCACCACGCCCCGCGCCTGGCCAAGTTTCAGGGTCGAGCCGGGATTGACGTTCACGAAGGTCTCCTCGACCGCTGCCTCGAGCGGCTGTTGCGCCGCCACGATGCCGGCCACGCCCTCGAACAGTTCCCGCAGCCGCTCTGCCAGGGTGCCCCCGGTCGCCACCTTGACGACGCCGTGGGCGACATGGCGCAGCCGATTGCCTTCAACTTCGATCACGCCCCAGCCGGTCAATCGCAGACCGGGATCGAGGCCGATCAATCTCATCGGATCACGCCTCAGGCCGCGAACTTCGCCAGAGCATCGTCCGACGCCTCGAAGTTGGCGTAGACGTTCTGCACGTCGTCGTTGTCCTCGAGTGCCGCGATCAGTGTAAAGAGTGTCTGAATGGTCTCGCCTTCGACCGGCGTCGTGGTCTTGGGCCGCCAGGTCAGCCTTGCCGCCGACGGCTGTCCCAGCGACTTCTCGAGCGCCTCGCGCACCGAGTTGAAACTGTCCTGGGCGCAGTAGATCTCGTGCGTCCCCTCCGGCCCCTCGCCGCTCACCACGTCGTCGGCGCCGGCCTCGATCGCTTTCTCCAGGACATCGTCGGCGCTGCCGACGGACAGCGGAAAGCGGAACTCGCCCAGGCGATCGAACATGAACGACACGCTGTTGGATTCACCCAGGTTGCCGCCGTACTTGCTGAAGCTCGACCGCACCTCACCTGCCGTGCGATTGCGGTTGTTGGTCAGCCCCTCGACGATCAGCGCTACGCCGCCCGGGCCGTAACCCTCGTAGCGGACCTCGTCATAATTGGCGTCCGCATCCGTACCCGAACCGCGCTTGATGGCCCGGTCGATCGTATCGCGGGTCATGTTGGCGTCGCGGGCCGCGATCACGGCCGCCCGCAGGCGGGGATTGGCATTGGGATCGGCCGCGCCGAGCCGCGCCGCCGTGGTGATTTCACGGATGATCTTCGTAAAGACCTTGGCCCGCTGGGCGTCCTGACGCCCTTTGCGGTGCATGATGTTCTTGAATTGGGAATGCCCCGCCATAGCCCGACAACCAGATTAAGTGAGTTGGAAGCTCGGCTATACCACTTCTCGTGGGTTTTGGCAGGATCGCTGACCGCTCAAGCGGGATTGAGGACAAAAAAAGGCGGGGGCCGAAGCCCCCGCTAAAAAACGTCGGAACCTAGATTCCGACGCCCCCTCTAACCTTGAAGACAGCTCGCCAACGCGGCGAAAAATCGTTTAACATCAAGAGGATGACTAATTTTCCCCAGGTCGTCAATGGCCGTCTTTTGGACACTTCTAATAGCTAAGAATAGGCCCTGTGGGACACAAGATGCTGCGAACTACTCGGCAGGCGGTAGGCGGCCCCCCACCCGGACGGGGCGAACCGACTTGGCCAGGCCGGTCTTGTCGTCGGTTTCTACCAGTGCCGCGCACAAAGTTCCCTCGCCCTCGGCCGGCGACAGCCGCTCCCCCGGCATCTTCTTGAGGAAGCGCTGGACGGCCACGTCCTTCTTCATCCCGATCACCGAATCGTAGTCGCCGCACATACCGACATCGGTTTGATAGGCGGTGCCGCCGGGCAGGATCCAGGAATCGGCCGTCGGCACATGGCTGTGGGTGCCCAGGACGGCCGAAACGCGACCATCGCAATAGTGACCCACCGACTGTTTCTCACTGGTCGCCTCGCCATGGACGTCGACCAGGATGAAATGCGTGCTGCGGCCCAGCCCGTACTTGCCGAGTTCGACATCGAGCGCACGGAACGGGTCGTCGAGCGCGTCCATGAACAGCCGGCACATGACGTTGATGACCACGATCTTCTGCCCACGCGCCGTCTGGAACAGGTTGGCGCCCCAGCCCGGCGTGCCGGGGGGAAAGTTGATCGGCCGCAGCAGCCGCTTATCCTGAGAGATGTAGGGAATGATCTCGCGCTGATCCCAGGCATGGTTGCCGGTGGTGATGCAGTCGACACCGGCCTCGTGGAGCTCGGTGCAGATCTTGGCGGTGATGCCGAAACCCGCCGCCGCGTTCTCCCCGTTCACCACCACGAAGTCGAGGCCGAGCTCGCGCCGGAGACGCGGGATCTCCTTGATCACTGCATCGCGGCCGGCGCGGCCGACGATGTCGCCACAGAACAGAACTTTCATGCACTAGACAAAGGCTGAAGCGCGCCGGTCGGTCAACATCCAATCGAGATGCTGATCGCTCGGTCCGTGCGGCACATCGGGCACGACCTGCGCGTCGAAGCCGACACCAATCGCCGTCACCTTGCGCCGCGCCCTGAGGCCAAGAAGCGTGCGGTCGTAGAATCCGCCGCCATAGCCCAGTCGCCAGCCCTCCTCGTCGCAGGCCAGCAAGGGGACCAGCAGGGCGTCGGGCTCTACGATCTCGCGCCGTGCCGCCGGCTGGAGGGTGCCGAAGACTCCCGCCTCGAGAGGGTCGCCCGGACGCCAGGCGCGAAACAGCAACGGCTGGCCGCGGCCCTGCACGACGGGGAGCGCCATCTGGCAGCCTTCGTTGAACAGCTCGATCATCAGTGGACGGATGTCGATCTCTTCCTTGATCGGCCAGAAGCCGGAAACGACGGAAGGCGTCGCGATCGGCCGCTCGCGGCGCAGGGTCACCAGCAGGCCATCCGCCCCAGCACGGCGCTCTTCCTCGCTGAGGGCGCCACGCCAGGCGAGCATGGCGCTGCGCAGGGTGCGCTTCTCGTCGATCAGGGTCATGCCGGGAAAGAGAATGTCGGGAGAGGATAAGGTCAAAGTGGGGCGGCTCCACGATGGGCCGATAGTTCGTAAGACCTCCAGAGCCTGCTAGTGCAGGTGGGCGCCGTGTGATCGGGACCAAGATCCCAATCAGGAACAGCTCCCGGGAGTTCTTATTGGCCCCGGGGTTTTAAGCGAACCACGCGCCGCGCAGAAATCCGCCCCGCCTTCAATCTAGGCACTCGGGGCGGGTACCGCAATGAGCGGCCCCTGCTTTCAGGCCGCGCCGCTCACCTTTCGCGACATCTTGTCGACCCGCGCGGTGATCAGATCTTCCAGCGCCGTGGCCAGCGTCTCGGCGCTGTCGGTGGCGCTCGCGCGGGCGTTTTCCGCTGCCTTGGCGGCTCCACGGGCTTCGCGGCTCTCCTCGGCGAGAAGCAGCGAGGCGAAGACCATCAGCTTGATTTCGGGAGCGCCCGGCAACTGCTTGCGGAGTTCGCCGACCTTTTCGTCGACATAGGCGGCCAGTTCCTGGACGCGCGCTTCCTCGCCTTCGCCACAGGCGAGCTCATAGGTACGATTGGCGATCTGAATCGAGACCTGCGGCATTGTCCGCTACTCCTGTTTTTTGCGCCTTAAGGCGTTTAGAGGGGATGCGTATTCTGACACGTCGCGTGCGACGAAGCATCTCCCTCGTTGGGGGAGATTGCGCCGGGGAAACCTGGGCCGACCGCTACTCCTGGTCGGCGGCGAGCAGCGAGCGGATATATTCCATCGCCCGCTCCAGCCGCCCTTCGACGTCCATCGCCACCTTCTTCAATTCGTCGTGCTGCTGCTCGAGCTTGTTGAGGCGTTTGGCGAGTTCCTCGGACCGCACCGATTCGGCCCGCAACCGCTCCTCGACCATCAATTCGAGCCGGCTCAGCGCATCGTCCACGCGGTCCGTTGCACTGGCTGCCTTGGACATCGCCCCCCCGCCAGCGGATGGCAGTTGGTCTCCCGGCTGCATCTGCTCCATGCCGTGAGGATAAGTTGAGCGCCCCGGAGCGGTCAACATCTTGGCCCTGTGGAGCAACGCCTGCCGCAAGATGTTGGCTTCGCGCGAGGTTTTGCGCATTGACGCGCCAAAGTGCGGTCGGCATGTTGCGCGCCGCCCCCAAAAACCATACGGCGCACACACATTATGACCGAACAGACCGCCGCCAACCGCGACATGGCAAACGCCATCAGGGCCCTCGCCATGGACGCCGTACAGCAGGCGGACTCCGGCCATCCCGGCATGCCCATGGGCATGGCCGACGTCGCCACCGTCCTGTTCTCGAAGTTCCTGAAGTTCGACGCCTCGGAGCCGAACTGGCCCGATCGCGACCGCTTCATCCTCTCGGCCGGCCACGGCTCGATGCTGCTCTACTCGTTGCTGCATCTGACCGGCTATGCCGACATGACGCTCGACGAGCTGAAGAACTTCCGCCAGCTCGGCAGCAAGACCGCCGGCCATCCTGAATACGGCCATGCGACGGGAATCGAGACGACCACCGGGCCGCTCGGCCAGGGCCTCGGCAATTCGGTCGGCTTCGCCATCGCCGAGTGCCTGCTCGCCGAACGCTTCGGCCGCGATCTCGTCGATCACTTCACCTACGTGATTGCCGGCGATGGCTGTCTCATGGAGGGCGTTGGCCAGGAAGCGATCACGCTGGCCGGACATCTCGGCCTCGGCCGCCTGATCGTGCTGTTCGACGACAACGGCATCTCGATCGATGGCGCGACCTCGCTCAGCACCTCCGAAGACCACAAGGAGCGCTTCGCCGCCGCGGGCTGGCATGTGCTGGCGGTCGACGGCCACGACGCCGACGCCGTCACGCGCGCCATCCGCAAGGCGCGCAATGTCACCGACAAGCCCTCGCTGATCGCCTGCAAGACGGTGATCGGCTACGGCGCCCCGACCAAGGCCGGCACCGCGGCAACCCACGGCTCGCCGCTGGGCAAGGACGAGATTGCCGGCGCGCGGCAGAAGCTCGGCTGGAGCCATGCCCCGTTCGACATTCCCGAGGCGATCTTCTCGGCCTGGCGCAAGATCGGCACGCGCGGCAAGTCGGCCCGACGCAAGTGGGCGAAGCGGCTGGCAACAGTGGCGCCCGAGGAACGCAACGAATTCGCCCGCCGCCAGCGCGGCGACATTCCCGCCGCGGTCGGCGAGGCGATTGCCGCCTTCAAGACCAAGGCCGCGACCGACAAGCCCGCCTGGGCCACACGCAAGTCGAGCCAGGAAGTGCTGGAAGTCATCAACCCGGTGCTGCCCGACACAATCGGTGGCTCGGCCGATCTCACCGGCTCGAACAACACCAAGACCGCAACGCTGAAGCCGTTCAGCCGCGACAACGCCTCGGGCCGCTACGTCTATTACGGCATCCGCGAGCACGCGATGGCCGCGGCCATGAACGGCATGGCGCTTCATGGCGGGGTGATCCCCTACGGCGGCACCTTCCTGGTGTTCACCGACTATTGCCGCGGCGCCATCCGACTCTCGGCGCTGATGGGACTGCGCGTGATCTACGTCATGACCCACGATTCGATCGGGCTCGGCGAGGATGGTCCGACGCACCAGCCGGTCGAGCATCTGGCGGCGCTGCGGGCCATTCCCAATCTCCGGGTATTGCGCCCGGCCGACGCCATCGAGACGGCGGAGTGCTGGCAGCTCGCGCTCGAGTCGCACCACACGCCCAGCGTCATCGCGCTCACGCGCCAGAACCTGCCGACCGTGCGCGGCGCCGGCGACGAGAACCTGTGTGCCCGGGGTGCCTACATACTCGCTGGCGAGGCTTCGACCGGAGTCCGCCTGATCGCCACGGGCTCTGAAGTCCAACTGGCGCTCGCCGCGCGGGACCTGCTGGCCAAGGAGGGCGTGGCCGCTGCGGTGGTATCGATGCCGTCCTGGGAACTTTTCGCCGCACAGGACGCTATGTATCAACGCACGGTACTGGGCGACGATGGCACGATCCGCGTGGCCTGCGAAGCGGCATCGGGCTTCGGCTGGGAGCGCTGGCTCGGCAACCGCGGCGCCTTCGTCGGCATGAAAGGCTTCGGCGCATCGGCGAAGGCCACGGATCTCTACAAGCATTTTGGAATCACCGCCGAGGCGATCGCCGCAGAGGCGCGCCGGCTGGCTCAATAACGGAGGAAGACATGGCTGTACGGGTAGCAATCAACGGCTTCGGGCGCATCGGCCGCAACGTCATGCGCGCCATCATGGAATCGGGCCGCAAGGACATCGAGGTCGTGGCGATCAACGATCTCGGCCCGGTCGAGACCAACGCTCACCTCTTCCGCTTCGACTCCGTGCACGGCCGCTTCAACGGCGAGGTCAAGGTCGACGGCGACACGATCGATGTCGGCCGCGGCAAGATGAAGGTCACCGCCGAGCGCGATCCCAGCAAGCTGCCGCACAAAGCGCTGGGTGTCGATATCGCCCTCGAGTGCACCGGCTTCTTCGCTTCGAAGAAGGCGGCGTCGGCCCACGTCGATGCCGGTGCCAAGCGTGTGCTGGTCTCCGCCCCGGCCGATGGCGCCGACCTCACGGTCGTCTACGGCGTGAACCACGACAAGCTCACCAAGGACCACGTGATCGTCTCGAACGCCTCGTGCACGACCAACTGCCTGGCGCCGGTCGCCAAGGTGATGCACGACACGGTCGGCATCACGCACGGCTTCATGACCACGATCCATGCCTACACCGGCGACCAGCCGACGCTCGACACCATGCACAAAGATCTCTATCGCGGCCGCGCTGCCGCGATGTCGATGATCCCGACCTCGACGGGCGCCGCCAAGGCCGTCGGCCTGGTGCTGCCCGAGCTGAACGGCAAGCTCGACGGTGTGTCGATCCGCGTGCCGACGCCCAACGTCTCGGTGATCGACTTCAAGTTCGTGGCCTCGCGCAAAACCGACGTGGCCGAGATCAACAAGGCCGTGAAGCTCGCCGCCGCCAACCAGCTCAAAGGCATCCTTGGCTGGACCGATGCGCCGAACGTGTCGATCGACTTCAACCACGATCCGCACTCGTCGACCTTCCACATGGACCAGACCAAGGT
>CAMAYC010000084.1 GCA_945862125.1 Reyranella massiliensis 521
GAGAAAAGTTAGCGTGCCTCGCTGGCGGACAGGGCGGGATTCGAACCCGCGGTGGCTGTTACACCACGCACGCTTTCCAAGCGTGTGCCTTAAACCGCTCGGCCACCTGTCCGGGATGCGCGGTCGGTCGCTCTTATAGCGCGACGAACGGCCAGAGCAACGAACAAGGCGCGACGGCATCTTCCCCCGGCGGGCCGTCTTGGCTAGGGTGCCGACCGCCATTTGGGGGATCGATGGTGGTGTTTCGCGTATTGGGGTGGCTGCTGCTGGCCATGGCCGTGGCAGCGGTCGTCCATGACGGCCTGGCCTGGTGGACCGAAGGGACTTTCCACCTGCTGGGTCTGGGGGATCTCTGGTCGCATCTCGACGTCCGTTCGCTGGGCGAGGCCCAGAATGCGGTCCAGCGCCACCTCTCGGTTTCGCTGTGGACCTGGCTGGTGGGCCCGATCCTGACGATCCCGGCCCTTCCGGCCTTCCTGGTCCTCGGCACCATCTTTCTTTGGCTGGGTGGGCGCGATGGCGAGGCGGCCGACACCGGCGGCTTCGTGATCGGCTCCAGGCCGCCCCGGCGCCGGCGCAGCCGCGGCCTCTGAGGCCGTTTTCTCCGTCGGGCCTAATGCCGATCGGGCCTAGCGATTATCCATCTTCAGGGCGGCAATGAAGGCCGACTGAGGGATTTCGACCTCGCCGATCTGCCTCATCCGCTTCTTGCCCTTCTTCTGCTTCTCCAGAAGCTTCTTCTTGCGGCTGATGTCGCCGCCGTAGCACTTGGCCAGCACGTCCTTGCGCATCGGACTGATCGTCTCGCGCGCCACCACGCGTCCGCCGATCGCCGCCTGGATGGCGATCTTGAAGAGCTGGCGCGGGATCAGGTCCTTCAGCCGCTCGCACAGCGCCCGGCCGCGGCTCTCGGCGGCGTTCTTGTGCACGATCATCGACAGCGCATCGACTGGCTCGGCGTTCACCAGGATGGAGAGCTTCACCAGCTCGCTCTCCTCGTAGCCGTCCATTTCGTAGTCGAAGCTGGCATAGCCGCGCGTCATCGACTTCAGCCGGTCGTAGAAGTCGAACACGACCTCGTTCAGCGGCAGGCGGTAGATCGCCATGGCGCGCGTGCCGGCATAGGTGAGCTCGATCTGCTGGCCGCGGCGCTCCTGGCAGAGCGTCAGCACGGAGCCGAGATGCTCGTCGGGCGTTATGATCGTGGCCTTGATCCACGGCTCTTCCATCGACTCGATCTTCATCGGGTCGGGATAGTCGGCGGGATTGTGCAACTCCATCGACGTGCCGTCGGTCATCTTCACCTTGTAGACGACCGAAGGTGCGGTCGTGACGAGGTCGAGATTGAACTCGCGCTCCAGCCGCTCCTGCACGATCTCGAGATGGAGCAGACCCAGAAAGCCACAGCGGAAGCCGAAGCCCAGGGCCGCGCTGGTCTCGGCCTCGAAATGGAACGAGGAGTCGTTGAGGCGGAGCTTGGAGAGCGACTCGCGCAGCACCTCGAACTCGGCGGCATCGGCCGGGAAGAGACCGCAGAAGACCACCGGGACGCTGGGCTTGAAGCCGGCCAGCATCTCGGCCGCGGGCTTGCGGTCGTCGGTGATCGTGTCGCCCACCTTGCAGTCGGCGATGGTCTTTATGCCGGCGATGATGAAGCCGATCTCGCCCGGTCCGAGCTCCGCCACGTCGGTGGCCTTGGGTGCGAAGATGCCGACCTTGTCGAGATCGTAGGCCGCGGCGGCGGCCATCATGCGGATCTTCATGCCCCGGCGCAGCACGCCGTCCTGCACGCGGACCAGCGTCACGACGCCGAGATACGGATCGTACCAGCTGTCGACCAGCAGCGCCTTCAGCGGCGCCTCGCGGTTGCCCTTGGGAGCCGGCAGGCGCTTCACCATGGCCTCGAGCAGCTCGTCGATGCCGAGGCCGGTCTTGGCCGAGACCATGACCGCTTCGGACGTGTCGATGCCGACCACATCCTCGATCTCGGTGCACACACGCTGGGGATCGGCTGACGGCAGGTCGATCTTGTTCAGGACCGGAATGATCTCGTGGTTTGCTTCGATGGCGTGATAGGCGTTGGCCAGAGTCTGCGCCTCGACCCCCTGGCTGGCGTCGACCACCAGCAACGAGCCCTCGCAGGCGGCGAGCGAACGGCTGACCTCGTAGGCGAAGTCGACATGGCCAGGCGTGTCCATCAGGTTGAGCACGTAGGTCTTGCCGTCCTTGGCCTTGTAGTTGAGCCGCACGGTCTGCGCCTTGATGGTGATGCCGCGCTCGCGCTCGATATCCATCGAATCGAGCATCTGGTCGTGGAACTCGCGTTCGCTCACCGCGCCGCAGGCCATCAGCAGCCGGTCGGCCAGCGTGCTCTTGCCGTGGTCGATATGGGCAATGATCGAGAAATTGCGGATCAACGACAGGTCGGTCATTTCAACTGAACTCTACCCACGCAACACGGCGCCTGTCGCCTTGGTGACGGCGGCGACGATCTTGGCCGACACCGCCTCGATCTCCGCATCGGTGAGCGTGCGCTCGACCGGCTGCAGG
Organism: Reyranella massiliensis 521; assembly: GCA_945862125.1. Taxonomy (GTDB): domain Bacteria; phylum Pseudomonadota; class Alphaproteobacteria; order Reyranellales; family Reyranellaceae; genus Reyranella; species Reyranella massiliensis_A. The sequence continues at coordinate 2,551 of CAMAYC010000084.1, forward strand.
GTGACGGCGATGGCGATCGATTTCTTGCCCTCGGGCACGCCCTTGCCGGCGTAGAGGTCGAACACCCGCGCAGCCGAGATCATCGCCTTGTCGGAATTGCGTGCGGCGCGGACGATCTTGTCCGCCTCGACGGCGGCGTCGACCAGGAAGGCGAAGTCGCGTTCGACCGGCTGGAAGGGCGACAGTACCAGCTTCGGCCGCGCCTTGCTGGCTTTCGCCTTGGGCGGCGGCGGGGCGTCGAGGAACACCTCGAAAGCCGCGACCGGACCCTTCAGGTCGGCGGCAGCGGTGATCTCGGGATGCAGTTCGCCGAAATGCGCCATCACGCGGTCGCCGAGCTTGATCGCGCCGGAGCGGCCGGGATGATACCAGTCGGGCGCGCCCGCCTGTGCGGACATGTTGTCGACCGGCGCGCCGATGCCGGCCAGCACCGCGAGGGCGTCAGCCTTGGCGTCGAACGCATCGACCGTGCGGGCAGGGCCCGCCCAGTTCCGTGGCACGGCCATGTTGTGGCGCAGCCCGGCGGCCACGGTGCGTTGCCCGGTGGGGCTCGCGTCCTTGTACTGCGGTCCGACCTCGAACAACGCCGGATCGGAAAGACCGCGCGCCTCGTTGCGCGTCGCCGCCTCGATCAGGTTGGGCAGGATCGACGGCCGCATGGTGTCGAGCGTGGCGTCGATCGAGTTCAGCAGGCGCAGGTCGGGCTGGCCGCCGCCGAAGCGCTCTGCCTTCTTGTACGGCAGGAACGACCAGGTGACGGCTTCGTTCATGCCGCGCGCGCCCAGCGCCCGGCGGGCCTGCGGCACGCGGCGCTGCATCGCGTCGCGCACCGGCCTGGAAGTCGGCGAAAGCTGCGGCAGCGAGGTCGTCGGGATCTTGTCGAAGCCCCACACGCGAGTCACTTCTTCCACCAGGTCGGCCTCGCCCACGATGTCGGGACGCCAGGAGGGGACGGCGGCCGTCCACGGGCCCTGGCCGTCGACGGTGAAGCCGAGCTTGCCCAGGATGGACGCGGTATCCGCGCCCGGCACGTCGATGCCGGTGAGAGTCTTCACGCGATCCGGACGCAGCGTGAAACTCCGCTGCCAGTTCGGCATCACGCCGCTTGTGGTGATCTCGCTCGCCTCGCCGCCACACAGTTCCAGGATCAGCCGGGTGGCGACATCGGTGCCCCATTCGACCGATTGCGGATCGATGCCGCGCTCGAAGCGGTAGCGGGCATCCGACTGGACGCCGAGCTTGCGGCCGGTGGCGGCGACGCCGAGCGGCGTGAAATAGGCGACTTCGAGGAACACCTCGGTGGTGTCGTCCTGCACGCCTGTTTCCTCGCCGCCCATCACACCGCCGATGCCGTGCACGCCTTTGGAGTCGGCGATCACCGAAATCGAGGGATCGAGCACATAGGTCTTGCCGTCGAGCGCCATGACGGTCTCGCCCTCACGGGCCTGGCGCATGACGAGATTGCCAGCGAGCTTCCTGGCATCGAATACGTGCAGCGGCCGGTTGAGGTCGAAGGTCACCAGGTTGGTGATGTCGACCAGCGCCGAGATTGGCCTGAGGCCGATCGCTTTCAGCCGGCGCTGCAGCCAATCGGGCGAGGGGCCGTTCTTCACGCCACGGAAGTGGCGGCCGACGACGATCGGGCAGGGGCTGTCAGGCTTGGCCTCGTAGCCGTGCGTCCACTGGATCGGGCTGGCGTAGGTGCCCTTCAGTCGTTCGGCCTTGAACGGCTTCAGCGTGCCGAGGCCGGCCGCCGCGAGGTCGCGGGCGATGCCATGCACGCCCAGGCAATCGCCGCGGTTGGGCGTCACCTTGATCTCGATGACGGCATCGTCGAGGCCGAGCGCTTCCGCGGCCGGCTGGCCGATCACCGCGTCGGCGGCGAGGTCGATGATACCGCTATGGTCGTCGCCGAGCTGCAGTTCGCGCGACGAACAGAGCATGCCGTTGCTCTCCTCGCCGCGAATCTTGCCGACCTTCAGGTGCAGGTCGGTGCCGGGGATATAGCTGCCCGGCGGCGCGAAGATGCCCTTCATGCCGGTCCGCGCGTTGGGCGCGCCGCACACGACCTGGACGATGGTGCCCGTGCCGGTGTCGACCTTGCAGACGCGCAGCCGGTCGGCGTTGGGATGCTGGATCGCTTCGACGACATAGCCGACCACGAAGCCCTTCAGGGCCTCCGCCGGATTGGTGATCCCCTCGACCTCGAGGCCGAGCATGGTCAGCGTATCGCGCACTTCGGCGAGCGTCGCTTTGGTGTCGAGATGTTCCTTGAGCCAGGAGAGCGTGAACTTCATCGCACGGCCTCCAGGGCGGAGAAGCCGTAGTGGCGCAGCCAGCGCAGGTCGGCGTCGAAGAACGAGCGCAAATCGGGGATGCCGTACTTCAGCATGGCGATGCGGTCGATGCCCATGCCGAAGGCGAAGCCCTGATAGACGGCGGGATCGAGCCCGCAGTTCCGGATCACGTTGGGATGGACCATGCCGGAGCCCAGGATCTCCAGCCACGAATCGCCAGCACCGATCTTGAGTTCGCCGTCTTTCCACGAGCAGCCAATGTCGACCTCGGCCGACGGCTCGGTGAAAGGGAAGTAGGAGGGGCGGAAACGCAGCGGCAGGTCATCGATCTCGAAGAAGGCGCGGCAGAAATCGACCAGGCAACCTTTTAGGTGACCCATGTGCGTCGTGCGGTCGATCACCAGGCCTTCGACCTGGTGGAACATCGGCGTGTGCGTGGCGTCGCTGTCGATGCGAAAGGTACGGCCCGGCACGATGATGCGGAGCGAACCGCCGTCGGCCAACATCTTCTGCACGTCCTTGCTCAGCATGGTCCGCGCCTGCACCGGCGAGGTGTGCGTGCGCAGCACGACGGGCGTTCCGTCGGCGCGTGGCGGCAGATAGAACGTGTCCTGCATCTGCCGCGCCGGATGGTCGGGCGGGATGTTGAGCGCGGTGAAGTTGTGCCAGTCGTCCTCGATGTCGGGGCCATCGGCCCAGGTGAATCCCATCTCGCCGAAGATGACGCCGAGTTCGTCCATTACCTGGCCGATCGGGTGCAGCGTTCCTTCGCGCATCGGCCGCGTCGGCAGGCTGATGTCGATCTTCTCCGCCGCCAGCCGCGCCTCCAGCGCCGAGGCGCCCAAGGTGCCCTTGCGTGCGTCGAGCGCGGCCTCGATCTCGCCCTTGAGCTGGTTGACCTGGGCGCCGAATTCCTTGCGCTGTTCCGGCGCGAGACCGCCCAGGGTCTTCATGAGGCCGGTGACGCTGCCCTTCTTGCCGAGCACGGCCACGCGCGCAGCCTCGAGCGCTACCAGGTCGGCGGCGGCCGAGACGGCTTCGAGCGCCGCACTGCGAATCGTCGAAAGATCGTCCATCTTTCCCACTCTCGAAACCGAACACGAAAAAGGGAGCCTGCGGTCCAGGCTCCCTCTTTGCCGTCTCTAGTCCGTTGCGCCGCTGTACGGCGCCGCGAACTTACTTGAGGGCGGCCTGGGCCTGATCGACCAGGGCCTTGAATGCAGCGGGCTCCCGCACGGCGAGATCGGCCATGACCTTGCGGTCGACTTCGATCCCGGCCTTGAGGATGCCGTTCATGAACTGCGAGTAGGTGAGCCCATGCTCGCGGGTCGCAGCGTTGATACGCTGGATCCAGAGACCCCGGAACGCGCGCTTCTTGTTGCGGCGGTCGCGGTAGGCATACTGCAGGCCCTTCTCGACCTTCTCGATGGCGACGCGGAACGCTGCATTGGAGCGACCGCGATAGCCCTTGGCGAGCTTGAGAACCTTCTTATGACGAGCGTGTGCAGTCACGCCCCGCTTAACGCGTGACATGGTCTACCTCTCGTACGGAAAGAAATTGCGCTTGATGATCCGCGTGTCCGGCTCGGACACGATGGCCATCCCGGTCGCCTGGCGCAGGAACCGGTTACCGCGCTTGCTCATGCCGTGCCGCTTGCCGGCCACGCCATGCTTGATTTTGCCCGTGGCCGTGAAGCGAAAACGCTTCTTGGCCCCGCTCTTGGTCTTCATCTTGGGCATTTTTGTTCCTTTTCAAAGGGTTAGCGCCGGAGCGCAGGTCCCGACCCCCTCGTGAAAGAGGGTCGAAAAGTCCTTACAAAGCAGCCGAGGCAATGCCCTTATTGGCCAGGCCGCTCGAAGGAACGGGGCTTATAGCGGCGAGGGTCCGCCCATGCAAGCGCGGGCGGATGTGCCACAGTCAGCCCTTACTGGGGCCTTCAAAGGGGATTTTGCCATGAAACTGGCTGGGAAAGTGGCGCTTGTGACGGGCGCCCAGCAAGGCATCGGGGCGGCGATCGCGACGGCACTGGCCGGGGAGGGAGCCGACGTGGCCCTCACCTGGCTTGACGACCGGGCGGGCGCCGAGGCCGTCGCGGCCAAGGTAAAGGCCGCGGGCCGCCGCGCCCACCTGATAAAGGCCGATGTCTCCAAGCTGGCCGAGGTCGAGGCGATGGTGTCCGAGACTGTTCGCGAGTTCGGACCGCCCGACATCCTGGTCAACAATGCCGGCGTCTATCCCCGCGTGCCGCTGCTGGAGATGCGCGAGCGCGACTGGGACCATGTCCTCGACATCAATCTGAAGGCCGGCTGCTTTGCAACCATTGCGATGGCCAAAGCGTTGATTGCGGCAGGCAAGCAGGGCGGTTCCGTGATCAATCTTTCCTCGTCGGCAATCCGGGGGGCCGTGCGCGGCGTCCACTACAGCGCCAGCAAAGGCGGCGTAGTGTCGATGACGCGCGCACTTGCCCTCGAACTCGCGCCTCATGGCATCCGCGTCAATGCGATCGCCCCCGGCCTCACCGACACCGCGCAGCCGCGCTACGGCAACACCAGCGACGAACTGGTGGAGATGGCCCGAACCACCATCCCGCTCGGCGGCCGCCTGCTCACGCCGGAGCAGATCGCGCGCACCGCCGTTTTCCTCGCCTCCGACGACTCGAACGCCACGACGGGCCAGGTGCTGCACGTCAATGGCGGCTCATACATGCCGTGAATCGCATGCTAGTCGCCACACGGCGCCTGCTTCTTGCGCGTCTCGACGAAGGCCACGATGCAGGGACCGAACTTGCGGGCGAAGCTGGATTCGGCGCCGGCACCGTGGCCCTTGAAGCCTTCAGGATCGCCGATGACCAGGCCGGTGACGCCGGAAGCGGTGAAGGCGGCATTGGCATCGGCCATGCGGCCGCCGACGTCGTAGGCATCGTCGGCGAAGTTCACCACCACGATGGCGGGCCCCGGCTTCAGGCCCTTGATGACCTGCTGCCATTCGGAGCGCGCCCGCGTGGTATCGCGCATCTTGTCGACCGTGCCGTGATGGGCGGCCGCGATCGAGATCACGCCGTCGACCTTGGCGCCGCGCATGGCGGCGGCCAGCGACACCCAGGCGCCGGCCGACTGGCCGGCCAGCACGACCCGGCGATAACCCATCTCGCGAGCCTTGCCGACCGCGGCTGCCAGGGCCGTGGCATCGCTGGCCCAGTCGGAAATCCATTCCCTGTCGAAGCGGTAAAGGTCATAGCCCAGTCGGGTGAAGCGGCCGACCCAGGATTGCGGCGCGCTGTCGGTGGCGTTCTTGCCCGCCATGTAGCCGTGGCTCCAGACGATCAAGCCGGTGGCGAGCTGCGGGCCACGCATCGACCAGTAGGGCTGTGGCCGCAAGCGGCCGATATCAGGGGCGTCGGCGGCGCGGGCCGGCACCAGTTGCCGCCAGTCCTGGTGCGTGACGGTGTAGTTGTTGACGATGTGCAGGGTGCAGGTTTGCGGACCACGGTCTTCGCAGCGCTTCATCGCCGAGGCGATGGCGCGGGCGGGATCGGGACCGCTGACGCCTGCCTGCCAATTCGCCTTGCCGTCGGCACCGACTACGAAGGCGCGGTGCGGCGCGAAGTTCTGGAAATCGTTGAAGCTGCGGGCAGCCTCCGCGTTGAGCGGCTGGGCGGCGGGCTGGGGACTGGGCTGCGCCGCTGGCTGGGCTTCGGCCGTCGCGATCGACGCTGCGAGGACGAGCGTCGCTATCAACCATCTCATGCAGGCATCTCCGGAGGCCGAGGCTACCATCGCTGGATGTGGAAGGCCGCAAGGATCGTCGTGGCGACCGCAGTCACGGGCTTTGCCGCGGCGCTGCCGGCGGTTGCCCAGACGGCCTCGACCGTGCCCAGCCCGCCTCAGTCCAGTTCGGAACGTGTGCGGGACAACCCGTCCAGCCAGTATGTGCTGATCAAGACCGTGGTCGGGCAGTCGATCGGTGTCGTCGACGCGCGGGCGCTGCCGGTCGAGCCCGAGGGCTACAACCTGCTGAAATACTGTTGGGCCGTCGGCAACGTGCTGGGCGACTGGGCCGAGCATGCGGGACTGACCGGCGCGATGGTCACGCGGGCGCTGGAAACCCATTCCTGGGCGCGCGATCTGGAGCGCGGCGGCTATCCGGCGGCGCCGGTCAGCGAGGCGATCGGCCAGTACGAGGCGGCGCTGATCGCTTCAGGTTTCACCGACGCCGCGCGTGATCGTGCCCTCGATGCCTTGACCGCCAGCCTCGAGGAAATCCGCCGGACGGCCACGGGTGCGGCCAAGGTGTTCAAGACCAACCGCTGCGGCCGGCAGCTGCGCTCGATGGCGCTCTATCACAAGACCGCGCCCGAGGGTGGCCGCGTGCGGTTCATTCCCTATGTGCTGCACCAGATCTGCCGGGCGCAGAACCTCGATGCCAACGACGCCGTGCGCTGCGACTATTGGATGAACGCCAAGGCGGACGCCCCGATGTCGTTCGCCGGCGAGATGGTCTACAGCGTGCGTTGGCCCGACGGTATCGTGGCCACCGGCCGGTTCGATCCCGACGCGTCGCGCAGCATCGGGACCGTGACGCTGCGCCAGCGCTAGCGGGGCAGAAGCCGGCGCCTACTTGGGCGCCAGCACCATGATCATCTGCCGGCCTTCCATGCGCGGCATCGATTCGATCTTGGTCAGTGGGTCCATCTCACCACGCACGCGGTTGAGGACCTGGAGTCCCAGTTCGGAGTGAACCATCTCACGGCCGCGGAAACGCAGGGTGACCTTCACCTTGTCGCCTTCCTCGATGAACCGCTTCATGGCGCGCATCTTAACTTCGTAGTCATGCTCGTCGATGTTCGGGCGCATCTTGATCTCTTTGACCTCGATGACCTTCTGGTGCTTGCGCGCCTCGTGAGCCTTCTTCTGCGCTTCGTACTTGTACTTGCCGTAGTCGGAAATCTTGGCGACCGGCGGAACCGCGTTGGGCGAAATCTCGATCAGGTCGAGACTGGCTTCCTCGGCCATCTCGATGGCCTCGCGGGTGCTGAGGACGCCGACCATCTCGCCGTTCTCGTCGATCAGTCGGACTTGCGGCGACTTGATTTCGCCGTTGACGCGCGGACCCTCGCGGGTGGGCGCGCTTTGTTGAGCAGGTCTGGCTATGGCTTCCTTCTCCTCTGTCAGAACCCCCGGGTGGGGGCGGGTATCGAAACCGCGGCCGCCCTAGAAGGGCGGCCGGGCCTCCGTTGAAAGTGTAGTGACGGCGGCCCCGAGTTCAAGGACCTCCTGCTTCTCCGAGCCGAGGCGGCGGATGGCCACCGTGCGGGCTTCCATGTCGCGCCGGCCGACTGCGATGATCAGCGGCACGTGGGCCAGCGAGTGCTCGCGGACCTTGTAGTTGATCTTCTCGTTGCTGGTGTCGACGTCGACCCGCATGCCGGCGGCGCGCAACTGAGCGGCGACCTCGTTGGCATAGCTGTCGGCGTCGCTGACGATGGTGACCACCACCGCTTGCGTCGGCGCCATCCACAGCGGGAATCGGCCGGCGTAGTTCTCGATCAGCACGCCGATGATCCGCTCGAAGCTGCCGAAGATGGCGCGGTGCAGCATGACCGGCCGCTTGCGCGTGCCGTCTTCCGCCACGTAGCTCGCGTCGAGCCGCTCGGGCAGCACGAAATCGACCTGCAGCGTGCCGCATTGCCAGTCGCGGCCGATGGCGTCGCGCAGCACGAATTCGAGCTTGGGTCCGTAGAACGCGCCCTCACCGGGATTGAGAATGACGTCGAGGCCGGCCGCCTTCGAGGCCGACAACAGTGCGCCCTCGGCCTGGTCCCACACCGCGTCGGTGCCGGCGCGGACCGGCGGCCGGTCGGAGAACTTCACGAAATAGTCGGTAAAGCCCAGGTCGCGATAGACCTCGTCGAGCAGCTTGCAGAAGCGGATCGTCTCGCTCTCGATCTGGTCCTCGGTGCAGAAGATATGGGCGTCGTCCTGCGTGAAGTTGCGCACGCGCAGGATGCCGTGCAGCGCGCCCGACGGCTCGAAGCGGTGGCACGAGCCCATCTCCGCCATGCGCAGCGGCAATTCGCGATAGCTGCGCAGGCCCACGTTGAAGATCTCGACATGGCATGGGCAGTTCATCGGCTTCAGCGCGAAGATGCGCTGCGCCGGATCGGCCATGTATTCGCGCAGGCCGTCCTCGTTCTCGCTGAGATACATGTTCTCGCGGAACTTCTCCCAGTGACCAGACTCTTCCCACAGCTTGCGGTCGACGAGTTGCGGCGTCTTCACCTCGACATATCCGCCGGCCTCGAGCTTGCGCCGGAGATAGCCCTCGATCGTCCGCCAGAAGGCCCAGCCCTTGGGATGCCAGAACACCATGCCGGCAGCTTCTTCCTGCTGATGGAAGAGGCCCATCTCGCGGCCGATCTTGCGATGGTCGCGCTTCTCGGCCTCCTCGATGCGGTGCAGGTAGTCCTTCAGGTCCTTGTCGGAGAAGAAGACCGTGCCGTAGACGCGCTGGAGCTGCGCGTTGTTCTTGTCGCCGCGCCAGTAGGCGCCCGACACCTTCGTGAGCTTGAACGCCTTGCCGAGCTTGCCTGTCGAGGGCAGGTGCGGGCCGAGGCACATGTCGAGCCAGTCGCCCTGCTTGTAGACCGTGATGATCTCGTCCTTGGGCAGCTCGTCCGCCCATTCGGCTTTGAACTTCTCGCCGTGCTGGACGAAGTAGTCCTTGATCTTCGCGCGGTCCCAGACCTCGCGTTCGATCGGCAGGTTGCGGTCGACGATCTCGGCCATCCGCTGCTCGATCTTGGCAAAGTCCTCCGGCGAGAAGGGCTCGGCGCGCACGAAGTCGTAATAGAAGCCGTCCTCCGTCGAGGGGCCGAACGTGATCTGCGTGCCGGGGTAGAGTTCCTGGACGGCCTGGGCCAGCACATGCGCCGCGTCGTGGCGCAGCAGTTCGAGCGCATCAGGGTCCTTCGACGTCACGATGCCGATCTTGGCGTCGTGGTCTAAGACATGGCCGAGGTCGACCATCTTGCCGTCGACGCGCAGAGCGAGCGCTGCCTTGGCGAGACCGGGTCCGATCGAAGCGGCGATTTCGGCGCCGCTGACGGGTTTATCGAATTTGCGGACCGAGCCGTCCGGCAGGGAAATATTGATCATGGCAACCACCGCTTGAGAGTCCGAACGCGTTTCATCGGCCGACGCAAAGCGTCGGTCCTAGACGGCCGGGAAGCGGCACAAACGCGCGCGCCCGGCCGAATCAAGTTCGGTCGGTGGTCGGGAAAGTCAGGAAGCTGGAGAACAGCCGGTCCATGCGCCCGGAGATAGTTGCGCGGCGCGCCCGAGTCAAGTTTCAGGGATCACTCGCGGGTGGCGTTCCTGCTGAAGCCGATGGCCGTGCCGTCGCGCTGATAGGACCCGGTCAGCGTATCGGGATCGCGGGATTCCAGGTGAAAGCTGCCCTTGGCGGGAAAGCCCAGCCCGTCGTCGGGCTGGCTGAAACGGCCGTACCAGACTTTGGCCTGGTACGACATGGTGCCAGCCAGCACGGCATCGCCGTCCTTCATCTTCCAGCGGCCAGCCAGGCTGGTGCCGTCGGCATTGGCGTCGATGTCGATGAAGAGCGAGCCGCGGCACGGGCAGTCGGGGTTGGTGGGATCCTGCCAGGTAAGCCGCCAGGCGCCGATGAAGTCGTTCATGCCGCGGCTGGTCGGCGGGTTGACCGGCACATCGCCCGGCCCGCCCATCGGCGGTCGTGGCAACTGTGCTTCTGCGGGAAGCACTGCAAGCATGACAAGCACGAGACAAGCGGCGCGGAAGAACGGCGTCATCTGGCCGACAGGCGCTCGTAGAGCTGGAGCAGCCGGCTGTTGGACTGGGCGAGGCTGTAGCGGCTGCGCGCATGTTCCTGGGCGGCGCGGGCGAGTTCGGCACGGCGCTCGGTCGACAGCGACAGCGCGTTCCGCAACGCCTCGGCGAGCGCCGCCGCATCGCCTGCCGGCGCCAGCCATCCGGTGACGCCGGGGCGCACGGCTTCGGCGGCGCCACCACCGTCCTCCGCCACCACCGGCCGGCCCATTGCCTGGGCCTCGACCAGCGTGCGGCTGAAACCCTGGCGGCTGCCGCCGGTCGCCACCACCACGTCGGCCAGCATGTAGGCCGCCGGCATGTCGTCGACATAGGGCCCGATCTGGATGCGGCCGTGCAGCTCGGCAGCCACGATCGCGCGCTCGAGTTCGCGTTCGAATGGCGTGGGTTGGCCGACCGAACCCAGCAGGAGGCAGAACACGTCGTCGCGGCCCAACCGCTTCAGCGCCTCGATCAGGATCTTCTGGCCGTTGTCCTCGCCGAAGCGCGCCGGACACAGCACGAGATGGCTGCCGTCGGGCACGCGCAGTTCGGCCGCGAGGCGGATCAGCCGGTCGGCGCGTACGATCGCCGGATCGAAGCGATCGAAATTGATGCCGGGTGGAATGGTTTCGAGGCGGTCGGCGAGCGCGGGAAAGCGCTGCAGCGCGTCGCGCGCGACATGGTCGGATACGGCGATCAGGGCATCGGCGCGCGCCTGGCGCCGCTCGAGGAAGCTTCCCATCAGGTCGTGCGCGATGAACGGCCGGTGCAGCGTGGCGATCCATTTGAGCTCGAGCCGGCGGGCGAGCGCGCGGGCGATCCAGCCGGTGGCGGGCGAGCGGGCCTGCACGACGTCGACGCGCGCATCGCGCAGGGAACTCGCGAGCTTGGCGGGCAGGGTGAGCCGGCCCCACAGCCGCTGCGGGGTAATGGGCAACTCGATGTGCGTGGCGCGCAGCCGCAGCAGGTCGGGCACCAGGGCGCCGCCCGGCGAGGCGACGAGCGCCGACCCGCCCGCGGCGATCACGGCCTGCGCCGCGTCGAGCGTGGCGCGGGCAAGGCCGCCACCGGCGAGAGTCGGCACGATCTGAAGGAGCGTGGGCGCGGACACGGTGATTTATTTTTCGTATGAGTGGCGAGGAGACAAAGCAGGTAACACGGGAGCGCCAACGTGGGTAGAGTCGAGCGGCTGCCACGGCCCGACGGCAACACCATCGCCTATGCGAAAACCGACGGCCGTGCGCCGACAGTGGTTTTCCTGGGCGGCTTCCGGTCCGACATGACCGGCACCAAGGCCGTCGCGCTGGAGGCCTGGGCGCGCGAGACAGGCCGCGCCTTCCTGCGCTTCGACTATCTCGGTCACGGCCAGTCCTCGGGCCGTTTCGAGGACGGCACCATTGGCCGCTGGCTCGACGATTCGCTGGCAGCCATCGACCGGCTCGCCACCGGCAAGCTGGTGTTGGTGGGATCGAGCATGGGCGGCTGGCTGTCGCTCCTGGTGGCGCGCGCACGCCCGGAGCGCCTGGCCGGGCTGGTACTGATTGCGGCCGCACCCGACTTCACCGAACGCATGCTGCTGAAAGGGCTCTCGCCCGAGGATCGCGTCGCGCTCGAACGTGATGGCCGGCTGGAGCGGCCCTCGCAATATTCGCCCGAACCGTCGGTCTTCACCTGGAAGCTGATCGAGGAGGGGCGCAACCATCTGCTGCTCGACAAGAAGCTGGCACTGCCATGTCCCGTGCGGCTGCTGCACGGTCAGAGCGATCCCGACGTGCCGTGGGAATATTCGCTGCAGATCGCGCAGCATCTCGAGGCGCCCGAGGTCATCACCACCCTGATCAAGGGCGGCGACCATCGCCTCAGCACGCCGGCCGACATCGCCCGCCTGATCGCCAACGTGGAAGAGCTGGTGCGCTAGCCCGCAGCCGCGATCGCTCTTAGTCCTTCGCGATAGGTCGGGTAGCGCAGCACGACGCCGAGATCGCGCTTCATGCGCTCGTTCCGCACGCGGCGGCTCTCGGCATAGAAGGAGCGTGCCATCGGGCTCATCGTGGGTGCGATCTCGTCCCACGGGATCGACGGCGGCACCGGCCGGCCCAGCAGTTCGCAGGCGAAGGCCACCACTTCGCCGGTCGAGACCGGGAGGTCGTCGACCACGTTGTAGATGTCGCCGCGGTGCGGTGCGGTCATTGCCTTGAGCGCGGCGCCGGCGATGTCGGCGACATGGATGCGCGAAAAGACCTGCCCGGGCTTGTCGATGCGCCGCGCTGTGCCCGCCTTCACCTGGTCGATCGGGCTGCGGCCGGGGCCGTAGATGCCGGGCAGCCGGAAGATCGTCAGTGGCACGCCGGCGTCACGCGCCATCGCCTGCCAGGCGCGCTCGGTCGCCAGGCGTTCGATGCTGCGCGGCTGGCCGGGCTTGGGCGGCGTGTCCTCGTCGACCCAGCCGCCACCGTGGTCGCCATAGACGCCGGTGGTCGAGAGATACCCCAGCCAATGCGCCTGCCGCAGCAGCGGCTCGCAGAGGCTCAGCGCCGGATCGCCCACCGTGCCCGGCGCAATGCTGCAGAGAATGTGCGAGGCCCCGCCCACGGACGCGGCGGCAAGCGGCGCCGAGCCGTCAAACAGATGCGTCTCGATACCTTGGGCGCGCAGGCTCTCGGCCTTCTCCATGCCGGTGCAGGTGCCGGCCACGGTCCAGCCCTGGGCCCGCGCAAGCTGGGCGATTTCAAGGCCGCTGTAACCCAGGCCGAAAATGAAAAGTCGTTTGGTCATCTTGTCAGGATCGCTCCGGCGCGCTTCTTTTCAAAGATGTTGTTTCGCCGCCCGATGCTCCTGCTGTTTCTCGGACTTGCCCCGGCCCTGCCGGCGGTGGGCCAGACGCTGAGCCCGTTCGAGAACACGCCCGATCACCTGCTGCGCTACACCGAATGCATGAAGCTGGCGCGCAGGGAGCCGCTCCGGGCGTTGCCGGTGGCCGAGAAGTGGAGTGTCGAGGGCGGTGGCCTCGGGGCGCGCCATTGCGTCGCCGTCGCCATGTTCCAGGCCGGCAAGTACCCCCAATCGGCGGCGCAGTTCGAGGCGATCGCCCGCGACATGGGCCTCGACCGCCCGGGGTTGCGGGCCGAACTGTGGGCCCAGGCCGGCCAGGCGTGGGTCGAGGCGGGGCAGGCCGACAAGGCAGCCGTTGCGCAGACAAGGGCGATCGAACTCAAGGGCAACGACCCCGATCTGTGGATCGATCGAGGCCTCAGCAATGCCGCCATGCAGGCCTGGCCGCGGGCCATCTCCGACTTCGACCAGGCGCTTCGCCTCCGGCCGGATGACGTCGAGGTCCTGGTCTTGCGCGCTGCCGCCTGGCGCAACGCCCGCAACACGAGCCAGGCTCTGGCCGATGCCGGACGGGCGCTCCGGATCGCGCCCGAACATACCGAGGCGCTGCTCGAACGCGGCTTCGCCAGCTTGGCCGGCGGCGACCGGGCCCGCGCCAACGACGATTTCAACCGCGTGCTGCGCATCGTGCCGCCAGGCTCCGACAGCGCGCGGCGGGCCCAGGCAGGGCTGCGGGGTGAACAGCCCACCCCGGCCGCGGTCGGCACCACGCCCGCCGCGCCGGTGGCCCCAAACGCCGCGCCCAAAGCCGGCGGGAAGCGGTAGTATGCCGGCGACCACTGAGGTAAGAGCCACAGCAATGATCCGAATTCTCTCATCGATCGCGCTGGTCGCACTGTTCGCGACCCCCGTGTTTGCGACCGCGGCGTTTGCCCAGACGCCCCCCGCCGGCCAGGCCGCGCCGCAGGCGCCTTCTGCCTATTATCCCGCGCCGCCGCCGCTGCAGGCGCCGTCGGTGCAACAGGGTGTACCGACCACCGGCCTCTCCTCGCCGCTGCCGCCGACGCAGAAGGTCGAGCGCACCGAAATCGCCGCCGAGACCGAGGCCCAGCTCTTCATCGATGCGCGCAAGATCGTCTGGGGCCGCCACGCCAAGATCAAGGGCGCCAAGTCGGGCGACGTCACGGTGACCAAGCAGGGCAACCTCTGGACCATCAAGGGCAAGATCGAGAGCGTCGCGCCCGGCACCGAGGGTGACTGGGCCTCGATCGATGGCGTCGTCGAGCGTATCGCCGCCGGCGTCGTGACGATCCGCGGCGAAGTCGCCTTCCGCGTCGCCAAGGTCGAGAAGGGCACGCCGTGCAAGGTCGCTGGCACGCTCACCTTCCGCCGCTCAGGCAAGTCACAGGTGTGGCGCCTGGCCGAGGGCGACAATCCCTGCGACGGTACGCGCGAGGGTTTCGACCTGGTCTACGAAAAGCCGGTCGAGAAGAAACCCGTCCCGACACAGCCGAAACGCAGCTGACAACGAAGTTGTCATCCTGAGCCCGAAGGGCGAAGGATCTTTGGGCTAAAGGAAAGATCCCTCGCGACGCTTCAGGGCGAAGACGACTTCGCCCGCGATGACAAACGTAGTTTGTCGATCGCGTCGCGTGCGAGTTGGTCGGCGCGCTCGTTCTCGGCGTGGCCGCTATGGCCCTTCACCCAATGCCAGTCGACCTTGTGCACGGCATGCGCGGCGTCGAGACGCTGCCATAGCTCGACGTTCTTCACCGGCTTCTTGTCGGCGGTCTTCCAGCCGTTCCTCTTCCAGCCCCTGATCCACTTGGTGGCGCCATCGAGAACATACTTGCTGTCGGTGAACAGCCGCACGCGGCAAGGCCGCTGCAGGGCTTCGAGGCCGGCGATCACCGCCATCATCTCCATGCGATTGTTGGTGGTCGCAGGCTCGCCACCTGACAATTCCTTCTCGCGCCCGGCCATCCGCAGGATCGCGCCCCAGCCGCCCGGGCCGGGGTTTCCGCTGCAGGCCCCGTCGGTGAAGATCTCGACGGCCGGCAGCTCGCTCACAGCCCCACCCTACAGGCCATAGTCCGCCAGCGACTTGGCGTTCCTGTGGAAGCGCAGATAGGCGAGATATTCGAGCGGGTCCTTGCGCTTCACGAGCGCGCCGGCCGGCGTGTGGAGCCAGTCGTAAAGGCGCGTCAGCAGGAAGCGGAGCGCGGCACCTCGTGCCAGCAGCGGCAGGACGCGCCGTTCCGCTTCGCCCAGTGCCCGGACCTTGTCGTAGCCCTGCAGCAGGGCGCGCGCCTTGGTGGCGTTGAACGAGCGGTCGGGCTCGAAGCACCAGGCATTGAGGCAGATGGCGACGTCGTAGGCGAGCGCATCATTGCAGGCGAAGTAGAAGTCGATCAGTCCCGACAGCCTGTCGTGCAGGAAGAAGACGTTGTCGTTGAACAGGTCGGCGTGGATCACGCCCGCGGGAAGGCCTGTCGGCCAGTTGGCCTCGAGGTCGTCGATCTCGGCGGCGAGTTCGCGCGCCAGGCCCGGCGCCACGCTGTCGGCATGGGCGCGGCTGCCGTCGAACAGCGGTCGCCAGCCCTGCACCGAGAGCGCGTTGGGGCGCTTCAGGGCAAAGTCACTGCCGGCGAGATGCAGCCCAGCCAGCGCCTCGCCCACCGGCCCGCAATGCTTCACGCCGATGCGGTGCGGCGACAGGCCGTGCAGGAAGCTGGTGATGGCGGCGGGTTTGCCGGCCAGCGTGCGGACAGTGCCGCCGTCACGGCCATGGATCGGCTGCGGGCAGTTGATGCCGCGCGCCGCCAGATGGTCCATCAGGCCGAGGAAGAACGGCAGGTCCCGGGGGGTCACGCGTTTTTCGTAGAGCGTGAGGAAATACTGCCCCTTGGTCGTGGTCAGCAGGTAGTTCGAATTCTCGACGCCTTCGGCCACGCCCTTCAGCGCCTCGGCCTCGCCGATATCGTACTCGGCCAGGAACGCATCGAGCTCGGTGTCGCCCACCTCCGTATAGACAGCCATGTTACGCGACCAGCTGACGGGGCAGCTTGAAGACGACGTTTTCCTCGGTCGTGCGCACTTCCTCGACGCTGACGTCGTAGCGTGCGCGGCAGGCCTCGATCAGCTCGTCGACCAGCAGCTCGGGCGCCGAGGCGCCGGCGGTGATGCCCAGTCGCTTGGCATCGCCCAGCCACTCCCAGTCCATGTCTGCGGCGCGCTGCACCAGGCGCGACCTGGCGCAGCCGTAGTTGCCCGCGACCTCGACCAGCCGCATCGAGTTGGACGAGTTGGGGGCACCGATCACCACCAGGGCATCGCAGCGCGCGGCGATCGCCTTGACCGCGGCCTGGCGGTTGGTGGTGGCGTAGCAGATGTCCTCCATCTTCGGGCCCTGGATGGCGGGAAAGCGGTGGCGAAGGGCCGCCACGATCGCGGTGGTGTCGTCGACCGACAGCGTGGTCTGCGTCGCGTATGCGAGATTCTTCGGATCGGGCACGTCGAGCGTTGCGACCTGAGACACGTCCTCGACCAGCAGCACCGCCCCCGGAGGAAGCTGGCCCATGGTGCCGATCACCTCGGGATGGCCGGCATGGCCGATCAGCACGACCGTGCGGCCCGATTCGTGATGGCGTTCGGCCTCGCGGTGGACCTTGGAGACCAGCGGGCAGGTCGCGTCGACATAGAGGAGGTTGCGCCGGCCGGCCTCGGCCGGAACGGCCTTGGGCACGCCATGGGCGGAGAACACGACCGGGCGGTCGTTGGGCACCTGGTCGAGTTCGTCGACGAACACCGCGCCCTTCGCCTCGAGGTTCTCGACCACGTAGCGATTGTGCACGATCTCGTGGCGGACGTAGACCGGCCGGCCATAGCGTTCGATCGCGCGCTCCACGATCTGGATGGCACGGTCGACGCCGGCGCAGAAGCCGCGCGGGCTGGCGAGCAGGATCGTGAGCGGCTTTTTCAACGCGGCCATATTCAACGCTGGCATGAGAATTCGTTCATCGGGATATCGACCCGCTCGCTTGCGGGTCCGCGGACCATTGCCTAGACTCCACCCTCAAGAGATTTCAGTCAGGCGGATTGGCGCGGCACCGTAACAAAGCCGCCGCAACGGGGAAAGCAACATGACCGAGCCGGTTGTCGCGGGCAGGGTGCCTGCGAAAGTGACGCTCGAGGCGGGCAAGGATTACTGGTGGTGCGCCTGCGGGCTGAGCAAGAACCAGCCGTTCTGCGACGGGACCCACAAGGGCGGCAGCTTCGCGCCGATGAAGTACACGGCCGAGAAGGCCGGCGATCACTGGCTCTGCACCTGTAAGCATTCCAACAAGAAGCCGCTGTGTGACGGCTCCCACAAGACCCTGCCATGAGCCTCGCGAAGTTCATTGCTGGGGTACCGGTGGCCGGCCTGCTCGCCATTGCCCTCGCAGGCTGTGGTGGCGACTCTTCGCCGCCGCCCTCCATCGTCTGCCCGCCGCCTCTCACGGTGCAGGACGCCAGCCGCATCACCCATTTCAAGGCTGGCGCGGGCCGCGATCCGCGCGACATCGCCTACGAGGCGGCGCTGGTGAGTTCCGGCTCGTCCTGCCAGCTTGGTTCCCGGGCGCTCGACGTCACCGTGGTGATGATCGTGGCCGTCAGCGCCGGGCCCTCCGTCACGCCTGGCCAGACGCGCGTGCCGTATTTCGTGCGCGTGCTCGACGGCAACGGCACTGTCCGGCAGGGCCAGGATTTCACCGCCGACTTCAAGCTGTCGAGCGCCAGCCCACGCGGCGAGTCGCGGGAAGAACTGGCGCTGTCCATCCCCTTCAATGAGATCAAGGACCTCACGGGCTACCGTATTGCGGTCGGGTTGAAGCCCACGCAAGAGGAGCTCAATTACAATCGGCGGGCGGCCGGCCGGTGAGCGCCTACGCCGACAGGCTGGACGCGCTGGCGGCCGATGCGGCCGATCGCTGTACCGGCTGCGGCAAGTGCTTCGAGGCCTGCCCGACGGCGCGGGAGATCGGCCTCGACGCGAGCGAGGCGAAGGCGCGCGTCGGCGAACTCTCGGCTCTGACCCTGAATGGCGGCGCGGCGGCGGAAGGCCTGCAGAAGTGGTTCAACGCCTGTGACGGCAGTGCCCGCTGTTCGGCGGCCTGCCCCGAGGGCATCAACGTCCGCCAGTGGGTCACCATCGCCAAGATGAAGGCGCTCGATGCGGTTCGGCCGCGCGAAGTCGGCGCCACCGCCGCGGCCGGCCGCTTCCGTCACATGGCGCAGGCGGTGCGGCTGCTGGCCAGCATGCAGCTTCCCTCGGAGACGCTGAAGAAGATCCTGCAGCCGGCCGAGCGGCGGACCGCCGAGATCCTTTTCTATACCGGCTGCAACGTGCTGCGGACGCCGCACATCGTGCTCAATGTCATGGATATCCTCGACGCGCTCGAGCTCGACTTCGACGTGGTCGGCGGCACATCGCACTGCTGCGGCGTCTACCAGTTCCAGGAAGCCGACCTGCCGACCTATGAAAAGATGGGCCATCGCACCTTCCAGCGCTTCGGCCAGTCCGGGGCGTCGAAGGTGCTGACCTGGTGCCC
>CAMAYC010000085.1 GCA_945862125.1 Reyranella massiliensis 521
ATCGTCCGGAAGGTCTGGTCGATGTCCCAGGGGCAACCATGCTGGCGGTCACGCAGCCAGGCCATCACGGCGAGGAGGCGCGGTAGAGGCTCCTTGGGAAGGCTGTCGGCGGTGGGACGGCTGGAGGTCATGTCGCTCCGTATTATATACCCAGTTATCGTATAATATATATTATGACAAATTTATATACATATAGTATATCAACGAACTACCAGTCTATTTTCATGTTCTCTTTTAGAAGTGCGAGCAGCTTGATACCTCGGCCGCTCTCACTCGCCGGAACGCCCAACGTCAGCAGGACGCCAACCTTGGAATTGCCCGGCTGCGGAGTCAGGACATCAAAGACCACCCGCTGTTCGGCATCGCCCTGGGCCTTCGGCGCGTTCTCGAACACGACGAGAAAGGTCCCATCCCCGAGCTTGCGCGCCTGTGCTTTGACCCCGGGCCGGCGCGCCTGGATGGAGCCGGCCTTGGTCGAGGCGTAGTGCTCTGCGTCCTTCACGCCTTCGTAGTCGAAGTCCACCCGCCAAACGACCAACCGGTAACGCTTGTCGCTGCTGTAGCCAACGCCCCGCTCCCAATCTTCCGTCGCCAGCCAGCCCAGAGGTACTGCCAAGGTTACCCGGATCTGTTCGAAGCGGACGCGGGCAAAGCCCTTGGCGCTGTCGATCCCGACGACCCTGGCGACGGGCGGACTGGGCCCGCCGGCGATGATGGGATCGCTGCGGGCAAAGCTCGCGCCATTGTCGAAGGTCGCGAAGTCCCGAAAGGTCAACCCGCCGGCATCGAGCTTGTCGCTGGCGCGCGCCGGTGATGCCACACACAGTGCTGCTCCGGCTGCCAGCAGGAACAGCCTGCGACCGGACTCGTTTTGTTTTCCTTCACTTTCCATGTCAGGATCTTCTTTCAAGCAATTGTTCTAGAAAGAATATCTCAAGATATTTCAATGACCAGGCCATCCCGGCAAGGATGGACGTGCGGCGGCGTCAGACGGTCGACCTCAGCATAATCCATATCGACGTGCAGATTGGTCAGAAAAGCGCGGGCCGGACGAACCCGGTCAATCCATTCCAGCGCCCGGTCCAAGTGGGCATGGGTCGGGTGCGGGCGATACCGCATGGCATCGACGATCAGCACCTCGACCCCCTGGATCGCCTCAAAGGCGCTCTCGGGCAATGTCACGACGTCGTTGGCGTAGGCCAGTTGCCCGAAACGGAAGCCCATGGACGGCGCCAGGCCATGGTCCTGGACGAACGGGATCACCGGCATGCCGGCGGCCTCGAAGGGCCCCGCGATCTGATTGGCCTGATAGATCGGATTGTAGACACCACTGCCCTCCGCCTCGAAGCAGTAGCCGAAGCGCTGGCGGAGGATCCCGAGGGTCCGCTCATCGGCCCAGGCGTCGATCCGCCCCTGGCGGATTGCATAGGGCCGCAGATCGTCAATGCCATGCACCTGGTCAGCATGCTCATGCGTCCAGATCACCGCGTCGACGCGCTCGACGCGGGCATCCAGCAATTGCGAGCGCAAATCGGGAGAGGTGTCGACCAGCACGGTTTTGCCCCCGTCCTGGACCAGGATCGAGCAGCGGCGACGCCGGTTGCGGGCATCAGCGGGGTTGGCCGCTCCCCACTCGCCCCTCCCGTCCTTACCGCCCGGCCGCGGAACGCCCCCCGAGGTGCCGCAGCCGAGGATCGTCACCCGCACCGCTGACGCTCCGCCTTGGCGAACAGCCGGAAGAAATTCTCGGTGGTCGTGGCCTCGAGTTCGGCGACGCTCACGCCCTTCAACTCGGCGACCTTGGCCGCGGTGTGGGCCACGTATGCCGGTTCGTTCGTCTTGCCGCGCTTCGGCACGGGTGCGAGGTAGGGGGCGTCCGTCTCGACCAGCAGCCGGTCCAGGGGGATGTCGCGGACGATGCCGCGCAGCGCCTCGGCCGCCTTGAAAGTAACGATCCCCGAAATCGAAATATAGAAACCGAGCGCCAGCGCATGGCTCGCGACCTCCGCCCCGGAGCTGAAGCAGTGGATAAGGCCCGGAAAGGCCCCCTTGCCCGCCTCCTCCTCGAGAACATCGATGGTCTCGCGATCGGCGTCCCTTGTATGGACGATCAGCGGCAGGCCGGTCTGCCGCGAGGCCGCGACGTGGGCCCGGAAGCTCTCCACCTGCTCCTCGCGCGGACTGTGCTCGTAGTAGAAATCGAGACCGGTCTCGCCGATGCCGACGACCTTGGGATGTTTGGTAGCCTCGATCAGCCGGTCGGGCGTGCGCTGCCCTTCCTCCTTCGCCTCATGCGGATGGACGCCAACCGAGCACCAGACATGGTCATGGCGCTCGGCGATGGCACGCACGCGCTCGAACTGGTCCAGCCGCGTGCCGATCGTCAGCATGCCGGCCACACCCGCTGCCCGGGCACGGGCGAGCACCCCCGTTTCGTCGCCAGCAAGCTCGGGAAAGTCGAGATGGCAGTGGCTGTCGATCAGCATGTCAGCTCGCCGCGGCCGCCGGCTCGACGAAGCGCGGAAACACGCCTTGCGGCTTGGGCAGCTCCGTTCCAGGTGCGAGGTCGCGGTCGAACGCGGAGAAGCCCCGCGCGTCGGCCGGTACGGCGAGCTGGTCGAGGATCTTGCCCGTCGAGTCGGGCATGAAAGGCTGCACCAGAAACGTCACCCGCCGGATGGTCTCGGCCAGGACCCACAGCACCGTGTCGCGGCGCACCGGGTCGGTCTTGGCGAGCGCCCAGGGCGCCTGTGCATCGACGTAGCGGTTGGCGTCGGCGATCACCTCCCAGATCGAGGTGAGCGCGCGATGGAAGGCCTGTTCGTCGAGATCGGCCCGCACGATGGCAAGCAACCCCTTGGCGCGATCGAGCAGTGCATTGTCGGCATCGACCAGCGTGCCCCTGGCCGGCACCTTGCCAGCGCAGTTCTTGGCGACGATCGACAGCACACGCTGGCACAGATTGCCGTAGGCGTTGGCAAGATCGGCATTGAGACGGCCGATCAGGGCGCGCCGCTGGAAGTCGCCGTCGTTGCCGAAGGGCACCTCGCGCAGCAGGAAGTAGCGCAGCGGATCGACGCCGAATTCCGCCGTCACGGCGACGGGATCGATGGCATTGCCCAGCGACTTGGAAATCTTCTGGCCTTCCGTCGTCCACCAACCCGACGCGAAGACCCGCTGCGGCGTTGCTACGCCTGCGGCCATCAGGAAGGCAGGCCAGAACACGCAATGGAAACGGATGATGTCCTTGCCGACGACATGCAGATCGGCCGGCCAGAATCGCCAAAGCGGATTGCTTTCATCGGGATAGCCGCACTCCGTGATGTAGTTGGTGAGCGCATCCAGCCAGACGTACATGATGTGCTTGGGATCGCCCGGCACGGGCACACCCCAATTGAAGCTGGTGCGCGATACCGAGAGATCCTGCAGGCCGCCCTTCACGAAGCTGATGACTTCGTTGCGCCGGCTTTCCGGCGCGATGAAGCGCGGGTTCCTGTCGTAGAACTCGAGCAACCGGTCGCCCCAGGCCGAAAGCTTGAAGAAGTAAGACGGCTCCTCGACCCATTCGACTTCGTTGCCGACAGGTCCGGCCCGGCGCTTGCCGTCTGTGCCGACTTCGGTCTCGCTCTCTGCGTAGAAGGCTTCGTCACGGACCGAATACCAGCCGGCATACTTGCCGAGGTAGATATCGCCGGCGGCGACGAGCTTCTCCCACAACGCCTGGCAGGCGGCGTAGTGGCGCTTCTCGGTGGTCCGGATGAATCCATCGGGGCTGAAGTTCATGACGCCGATGAGGTCACGGAACGATTGGCTGACCTTGTCGGTGAAAGCCTGCGGCGACAGCCCGGCGGCCTCGGCGGCCTTCTCGACCTTCTGGCCGTGCTCGTCCGTACCGGTGAGAAAGTGCACGTCGTAGCCGTCGAGGCGCTTGAATCGGGCCATCACGTCGCACGCCAGCGTCGCGTAGGCGTGCCCGATATGGGGCACGTCGTTCACGTAGTAGATCGGCGTTGTGACGTAAAAAGTACTGCGACCCGACATGATGACCGAACTCCGAACCGTCGCCCTTCCCGTGACGCTCCTCCGGGAGCGCCGGGTTCAGCGCCTCAGCGCATCGCCGTTTGGAGAGCCAGGAAACTGCCGAGAACCGTTTGCTTGCGGTCGAGATTGACGGCATCGGCACGGGACAGCAGGTGGGCGACCTTTTCCCATGCCTCCATCCAGCGATCAAGGCTGGCGGCGGCGAGCAAACGCCCGTTCAGGCCGTTCTCCGACGGCACGATGGCTGCAGGTTCGGTGCCCAGCGCCCAATGCCGGGCAAGCCCCTTGGACCAACCGTCGAACAGATAATTGAGGGACCGCCAGTCGGCGTTGGCCTCCTCGCCACGCTTGGCGAAGTGCTCGGCGAAGGTATGAAGGCGAGGCATGTCGAGTTCGGGCAACGTCGCCAGCACCTCGATCATCTCTCGGTAGAGTTCGAGACTCCCTGCCCCAGCGAGTTCCAGGGCACGTCCGATGCTGCCTTCTGCGAGGCGTGCCAGAGCGAGTCTCTCCTCGGGCTTGGTATTCGGCGCATAGTCGCCGACGAGGCGCACGACGGCCTCTTCGGCCAGCGGCTGCAGGGCAAGCCGCCGGCAACGCGATCGGATTGTGGGCAGCAGGCGTCCCGGAGCGTGCGCGACGATCAGCAGCACGGCATTGGGCGGCGGCTCCTCGAGGATCTTCAGAACCGCATTGGCGCTGTTGCGATTCATCTCGTCGGCCGAATCGACGATGGCGACACGCCATTTGCCCATCGCCGGCGTCATGTGCATGAAGGCACCGAGCCCGCGCACGTCATCGACGGCGATCTCGGCGCGCATACGGCCGGTATCGTGATTGACGGAGCGTCTGAGGTGGAACAAGTCGGGATGCGAGCGCGCATCGACGAGTCCCCTGCCCGGCGCGTCCTCCGCGACGTTGAGGTCCGTGGGCCCGTCGCCGAACAAGCCGCCCTGCTGTTGGCCGCACAAGAGGAAGCGCGCGAAGCGCCAGGCGAGTGTTGCCTTGCCGATGCCGCGCGGCCCGGTCAGAAGCCAGGCGTGATGCAGCCGCCCGCTTTGCTGGGCGGCCAGCAAGGTCTTTTCCGCGTCGTCGTGGCCGACCAAACCTTGGTTACGCCAGGGCGGCGGCCAGTCATAGGGCCACTCCAGCTTTTCCAACTCGGCTGGATCCGCGCTGCTCTTGCCCCTGGCCATCGCCTCAGGTGTCCTGTCGGCTGGTCACGGCTTCGGCAATCGCCATCGCGATGGTATCGATGTCGCGGTTGGCGTCGATGACGACGCAACGTTCGGGATCGACCGCAGCAATATCGAGGAAGCCGACCCGGACACGCTCGTGGAACGCGATCGGCAGACTCTCGTAGCGCGTTTCCGTGCCCCGCCGCGAGGCCGCGCGCGCCAAGCCGATCTCGACCGGCAGGTCGAGGATCAGCGTAAGATCGGGGCAGAATTCGCCGACGACCATATCGTATAGGCCACCCAGCATCGTGCGATCGGCACCGTGCCCGTAGCCCTGGTAAGCCATGGTCGAATCGGCGAAGCGGTCGCTGATCACCCAGGCGCCGCGCTTCAGCGCCGGCCAAACGGTCGATCTGAGGTGATCGCGCCGGGCGGCAAAATGCAGCAAGGCTTCGGTGACACCGTCCCAGCGCTCCACAGGCCCTTCGACCAGCAGCTTGCGCACCATCTCAGCGCCCGGTGCCCCACCCGGCTCTCGCGTTGCCACGACTTCGTGGCCCTGGCGTTCCAGCCATTCCTTGAGGCGCACGACCTGCGTCGACTTGCCGGCGCCCTCACCACCTTCCAGCGTGATGAAGCGGCCCGACGCGGGAGCACTCACGACAACCAGCCGAACAGATAATGCTGGATCATCGTAGCGACGCGGCCGACGACGCCCATGCGGGCGACATCGCTGCCGACTTCGAGCGGATACTCAATGACCCTACCGTCGGGCAGCGTGACGGCGGCGGTGCCGACCTTGGTGCCTTTCACGAGCGGTGCGGGCAACGGTCCTTCAAACCGCGCCACCACGCGGGGCGACACGGCCTGCCCGGAGGGCGCAGTGATGTGTACCGGGCGGCCGACGACCAGCGCCACCTTGTCCTGGGCGCCGAGCCAAACCGGTGCTTCGACGACGGTATCGCCGGCGCGGAAGATCGTCGTGTTGGTGAACTCGCGGAAGCCCCATTCCATCAGGCGCGACGTCTCCTGTGCGCGCTCGGCCATGGAGGTGAGGCCATTGACCACCAGGATGAGGCGGCGCCCGTCACGCACCGCCGACGTCGCCTGGCCGTAGCCGCCCTCTTCGGTGTGGCCGGTCTTCAGGCCGTCCGTGCCGGGCGTGATCTTGAGCAGCCGATTGCGGTTTTCCTGGCGGATGTTGTTGTAGGTCCAGTTGCTCTCAGAATAGTAGCGGTAGTACCTCGGGAAATCGTCGATCGTGCGCCAGGCCAGCACCGCGAGGTCGCGCGCCGTGGTGAACTGGCCCTCGGCCGGCCAGCCCGACGCATTCTTGAAGACGGTCTTGTTCATGCCGAGCTCTTTCGCGCGCTTGGTCATGCGGTCGGCGAAACTCTCCTCGCTACCCGACAGGCCTTCGGCGATCACCACGCAGGCGTCGTTACCGGACAGGATGATGATGCCCTTGATCAGATCTTCGACGGAGACCTCGCTGCCGAGTTCGAGGAACATGCGCGATCCGCCCATCGCCCGCGCGCGCTCGCTCACCCGGAAGCGCGAATCGAGTTTCAGGCGGCCTGCGGCGAGTTCCTCGAAGATGATGTAGATCGTCATCATCTTGGACATGGACGACGGCGCCATCGGCTGCTCGGCGTCCTTGAACAGCATCACCGTCGACGTTTGCGGGTCGACCATGAAGGCTTGCTTGGCAAGCGTGCCGATGCCGACCTGCGACGGCGGCAGGGCTTCGGTCTTCGCCGCGGCTGGCGGTGCCGCGGGCTTGGCCGTAGCCGCCGGTGGCTTGGCCTTGGCGGGAGGCTTCGCTGGCTGGGTCTGCTGGCGCTTCGGAGGGTCCGCCTGCTGGGCGTAAGCCACCGTCGTGCCGCTGACCAAGGCGGCCGCTGCGATAAGCGTCATCACAAGGCGCAGTCGATCAATCCCCAACAACACGGGCATCACCATAACCTGACCGCTTCAGCCGGTCGGCGACAATGCCGGCGGCGTCGGAGGTCGTGTAGGGGCCCAGGCGGACCCGATAAATTTCGCGCCCGCTGGCCGAGGCCTGCGAGATCTCCGAAGCCCCGTAGCTGCGCACCGCGTCGCGCTGACGCCCTGCGTTCTCCGCCGTCGAAAAGGAGCCGGTCTGGACGTAGAAGCCGCCTCCTGGCGAAGCAACCGGTGCGGACGACGCCAAGGAGGCGATCGTAGGTCCGCTCCTGCCCGACGGCGGCGCCGTCTGCTCCTGCACTACGGCGGAGGAGCGAGGATTGGCCGGCCATCCCGCTTGAACCTGGGTCGATGGAGGGGTCGCCGCCGGCTGCGCTGTCGCCATCACCTGCTGGGGTTGCTGCTGCGTCGCCGGTGCCTTACCGGAGGCCAGTCGCGCAAGTGCCTGGTGCTGCTCGGCCGGCCCACCGCCGTTGATCGCGACATCCTTCACCGCCAGACTTTCGGCCTGGAGCTGTTCGATCCTCACCCTTGCCGTTCCATTGCGAATGACGTCGAGTTCCTGGGCGGCTGTACGCGACAGATCGATCACCCGGTTGCTCGCGAACGGGCCGCGATCGTTGATCCGGACCACGGTCGACAGGCCATTGGAGAGGTTGGTTACCCTGACGATCGACGGCATCTGCAAGGTACGGTGCGCCGCCGTGCGGTCGGTCTGGTCGTAGCGCTCGCCATTGGCTGTCGACTTGCCATGGAAACCCGGTCCGTACCATGAGGCTACGCCCGTCTCGACATGGTTGAAATCTTCCTTCGGCGTATAGGTGACGCCATCGATCTTGTAGGGCGCTCCCACCTTATAGGTGCCGCGCTGGGCGGTGCCGCCCCCCTTGCCGCCCGACGTCGAACCACAGGCTCCCACGGAGGCAACAACCAGCGCGGCACAGACGGTGCGGGCGAGCGCGACGAGAAAAGAGCGTGCAATTACTAGGTCTAGCCGCATGACACCGGCATCATACATCATCTTGGCCGACGGGTGGAGCCGCCTCGTTTCAGGACGTCACGCCGCGATCCGGTCGGAGAGCAGCCCAACGGCCAGGGCGAAAAAGTCCGATTGGTTCCACCGCAGGATGGCGCGGAAATTCTCGGTGGTCCGGAAGGCCGGTCCGCCGGCCCCGGCCGGCCGGACGATGCGGGTGCCCTGCCTCGCCGGCGTTCCTGCCGGTACTTCCTCGCCCCACTGGAGGCCAGGCCGCCAGCCCACACGCCGGAGGTAGTTCACGATCGAGGCGAAGACGTCGGCCCTGTTGGTCCAGATGTCCATCCGGCCGTCGCCGTCGCCATCGGCCGCGTAGGCGAGAAAACTGGTGGGAATGAACTGGCACTGGCCCATGGCGCCGGCCCACGACCCTTTCATGGCGGCCAGGCCGACATGGCCTTGCGACAGTATTTTCAGCGCCGCGATGAGCTGGGCACGGAAGAACTGGGCACGAAAGTTGTTGTAGACGAGCGTCGCGAGTGCCGGCACGACGTCGAAATCGCCGAGGCGCGTGCCGTAGTTGCTTTCGATCCCCCACAAAGCCACGACGACCGACGCCGGAACCCCGGCAGGCACGGCGAAGCGGTCGATGGCGCTGCGGTTCTCTGCCAGGAGCGCCCGGCCTCGGCTGATCCGCTCCGGCGAGACGACCAGTTCCTGATAACGTTCGAACGTCATCTTGAATTCGGGCTGATTGCGCGCGAGTTCCATCACGCGCGGAATCTCGTCGATGCCATCCAGCGCGGCCGCGAGCGTGCTCTCGTCCACGCCGGCGCGAGCCGCCTCGGCACGCACGCCTCGCAACCAGGTGGCAAACTTGGGGTCGCTCGTCTGGGCCAGTGCCGGCAGGGGCACGAGTGCTGCCATGGCACACAACATTCGTCGATTGATCATGGGCGACCGTAGGGTGAATCGGAAGGATGGACCATTTCCATGCCCTGCAATTCTAGCAGGATTCATGGCGACAATCGGGATATGTACCGGTTGCCCGGGACAGAGTAACAAACCCATCCCGGAGGGGTGGCCGAGCGGTTTAAGGCACCGGTCTTGAAAACCGGCGTGCGTGCAAGCGCACCGTGGGTTCGAATCCCACCCCCTCCGCCAAGCGCCGCCGGGCCGGCCTAGTTGACGCCATAGCGTGCGAATTCCTCGGCGACGTTGGGCTGCAAGCCCTTGGCCGTCAGGATATCTGCCTCACCGCCTGCCTTGTCGCCGGTCTTGACCTTCGCCAGGCCGCGTCCGTAGTACGCGCGGGCGCGCTGGGGATCGATGGCGAGTGCCGCGTTGTATTCGGCGATCGCCTTTGCGTACTGATGCAGCTTCAACTCGATGAGGCCGCGATTGATATGCACGAAGGAGTCCCTGGGCTCGAGCTTCAGGGCCTCGGCGCAATCGGACTGCGCCTGGGTCAGATTCTTGCCCAGGACCGCGTGCGCCATGCATCGGTTGTTGAGCGCGGGCACCATCCTCGCGTCCAGACGAAGCGCGTCAGTATAGTCGACGATCGACTTTTCGTAGTCGCCTTTGCTGAAGTAGGCGATCCCGCGGTTGAGGTAATTGGCGGGGTCCTTGGGGCGCAACTTGATCATCTGATTGTAGTCCTCGATGGCCAGGTCGTAGTCGCCCGCCCCCGAATAGATGCTCGCACGACTGCCGTAGAAGCGGGCGTTCGCGGGGTCGACGCGTATCGCATCGGTGATTTCCTCGAGCGCCCGCGCGGTATCGCCGCGTAGCGCAAAGACGAGCCCCAGATAGTAGCGGGCCGTCGGGTCGCTCGGACTCAATTTCAGGGCTTCGTTGACGTCGGCAATCGCCTGCGGAAAGTCCCGCTTCAATGCGTAGGCGTATCCCCGCTGGGTAAGCGCGCTGAAATTATCGGGGCTGAGTTTGAGGGCTGAGTCGAAGTCGGCAATGGCGTCATCGATCTTGTTCAGAAAGAGGTAGGCCATGCCGCGATTGATGAATGTCAGCGGCTCCTTTGGATCGATCTTGATCGACTCTGTGTAGTCGGCGATCGCATGGCCGTAGTCGTCGATGCGATGGTAGGCGGTGCCGCGCTCGAAATAGGCGAACGCCATGCCGGGTGCCAGCCGGATCGCCTCGTCGAGATCCTTGACGGCCTGATCGGTTTCCCCCTTCTTCAGGTAGGTGGCACCCCGTCCGAGGAAGGCACGGGGCTCCTTGGGATTGATCTGCATGGCCATTTCGAAGTCCTTGAGGGCCTCGTCGTATTCCTGCTTGTCGACCTGGGCCATGCCGCGCTGGTAATAGGCATTCGCTACCTGATCCGCAGCCTGGGCCTTCTCGCCGGTCATCGCGCCCGGCCCCTCCTTGCGAAGCCGCAGGATCTCCGCGGTCTGCATGCCGAGCTTCAATGCTTCGGTGAAATCGACGATGGCCCGATCCGGATTGCTCTTCTGTCGATAGGTGACGCCGCGATTGACGAGCGCGTTCACTTCCTTGGGGTTGAGCTTGAGCGCGGCATCGAAGTCGCTGATTGCTTCGTCGAACTTGCCCTTCTTGGTGAAGAGGACGATGCCGCGATTGACGAGCGGTGTGGGATCCTTGGGCGTTAGTTTGTGCGCGGCGGTGTAATCTTCGATTGCACCGTCGGCATCGCCGATCCGGTGGTAGGCGATTCCCCGCTGCATGTGGGTGAACGCCTGGCCCGGCGACAGCTTCACCGCTTCGTCGAAGTCGGCGATCGCCTTCTTCAGGTCATTCTTGTACATATAAGCGGCACCTCGGCCGACCCAAGACGAACCGTCGTTGGGATTTAGGCGGATCGCCTCGCTGAAATCGGCAATCGCCTGGTCGTAAGCGTTCTTGTCGTAGTACGACAATCCGCGCTGGAAATAGACGAAAGCCGCCTGCAGCGCGATCCGGTTGTTGTCCTTGTTCGTCGGCGCGAGCTGGCTCGTCACCGCGTCCGGAAGCAAAGCGGCGCGCACAGGCTCGATCTTGGGAGGCAGGAGCTTGATCGCCTCGGTGAAATCGGCAATCGCCTTGTTCAGGTCGCCTTTCTTTCGATAGACGATCCCGCGGTTAATCCAGGCACTGATCTCGCGGATATTGATCTTCAATGCCGCGGTGAGGTCGGCGATAGCGCCCTCATTGTTGTCCTTGCGCGTGTAGAGGATAACCGCGCGATTGATCAGCGGGTAGGTTTCCCGCGGCGCAAGGCGGATGGCATCGCTGTAGTCGATGATGGCCCGGTCGGCCTCGCCGATGTTCTGGTAGACGACGCCGCGCTGCGTATAGAGGTAGGGATTGGTAGGCTGAGCGTTGATCGCCTCGTTGAAGATCCGAATCGCTTCCCTGAAGTCTGCCTTGGAACGCGCCGGGCTGCCCGCCCCGCTGTCCGCCAGGCCGCGATTGAGGTAGGCCAGCGCCAGTGGGCCGCCCACGAGAGAGCCGTTCTTGATCGCCTCCGTGCATGCCTCGACCTTCTTGGCCGCATCGGCGCCGGTCAGCCCGTTGCAGACGTCGATGGCGGGAGGACCGCCCTTCGGCCAGGGCTTGTCCGGCTCGGCCGCCTGTACCGGAGGAGCTGGTTTGGCGATCGGCTGCGGCGGCTTGGCCGGCACCTGGCCGTAGGCCGGCTGGAGACACCACCCAAACAGACTGGCGCTTGCTGCACAGGCAGCCGCGCCAAGCATGATGCGCCCGACAAAACCCCGCATAAACATCCCTCTTGGCACCGCAGACGGACCCCAATGCCGACCTGCGGTTCGACGTCATAAGTGACAGCATTCTCCGACTTTTCAAGCGCCAGGAAAACCCCAGGAAAGCCCGCAGTGGCTGCCTCGGACACAATCACGCCACATCTGGCAAAGGCTTCTGTGAGAGCAATCGACGGGGCGCTTCGTCTTTGGCAAGCTCACGCCACAAAAACTGGGAGGAAATCAAATGGACGAATTCAAGGGCGCCATCGGGCGCCGGACGATCGTGGCTGGCCTGGCCGGCGCCCTTGCCGCTCCCGCCGTTGTGCGGGCGCAGGGTGCCTACCCCAACAAGACCGTGCGATACATCAACCCCTTCCCGGCCGGTGGCGCCACCGACACGCTCTCGCGGATCTTCTGCGCCAAGATGTCGGAACTTTCCGGGCAGCAGTGGATCGTCGAGAACAAGGGGGGCTCCGGCGGCAATGTCGGCATGGATGTCCTCGCGAAGTCGGAACCGGATGGCTACACGCTCGGGCTGGGCGGCGTTGCCAGCCACGCCATCGCACCGACGCTCTATGCCAAGATGCCGTTCAACGCCCGCGCGGATTTCACGTTCGTCTCCACCATGTGGTGGCTGCCCAACATGCTGGTGGTCAATCTCGACGTGCCGGTGAAGGACGTGCCCGAGTTGATCGCCCTCCTGAAGAAGAACCCGGGGAAGTATTCCTACGCCTCGGCCGGTTCGGGCACGACGCTGCATCTGTCGGGGGAACTCTTCAAGATCCTGGCCGATGTCGACATGGTCCACGTGCCCTATCGCGGTGCCGCGCCGGGCATGCAGGATCTGCTCGCCGGGCAGGTCCACATGATCTTCGACAATATACCCGGTTCCCTCGCCCAGGTTCGTGCCAAAAAGGTTCGGCCGATCGCCGTGACTTCGGCCAAGCGCACGCCGGTCGCGCCTGAAGTGCCGACCATCTCCGAGACGCTGGTCGGGTTCGACGTTGTTTCGTGGACCACGCTTACCGGTCCGGCGAAGTTGCCGCCCAATGTCGTCTCGCGCCTTTCCGAACTCTCCAAGAAGGCGCTCGAGAGCGATGACCTTAAAGCCAAGTTTCAGGACCTTGGCGCGACCGCCTGGTGGCAATCGCCGGCCGATACCCTGGCGTTCCGCGATGCCGAAGAGGCGCGTCTGGCACCGGTTATCCGCAAGTCCGGAGCTCGTGTAGACTAGAGGCATGCAAACCCTCAGTACCGCTCAAGTCGTCGTGTCGATGCTGGAAGTGAACGGCATCGACACCCTCTACTGCCTGCCCGGCGTGCAGAACGATCCGTTCTTCGACGCCTTGTACGATCGCACCAATGCGATCCGCCCCATCCATGCACGGCATGAACAGGCCTGTGCCTACATGGCGCTCGGCCACGCCATGGCGACGGGCAAACCCTCGGCCTATGTCGTCGTGCCGGGGCCGGGATTCCTGAACACGACGGCGGCGCTGTCGACGGCCTATGCCGTCAACGCGCCGGTGTTCGCGCTCACAGGCCAGATCCAGCAGGCCATGATCGGTCGCAATGTCGGTCTGCTGCACGAACTGCCGGATCAGTTGTCGATCATGCGCGGCCTCACCAAGTGGGCGGATCGCTTGCGGTCGCCGGCAGATGCGCCGGGCATGGTCAGTGAAGCGTTCCGCCGCCTGCTCTCCGGCAGACAGCGCCCGGTTGCCCTGGAATGCGCCATGGATACCTGGGCGCGGCGGGCCCCGGTCGAACTGATCGCCGCTCCTGCTCAAGCCGACCCCTGCCCCGTCGACGAGGAGGCCGTTGAGCGCGCGGCCAAGCTGCTGGGTGGCGCCGAACGTCCGATGATCGTCGTGGGTGGCGGCGCGCAAGCCGCCGGCGAGTATGTCCGCCTGATCGCAGAGATGCTCGACGCGCCGGTCATGACCGGCCGAATGGGCCAGGGCGTAATCGACGGGCGGCACAGGCTCTCGGTCACCATGCCCGCCGGCTATCGCTTCTGGGGCGAAGCCGATGTCGTCCTGGCGGTCGGCACGCGCCTGCAGCCGCAGCAACAGAACTGGGGCCTCGACGATTCACTGAAAATCATCCGCATCGATGTCGATAGCGAGGAGCTCGACCGCCAACGCAAGCCCGAGATCGGCATCGTGGGAGACGCAGCCGCTACGCTGAAGGCACTGGCGAACCGCCTGTCCGGGCACAACACCAAGCGCAGCGGTCGCGCCGAGGCGGTTGCCGAGACGAAGGCGGCGGCCACGAAGAGGATCCGGGAGACGATCGCGCCGCAGATCGGCTATCTCGAAGCGATCCGCAAGGCGTTGCCGGAAGACGGCATCCTCGTAGATGAACTGACCCAGATGGGCTATGCCGCCCGCCTCGCCTACCCGACCTACAGGCCGCGCACGTTTCTCTCGCCCGGCTATCAGGGCACTTTGGGCTGGGGCTACGCCACGTCGCTCGGCGCCAAGAGCGCCAGACCCGACACCCCCGTCGTGTCGATCAGTGGCGACGGCGGGTTTCTGTTCACCGCGATGGAGATGGCAACAGCGGCGCAGCACGGCATCGGCGTCGTGGCGGTGGTGTTCAGCGATGGTGCCTATGGCAACGTCCGGCGCATTCAGCAGCAGTCGTTCAACAATCGCACGATCGCCAGCGACCTGCGCAACCCCGACTTCGTCAAGCTGGCGGAGAGCTTCGGCCTCGACGCCGTGCGCGTGAAGTCCCCTGAGGAACTGGGGACCGCCATTTCGCGCGGTATCGCCAAAGGCGGTCCGATGCTGATCGACTGCCCGGTCGGCCCGCTTCCCGACCCCTGGTCGCTGGTCCAGGTGCCGGGGATCAGGCCCCGTAAGTCTTGATCACATAGGGGTCGGGATCGCGTCCCAGGCCCGGACCAGTCGGCACCACGAAGCGCCCATTCACGGGGTTCACCAGCTCGCCGTAGAGGCTCGCTTCCAGGTCCATGTGGTAGCGCTCGATCATGCCGTCCGGCTCGGCGCGGGCAGCCATCAAATGCAGCGTGGCGAGGAAGCCCGGCCCGAAATAGGGTGAGTGCGGCATCAGCGTGACGCCCGCCGCATCGGCCAGCACCGCCACCTTCTGGAACTCCGTCACGCCGCCCACCTTGGTGACGCTGGGTTGCGCATAGTCGACTGCGCCGGCCGCGAACATCTCGCGGAACTGGAACGAGGTGCAGTTGTTCTCGCCCGCCGCCATGGCGACACCGGTGCCGGCGCGGAGTTTGGCGATCGCGGTGAAGTCCTCGGGCGGGAAGATCGGCTCCTCAAGCCAATGCAGATTGTATGGCCGCAGCTTCAGGGTCATGTGGCGCGCCTGCTCGGGCGTCCACGGGCAGTTCGTGTCGACCATGATCGCCACGTCGTCACCGGCCGCCAGGCGCGCCGCCTTGACCTCGGCTTCTTCCGTCTCGTGCAGCTTGATGTGGCGATAGCCCTGCCCTATCGCCTGGCTGACCCGCGCGGCCACGCGCTCGGGATCGCGGTACTTCAGCAGGCTGGCATAGGCCGGCAGGCTCTCGCGTCCGGCGCCGCCCAGCAGCCGGTGCAGCGGCAGGTTTGCAGCCTTGCCGGCGATGTCCCACAGCGCGATGTCGAGGCCCGACAGGGCGAAGGTGGTGATGCCGTAGCGGCCGAAGAGATGCAGCATCTGCTGCAGGTCGCGCGAGAGCCGGCCGATGTCACCTGCATCGCGGCCAATGGCGATGGGCGCAATCATGTGCTCGAGCGCCGCCCGCACGGCGTCGGTGCAACCGTAGCAAAAGGCCTCACCCCAGCCGACCAGGCCGGTGTCGGTCTCGACCCGGACCAGCAGGATGTTGTTGGTCGTCCAGTTGCGCCCGCCATAGCCGGTCGGATTGCCGCCGAAGGTGAAGGGCACTTTCACCGAATGGCTGTCGATTCTGGCGATCTTCATTCCACTTTGCCCTTCATGCGGATGTCGGCCAGCAGTTTCTCGGCAAACACGGGATCCGACAAGCGCTTGGACGTGAAGCGCGGGTCGCGATGCGGCGCGTCGGCCAGGAAGTGGCTCGCCAGCCGGGCCGAGAGCGGCGGCGGCATCGTGTCGTTCTCCGGCATCTCGACCTCGGCCATGGCGAAGTAGGTCCGACCGTCCTCTGTCTTGAAGAAATCCACGTCCCAGTGGAAACGCCCGTCCGGCCAGGAATAGCGCGTCTTGCAGAGCGATTCGCGGCGCTGGGTCCACAGGCGGTCGAAGTCCGACGCGACGATGTCGGTCTCGATCTCCACCACCTGCCCCTCGATCTCCCGCTTGTAAGTGAAGACATGCGCACGCCTGCCATCGGTCTCAATAGACCGGATGCGCAGGCCGGGCGCATCGAGATAGGCCTGCTTCAGCAGGGAGCGTGTGACGCCGGGCACCTGTACCAGGCGTGCTTCGAGTTTGCCGTCGTCGTCGAGGACAAATTTGCGTTCGTTTTCGATCGGCATGCTAGAATTCCGTCCATGGCTACACAGACGATCGACGAACTCCCGACGCCCTCCCTCATTCTCGACCGGGCGATCCTGCGGCGCAACCTCAAGCGCATGAGTGATCGGCTCCGCGACGCCGGCGTGATGCTGCGCCCCCATCTCAAGACCGCGAAATCGGTCCAGGTCGGTCGCATGGCCGTCGAGGGCCACGACGGGCGAATCACGGTGTCGACCCTGGCGGAAGCGCGCTACTTCGCCGACGGCGGCTTCAAGGACATTCTCTATGGCGTCGGCATCGTGCCGGCCAAGCTCCCGGCCATCGCCGAACTGCGCCGCCGGGGCGTCAATCTGCGGGTCGTGACGGACAATCTGGGCGTTGCCAAAGCCATCGCCGCGGCTGCCGCGTCGGGCGACACTTTCTCCGTCTTCATCGAGATCGACAGCGGCGCCGGCCGCGCCGGCCTGCCCTTCCCGGCGCTGCCGGGCCTGCTCGACATCGCCAGGGTGCTGCATGAGGCACCAGGCGTCGATCTGGCTGGCGTCATGACCCATGCCGGCCACTCCTATCACGAAAGCACGGCCGACGGCCTTGCCGCTGTGGCCGAGCAGGAACGCCGCGCCATCGTCGGCGCGGCAGAAGCGCTGCGCGCCGCCGGCATCCCCTGCCCGATCGTGTCCGGCGGCTCGACGCCGACGGCGATGCACTCGAGGGATTTCACCGGCATCACCGAGATGCGGCCGGGCGTCTATGTCTTCAACGATCTCGACCAGGAGTTCATCGGCTCCTGCGGCGCCGGCGATCTCGCGCTCTCGGTGCTGGCCTCGGTGATCGGCCACTATCCGCACCGCAACCAGCTTCTGGTCGATGCCGGCGCGCTCGCGCTGTCCAAGGACATCAGCGCGCAGGAATTTCAGCCCAAGGTCGGCTTCGGCACGATTGCCGGCGGCTCCACGGCCGGCCTGGCGGTGGTCGATTGCTCGCAGGAGCACGGCTTCGTGGGGTCGGACAATCCCCTGCCTTACGCCGACCTGCCGGTCGGGTCGCGGGTCCGCATCCTGCCCAATCACGCCTGCATCACCGCCGCGGCCTACGACCGCTACTACGTCGTCGACAGCGATCTCGACGGCGGCAAGTCGGTGGTCGACGTCTACGACCGCATCAACGGCTGGTGATCGCTACAGCGAATTGACCGTGTGTCCGCCGTCGACGGTCACGACGCTGCCGGTCATGAACGCGCCAGCCTCGGAAGCCAGCAGCAGCAAGGCGCCGTCGAGATGCTGGGGCTGGCCGATCCGCCGCTGCGGGATGCGCTCGATCAGGCGCTGTCCGCCCGGTGTCTTCCAGAACGGACCGTTCATCTCCGTCTCGATGTAGCCCGGGCAGATCGCGTTGACGCGGATGTCGTGGCGCGCCCATTCCATCGCCAGCGCGCGCGTGAGGTGGATGAGTCCTGCCTTCGACGCGTTGTAGGGCGCCACCTGACCGATGGTGCGCAGGCCCAGGATCGAGGCGATGTTGACGATGCTGCCCGCCCGCTTGCCGGCGACCCAGCGCCTGGCCGCGCCCTGCGCCACCAGCCAGGCGCCGCGCAGGTTGGTGTCGACGACAGAATCCCAATCTTCTTCCGGCATTTCTAGTGCCGGCTTCACGATCGAGATGCCGGCATTGTTGACCACGATGTCGAGCGGCCCCGCCGCCTCGAGCGCAGCGGTAATCGACGCGCCGGACTGCACGTCGAGATCGACGGCCGTGGCCTTTACGCCCTTGCCGCCGAGTTCCGCCTGCAGAGACGCGAGCCGGTCGGCGCGGCGCGCGGCCAGCACGACCGAGGCGCCTGCCGCGCCGAGGCAATGCGCGAAATGCGCGCCAAGACCCGATGACGCGCCGGTAACCAGGGCGACCTTACCGCTAAGGTCGAATAACTTGGACATCGCCGCGGCTCCCTTGTTTCATGCCCGCCTTATAGGCGAGAGCCGTTGCGAGAGGAAACATGCGCACCCCCTGGCCGCTGATTGCTCTCCTGGTCGCGGCCGGCGTCGTTGCCGCGTTTCATGTCGGCAAGATGCCGCCGTCGATCCCGTCGATCCGCGCGGAACTGGATGCGAGCCTGCGCCAGGCCGGCTGGCTGCTCTCGACCATCAATCTGGTCACGGCCCTGGGCGGCATGGCGATCGCGCTCACCGCCGACCGCTTCGGGCATCGCCGCCTCGTCCTGCTCGGGACCGGACTCTGCGCGGTCGCAAGCCTGTTCGGCGCCTTTGCCGTGGATGTCGACCTGTTGCTGGTGACGCGCGTGATCGAGGGGCTGGGCTTCATCGCCGTCACAGTTGCCGCCCCGACCCTGCTGCTACGGATCTGCACGCCGGCCAGTCAGCGCATCACCATGGCAATCTGGACAACCTACATGCCGGCCGGCGCCGGGACGATGATGTTGATCGCGGCCGTCATCCTGCCGCTCACCTCCTGGCGCATCGTCTGGTTCGTGGCTTCGATCGCCACCATCTTGATGCTGATCGCCCTGCTCGTGGTCGGTCAGCGGCGGCGCGAACTCGACCCCGTGCCGGCCAGCCACCGCCCGGTCCTCGGCGACATGAAGGAAGTGGCAAGCAGCGGCGGCCCGCTCGCCATCGCCCTCTGCTTTGCCGCCTATTCCTGCTGTTGGTTCGCGGTCGTGGGCTTTCTGCCTACGCTTCAGATCGACCGGCTCGGCTTCTCGACCTCGACCGCAGCCATCGTTACCGCGCTGGTCGCCATGGTGAACGTCACCGGCAACCTCTCGGCCGGCTGGCTGCTCCATCACGGCGTGCCGCGGGTGTTCGTGATCGTGGGCGCCGCGGTCACCATGTCGTTCTGTGCCGCCGGCATCTTCGTAGATGGTGTGCCTGATATTTTGCGGCTGGTCCTGGCGGGCATCTATTCCGCCGTAATCGGCGTCATTCCCGGCTCCTTGTTTACGGCCATTCCGGTCCATGCACCGCGACCGCAGCTCGCGGGCGCGGCCACTGGTCTGCTGATGCAGGGGTCCAATATCGGCGGCTTACTGGGCCCGCCGATTACCGGTGCACTGGTCGCGGGGGCCGGCTGGCCGAGCGCGGCCTGGCTCACTTCTACGGCCCTCGGCGTAGCCGCCGCGGCCGGTCTCTTCCTGCATTGGCGCGAAAAGCGTACGATGGCTGCAGCGCCTCAAGGAAAAGCGTCATGATCTACGTCGACATCGTCTCCGATACGATCTGCCCCTGGTGCTATATCGGCAAACGCCGCTTCGAACGCGCCCTGGTGGCCAGCGGGCGCAGCGACGTCGCCATTTCATGGCGGCCGTTCCAGCTCAATCCCGACATGCCGGTCGAAGGCATGACCCGCGACGACTATGTCCGCGCCAAGTTCGGCGGCGGCGACCGCCCACGTCAGATCTACCAGGCCATCGCCGAGAGCGGCCGCGAGGCGGGCATCGAATTCCAGTTTTCGCGCATCAAGCGCACGCCCAACACCGTGCTCTCACACCGGTTGGTTCATTGGAGCGCCAAGAGCGAGGTACAGGACGAGGTTGTGGCCGAGCTTTTCAAAGCGTATTTCGAGGAAGGCCTCGACATCGGCGATCAAGATACGCTGGTCGAATGCGCCGTACGTGCCGGGATCGACGCGACACTGGCACGGCGCTACCTCAACGGCGACGAGGGTCGCCAGGAGGTTGTGGCGTCCGACGTCTACGCCCGGCGCCTCGGCATCAATGGCGTCCCCTGTTTCATCGTGAACCGCAAGTATGCCGTCTCCGGCGCTCAGCCCCCGTCAGCCTTCATCGAGGTCTTCAATCTCGCCGAGCGTGACGCAGCCACCAGCGCGGCCCAATCGACGGTCTGAGCGCATGATATGTCGACCAACATATGATATGTTGATCGACATTTATTGAGGCAACAATGCCCGCCAGCCCCGCTCGCAAGGCCCGCACCCGCGTCGAAATCCTAGAACACGCCGCTCGGCTGTTCCGCCTGCGCGGGCACGCCGGCACCAACATCGACGACATCATGCTGGCGGCCGGCCTCACCCGAGGCGCCTTCTATGCCCATTTCACCTCGAAGGACGATCTTTTCGCCGAGACGATCCGGGCCGGGAACGGGTTCGTGAATCGGCTGCGGGCCGGCGCCGTCGAAGCCGGGGGATGTCCCGCTCTTTGTTGAAAATAGCTCAGCAAGCATGCTCAGTTTTTGAGCCTATGCGGCCTTGGCGTGCAGTTCAAGGTTTGGGCTGATGGCGTGCCTGGCCTGATGGGCCAGGAGAGCCGCCCGCAGGACTGGCAGTTGC
>CAMAYC010000086.1 GCA_945862125.1 Reyranella massiliensis 521
TAGGTGTCCTTCACGTTCTCGACATAGAGCTTCCAGTTGTTTGGCAGCGGCTGGGTGAAGCGGCCCATGATCCGGATCGGGCGGTTGAGCACGCGGCGCACGCGGCCGGTGATCTCGGTGCCGAGATATTCCTCGATCGGCGGCGTGTCATCGGAGAGGGTGGCGAACACCAGGCCGCACAGGTTCGTCGTGCGCAGCTTGCGCGGGCTGTGTGTCTCGCGCTTGAAGTCCTTGGGCATGCCACCGGCGCCGTTGACGCCGTGCTCGAAGGCGATCCCTTTCAGGTTGCCGGCGAGGTCGTAGCTCCAGGCGTGGTAGATGCACTTGAAGTTGTTCTGGACGTTACCGCCGTCGTCGAAGGCGATCAGGGCGCCGCGGTGTGCGCAGCGATTCTCGAAGCAGTTGATCGAGCCATCAGCGGCGCGGACCACGATGACCGGCATGCCGCCCACCTGGTTGGTGCGATAGTCGCCCTTCTCAGGAATGTCGGTTTCCAGGCAGACGAAATTCCACGTGGCACCCTCGAAGATGCGGCGCTGCTCCCGGGTGTAGTTGTCGGGATCCTGGTAGACCCAGTAGGGGACGCGGGCGAGCGAGTTTTCGGGCCATGGCCCGTGCGGAGTTTCTGGAGTGACGCTGGGCTCGTAAACGGACGCGTCGTGTCGGATGTCCATGTCGGACCCTCCTGCTGATCGCTCGCTCGGCCCGCCATGCTAGCCCATTTTGGGGCGCCGCCCTACAGCAGGAAGGTGTGTGTCCGGTCGAGATAATCGTGCATGTGCACGATCATCTGGTCCTCTTCCAGCAGGCAGACGCCGTAGGCCGGCGGTTCGTGGCTGCCGGGACTGCGGCCTTCTATGACGAAATCGAGCGCCACCTGGTGGCTGGTTGCCCGCAGCGTCGAGATCGGGATGCCGCGCCAGGCGCCGGCGATCGGCCGGTGCAGGTGGCCGAAGAACAGGTGCCGGATATTGGTCCGGCCTTCGATCGCCTTGATGAAATGCTGCGGTTCGAGCAGCGAGATGTCGTCCATCCGCTTCAGCCGCACCTTGAAGGGCGGGTGATGGATGAAGATCATCACCGGGGCGATCCCGAGGCGATCGAGCGTTGCCTTGAGCCAGGCCGCGCGCTTCTCGCAGAAGGTGCCCCACGGCTTGCCGGGCTCGTTGGTGTCGAGGCAGACGGCCGTGACGCCCTCGCCCATGTCGAGCGTGTATTGGACGAAGCCGTTCTCGTCGAATTTGGCCTCAGGGAATGTCGCGTGGAAATTGGCGCGGTCGTCGTGATTGCCGACCAGCAGGTGGTAGGGGATCACGAGCTTGTCGAGCTCGCGCTTCAGCGCCGCATAGGCCTCCGGCTCGCCCTTGTGCGCGAGATCGCCCGTCAGGATCGCGAAGGCCGCATCCGGGTGATTGCGGTTCACGTCGGCGACGCAGAGCGCCAGCCGGTCGATCGGGTTCAGCCCGTAGAGCAGATTGCCCGGCGGAACGAAGTGCGTGTCAGTGATGTGAATGAACTTTTGCATGTCTTCCTTGGCCCTCTCCCCGCGGCGGCGCGGGGAGAGGGTAAGGGAGAGAGGCGTTACTTGGGAAGCAGCGCCTGCGTATCCGTCGTCATCTTCTTCAGCGCGTCTTCCGGCTTGGCGCTGCCGTTCACGACGCTCTGCAGATGGTCCTTGATCACGTCGGTGATCTTCAGGCCGTTCTCGCCGGGGAAGGCGTACCAGGCGGTCATGCTCGGGAGCTGGCCGATGGCGACGCGGTGGTTGGGGTTCTGGGCGTAGAAGTCGCCCAGCATCTTCGCGTCCTTGGCCGGCAGCGCATTGGCCGGGAAGTAGCCAGTGCCCTTGACCATGATGGTGGCGCCGACCGGGCCGGTGGCGAACTTGATGTATTCCCAGGCCGCCTTCTGCTTGGCCGGATCCTTGGCCAGCATCATGGCGACGTTGCCGCCGGCGGGCAGGCGCGAGTCGGCGCCGGCGCCCAGCGGGAAAGTCGCGGTGCGCAGCGTGAACACGCCTTGGGACTGTTTGGTGACGCCGCCCAGACGCGAGGTCGAGTGCGCCCAGATGCCGAGGCGGCCGGCCACGAAGTCCTGCAGCGCAGTCGCCTGGCTCACGTCGCGCATCGTGCCGTCGGTCATCATCAGACGCAGCGTGTTGATCGCCTTCTGGCCGGCCGGACCGTCGAACGCCACCTTCTTCTCGTCGGGCGTCAGCATGGTGCCGCCGTTGGAGAAGACCAGCGCCTGCCACATCCAGTTGCCGGTGATGTCCCAGTCGAAGTGGAAGCCCGCGATCTTGTTGGCCGGGTCGTTGATTTTCTTGGCCAGCGCGAAAATGCCTTCCCAGGTCTTGGGGAAGTTGTCGGGATCGCCACCGGCCTTCTTCACCAGGTCGGCATTGAAGTAGATGATCGGCGTCGAGAGCGAGAAGCCCATGCCGTACTGCTTGCCCTTGACCTGACCGAGGGTCAGCAGCGCGCCGTCGTAGCCTGCCTTGCCCCAATCCTTCTCGGCGGCGATCAGCCCGTCGAGCGGCTGGGCGATGCTGCGGTCGGCCAGGATGCGCTGACGGTTGAGGCCCTGGAAGGTGACGTCGGGCAGCTGGCCGGTGACGGCGTTGCGCAGCACCTGCTGGGTGGCGTCCTCGTACTCCTTGGTCGGCTGGGTGAACTTCACCTTGATGTTCGGATTGGCCGCCATGAACTGCTTGGCGATCTCCTCGTGCACATCCTTGAAGATGTCGGGGATCGGGTACTGCACGACGATTTCGGTCTGTGCCGCCGCGGGACCCACCATCGGACCCGTGACGACCGCGGCGGCAAGTGCCGCCATTCCTAGAAGCTTGCGCATTTTCTGTCCCTCCTGAGACGTTTCCTCAATCACACGGCTATGTTGCCGTTTTCTTTCATCCCTTGATGCCGCTGAGCGTAACTCCTTCGATGAAGCGCCTTTGTGCGGCAAGGAAGAGAAGTACCAGCGGCGCGGTGATCACCACCGTGCCGGCCATCAGGGGGCCGAAATCGCTGCCCGCCTCTTCGTTGCGGAAGAATAGCGTGCCGAGAGGCGGCGTGGCGAGGTCCCCGGTCTGGATAACGATCAACGGCCAGAAGAAATCGTTCCAGTGGGTCACGATCGAAATCACCCCGAAAGCCAGCATGGCGGGCATCGCGAGCGGCAGCATGATCCGCCACAGGATCTCGAATTCACCAAGCCCGTCGAGGCGGGCGGCATGCATCAGGTCGTCGGGCACGGTCTTGAAAAACTGCCGCATCAGAAAGATGCCGAAGGCGGAGAAGACGAAGGGCAGGATCAGGGCGGCGTAGGTGTCGAGCAGGCCGACCTGATAGAGCATGACGTAGCGCGGAATGGCCGGCGCCTGGGCCGGGATCATCAGGCCGATCAGCACCATGGTGAACAGGATGTCGCGGCCCCGGAAGCGCAGCTTGGCCAGGGCATAGGCGCAGGGCAGCGCCACGATGAGCTGCAGCAGGAAAATGCCGCCAGTTACGATCACGCCGTTCAGCAGGTAGCGCAGCAGCGGCACCTTGGTGAAGGCCTTGGTGTAGTTCTCGGCCGCTGCCCAGTTGGTCGGCAGCAGGCTGAGCTTTGTCGAGAAAATCTCGTTCGGCGGCTTCAGCGAGGTCGAGATCATCCAGACGAAAGGCGCCAGCATGATCACCAGCCCGGCGAGCAGGACGGCGTGGCGCAGCACGTGGCCGAACAAGGTGCCGCGGCGCTTCATCCGTAGTGCGTCCTCTTCTCGCCGGCCTTCACCTGCAGGAGCGTGAGGGCCAGCACCACCACTAGGAACACAACGGTGATGGCGGATCCGTAGCCGGTGCGGAAGAAATTGAACGCCTCGGTGTACATCGTATAGAGCAGCACCTCGGTCGACTTGTTCGGCCCGCCCTTGGTCAGCACCTCGACGGTGTCGAACACCTGGAACGAGCGGATGCCCGACACCACGGTGACGAACAGGGTCGCCGGTCCCAGCATCGGCCAGGTGACGCAGCGGAATCGCTCCCAGACCGAGGACGCGCCGTCGATCTCCGCGGCCTCGTAGAGATCCGGCGGGATCGCCTTCAGGCCGGCCATGAACAGGACCATGTTGAGCCCGGCCGACTGCCAGATGCCGATCCCGGCCAGCGTGAACAGTGCCTTGCCGGGGTTCTTCAACCAGTCACCGCCGTGGAGGCCGAACTGCTCGAGCACGATGTTGATCAGCCCGACGCTGGGATGCAGCAGGAACTCCCAGACCACGGCCATGGCGATCAGGGTCGAGGTCACGGGCAGGAAGTAGGCGGCGCGGTAGAAGGCCCGGCCGAAGGTGGCACCCTCGATCAAGAGTGCGAGGCCAAG
The DNA here is from genome assembly GCA_945862125.1 of Reyranella massiliensis 521. Taxonomy (GTDB): domain Bacteria; phylum Pseudomonadota; class Alphaproteobacteria; order Reyranellales; family Reyranellaceae; genus Reyranella; species Reyranella massiliensis_A. The sequence continues at coordinate 4,363 of CAMAYC010000086.1, forward strand.
TCCCAGGAACACCGAGCCCGGAACGACGACCAGGCAATAAACAAAGGTATTGCCGAACGACTTCCAGAACACGCGGTCGGCAAAGAGCTGCTCGTAGTTGCCGAAGCCGACGAAGTTCAGCGTCGGCGCACCGAGCTGCCAGTCGGTGAGTGACAATACGACCACGGCGAGCGAGGGCCCCGCCAGCAGCACGACGAACATCGTCCAGGCCGGCGAGATCAGCCAATAGGCGGCGCGGCGTTCGCCAGGGTTTCCGGGGGGATTGCCGCCGTCAATCACGCAGCCGCCTCCCCGATGCATCGAACTTGAGTACGCGGCCGGGCAGGGGCCGCAGCCCAACCGCCTCGCCACGCCGGGGATCGCGCGCGCTCATCGCTTCCAGCCGCGCGATCAGCGGCAGCTCGAAGCCCGGCACCTCGACATGCACCAGGCTCTCGGAGCCGAGATGCTCGACCAGGCGGATGCGTCCGGCGATCGCGCCCGGGGCGTCGGCGGCCACGACCTCCATCGCCTCGGGGCGCACGGCGTGGAAGCCGCCTCCCTTTTCGGGCGCTACAGGCATGACGTTGATCTTGGGGCTGCCGACGAACTCCGCGACCTGGAGCGTCTCGGGATCATCGTAGAGCTGCCGGGGCGGCGCCACCTGCTGCAGCGAGCCCGCCAGCATGACGGCGACGCGATCCGACATGGTCATCGCCTCGGACTGGTCGTGCGTCACGTAGATCATCGTGGCGCCGAGGCGGCGCTGCAGCTCGGTGAGCTCGGACCGCATCTGCACGCGCAGCTTGGCGTCGAGGTTGCTGAGCGGCTCGTCGAGCAGGAAGGCGGCGGGATGACGGACCATGGCACGGCCCAGCGCCACGCGCTGCTTCTGTCCACCCGAAAGCTGCGACGGCTTACGCTGCAGGAGCGGGCCGATGTCGAGCGCGTCGGCAGCTTCGGAAACATCCTTGGCGATGCTTTTGCGCGCCGCACGCGTGCCGGGAAGCAGGGCGCCCAGCACGGGCAGGCGTTGCCAGGCGTTCATGCGCCGCATCGTGAGCGGCAGGCCGATGTTCTCGGCCACCGTCATGTGCGGATAGAGCGCGTAGCTCTGGAACACCATGGCGATGTCGCGGTCCCGGGCGGGCAGGGCATCGACGCGGCGGGTGCCGATCGTGATCGAGCCCGAGTCGTTGTGCTCGAGGCCGGCCACGATCCGGAGCAGGGTGGACTTGCCACAGCCCGATGGGCCCAGCAGCGTCAGGAACTCGCCGTCGGCGATTTTCAGCGAGACGTCCTTCAGGACGTCGACGGCGCCAAAGCTCTTGCGCACATTTTCAAAGGATATTGCGGCCACGCACCGATCACTCCCCAACCCGGGAGGAGGCTTAGCCGATTTGCGTTACAGCCGCTATGCGGTTGCGGTTTCGCTAGTAGAAGCCGTGCTTGGTGGGCTTGCCGACATGCTGGACGCAGAGCATCTGGGTGGCGGCATCGCCGCCGATCTTGGCGCGCTCTTCCTCGCACTTGTCGTATGACATTGGTCCGGCGAAGACCCTCGGCCCGGCGACCACGAGCAGGTAGGGCTTCTCCAGGTACCAACCCGGGCCGGTGTAGGCTTCGCTCGCGCCCTTTCCGCCACAGGCGGCCAAGGCTGCAGTGACCGACAGAAGGGCGGCAAAAGCCGACAGGCGACGAATGGACCGGACCGACATCTCTTTCACACCTTCGAAGACGACTGCGACCAAGTTACAGGGCCTTTTGCGCCGCAACAATTGCTTTCACCCTGCCCCACAGCCGGGCTAATAATGCCCGGACGGACGCATCCGGGGGGGATGCTGCGCCGAGCGCCAGCAGGACAGAGTCGATGGGATTGCCCGAGAAACAGGGACTGTACGACCCGCGCAACGAGCACGACTCGTGCGGCGTCGGCTTCGTGGCCGATATCAAGGGCCGCAAGACCCACGATATCGTCCGCCAGGGCCTGCAGATTCTGGTCAATCTCGACCATCGCGGCGCCGTCGGCGCCGACCCGCTGATGGGCGACGGCGCCGGCTGCATGATCCAGACCCCCGACGCTCTGCTGCGCGACTGGGCCCGCAAGACTGCCGTCGACCTGCCGCCGCCCGGCCACTACGCGGTCGCCATGTGCTTCCTTCCGCAGGACGAGGCGGCGCGGAAATTCGCGGTCAAGCGGCTGGAGCATTTCGTCAAGGTCGAGGGCCAGAAGCTGGTCGGCTGGCGCGACGTGCCGACCGACCTCACCGGGCTCGGCAAGTCGGTCATCGAGAAGATGCCGGTGATCAAGATGGCGATCGTCGGGCGGGGCGCCAAGGTGGCCGACCAGGATGCCTTCGAGCGCAAGATCCTGGCGATCCGCAAGCAGACGCAGAACCCGCTGGCGGACCTCGAGAAGAAGCACAAGCTGCCGGGACTTGCGCAGCTCTATATGCCGTCGTTCTCGTCGCGCACCGTGGTCTACAAGGGTCTGCTGCTGGCGCCCCAGGTCGAGAGCTTCTACGCCGACCTGCGCAACCCGCTCTGCGAGTCCGCGCTCTGCCTCGTGCACCAGCGCTTCTCCACCAACACCTTCCCGTCGTGGAAGCTGGCGCATCCCTATCGCTTCATCGCCCACAACGGCGAGATCAACACCGTGCGCGGCAACGTCAACTGGATGTACGCCAGGCGCCGCACGATGGAGTCGGACCTTATCGGTGCCGACCTCGACAAGATGTGGCCGATCATCCCGCACGGCCAGTCCGACACCGCCTGCCTCGACAACGCCCTCGAGCTGCTGGTCGCCGGCGGCTATTCGCTGAGCCACGCGATGATGATGCTGATCCCCGAGGCGTGGGCTGGCAATCCGCTGATGGACGGCAAGCGCAAGGCTTTCTACGAGTACAACGCGGCCCTCATGGAGCCGTGGGACGGCCCGGCCTCGATCGCCTTCACCGACGGCCGCCAGATCGGCGCCACGCTCGACCGCAACGGACTCCGCCCGGCGCGCTTCATCGTCACCGACGACGACCTGGTGGTGATGTCGTCCGAATCCGGCGTGCTGCCGATCCCCGACGAGAAGATCGTGCGCAAGTGGCGCCTGCAGCCCGGCAAGATGCTGTTGATCGATCTCGACCAAGGCCGCATCGTCGAGGACGAGGAGCTGAAGCGGACGCTGGCCGAGGCCGCGCCCTACGAGGAATGGCTGAAGGAGACGCAGTACAAGCTCGAGGAGCTCAGCGAGCTTTCCGAGCCGCCGGTGCCGGCGCCGTCGAACGATCCGACGACCTTGCTCGATCGCCAGCAGGCCTTCGGTTACACCCAGGAAGACATCAACTTCTTCCTCGAGCCGATGGCCCGCGAGCCCGATGACCCGATCGGCTCGATGGGTGTCGACACGCCGATTGCCGTGCTCTCGAAGAAGCCCAAGCTGCTCTACAACTACTTCAAGCAGAACTTCGCCCAGGTCACCAATCCGCCGATCGATCCGATCCGCGAGGAGCTGGTGATGTCGCTGGTGTCGATGATCGGCCCGCGGCCCAACCTGCTCGGCCGCCATGCCGGCACGCACAAGCGGCTGGAAGTGGCGCAGCCTGTACTCACCAACGCCGAACTGGAGAAGATCCGCTCGATCGAGGAGCTGCTCGACGGTGCCTTCCGCACCGCCACCATCGACACGACCTGGCCCGCGGCCGAGGGTGCCGCCGGTCTCGAGAAGGCATTGGACCGCATCTGTTCGGAAGCGACAGACTTCGTGCTGGCCGACCGCAACATCCTGGTCCTGTCCGATCGTGCGGTTTCCGCCGAGCGCGTGCCGATCCCGGCGTTGCTGGCGACCGCGGCCGTGCATCACTATCTGATTCGTCGCGGTCTCCGTACCCAGACTGGGCTCGTGATCGAGACCGGCGAGGCGCGCGAGGTCCATCACTTCTGCTGTCTCGCGGGCTATGGCGCGGAGGCGATCAATCCCTATCTCGCCTTCGAGACGCTGGAACAGCTCCGCGTCCTGAACGGCCTGCCGCTGAAGCCCTATGAGGTTCAGAAGAACTTCATCAAGGCCGTGGGCAAGGGCCTGCTCAAGGTCATGTCCAAGATGGGCATCTCGACCTACCAGTCCTACTGCGGCGCGCAGATCTTCGACGCGGTCGGCCTGCATTCGGGATTCGTCGAGAAGTATTTCACTGGCACCGCCACCACCATCGAGGGCGCGGGCTGGAACGAGATCGCCGAGGAGACGGTGCGCCGCCATCGCGACGCCTACGGCGACAATCCGATCTACCGCACCATGCTCGATCCTGGCGGCGACTATGCCTTCCGTCTGCGTGGCGAGGACCATGCCTGGACGCCGGAGAGCGTGGCCAAGCTGCAGCACGCGGTGCGCGGCAATCTACCCGACGAGTACAAGGCCTTCGCCGCCACCATCAACCAGCAGAGCGAACGGCTTCTCACCATCCGTGGCCTGATCGACTTCAAGTGGGCCGACAAGTCGATCCCGCTGGAAGAGGTCGAGCCGGCGGCCGACATCGTCAAGCGCTTCGCAACTGGCGCCATGAGCTTCGGCTCGATCAGCCGCGAGGCCCACACCACGCTCGCCATCGCCATGAACCGGATCGGCGGCAAGTCGAATACCGGCGAGGGCGGCGAGGAGGCGGACCGCTTCAAGCCGCTGCCCAACGGCGATTCCATGCGCTCGGCCATCAAGCAGGTGGCATCGGGGCGGTTTGGTGTCACCACCGAGTACCTGGTCAACGCCGACGACATCCAGATCAAGATGGCACAGGGCGCCAAGCCGGGCGAAGGCGGCCAGCTGCCCGGCCACAAGGTCGACGAGAACATAGCCCGCGTGCGCCGCTCGACGGCCGGCGTCGGCCTGATCTCGCCGCCGCCGCACCACGACATCTACTCCATCGAGGACCTGGCGCAGCTCATCCACGATCTCAAGAACGTCAATCCGGCGGCCCGCGTCTCGGTCAAGCTGGTGTCCGAGGTCGGCGTCGGCACCGTGGCGGCGGGCGTCAGCAAGGCGCGCGCCGATCATGTCACCATCTCGGGCTTCGAGGGCGGCACCGGCGCCTCACCGCTGACCTCGCTGACGCATGCGGGCTCGCCGTGGGAGATCGGCCTTGCCGAGACGCAGCAGACGCTGGTGCTGAACGGGCTGCGCGGACGTATTGCAGTGCAAGTTGATGGTGGACTCCGCACCGGCCGCGACGTCGCCATCGGCGCGCTGCTGGGCGCCGACGAGTTCGGCTTCGCGACCGCGCCCCTGATCGCGGCGGGCTGCATCATGATGCGCAAGTGCCATCTCAACACCTGCCCGGTGGGCGTGGCCACGCAGGACCCGATCCTGCGCAAGCGCTTCACCGGCCAGCCCGAGCACGTGATCAACTACTTCTTCTTCGTGGCCGAGGAACTGCGCGAGATCATGGCGCGGCTGGGCTTCCGCACCCTCACGGAAATGACCGGCCGGGTCGACCGGCTCGACATGCACCGCGCGCTCGACCATTGGAAGGCGGGTGGCGTCGATCTCACCAAGCTGCTGCACCAGATGCCGGCCCTGCCCGGCGTCGCGATCTGCAACAGCGAGCGCCAGGATCACGGGCTCGACAAGGCGCTCGATCACAAGCTGATCGAGGCAGCTCAGCCGGCACTCGAAAAAGGCCAGCCGGTGCGCATCGAATTGCCCGTCTCCAACGTCAACCGCACCGTGGGCGCCATGCTCTCCGGCGAGGTCGCGCGCCGCACCGGCCATACGGGTCTGGCCGACGACACCATATCGGTGAAGCTGACCGGCACCGCGGGCCAGAGCTTCGCGGCCTTCCTGGCGCGGGGCATCTCGATCGAGCTGGTGGGCGACGGCAACGACTATGTCGGCAAGGGCCTGTCGGGCGGCCGCGTCGTGGTGCGCCAGCCCAATGGGTCGAAGCGCAATCCGCTGGAAAACATCATCGTCGGCAACACCGTGCTCTACGGCGCCATCGCGGGCGAAGCTTACTTCGAGGGTGTCGCGGGCGAGCGCTTCGCGGTGCGCAACTCGGGCGCGGTCTGCGTCGTCGAGGGCACCGGCGACCATGGCTGCGAATATATGACCGGCGGCGTCGTGGTGGTGCTGGGCGATACCGGTCGCAACTTCGCGGCCGGCATGTCGGGCGGTATCGCCTATGTCTACGATCCCAGGGCCCGCTTCGGCGTGCTGTGCAATCCGGCGATGGTCGATCTCGAAAAGATTGCGCCGGCCGATCCGGAGGCGGCGGACGCTCCAGGCCGCCCGCGCCAGCGTTCGCACGATGTCGAGGACAGCGGCATGGGCGACGTGCTGCGCTTCGACGCCGAGCGCCTGCGCATCCTGGTCGAGCGTCACCACCTGCATACCGGCAGTGCGCACGCGCGCGCACTGCTGGAAGACTGGGACGCGGCGCTCAAATGTTTCGTCAAGGTGATGCCGCGCGATTATAAGCGCGCGCTGGTGCAGGCACAGGAAAGGGCGGCGGCCAAGGCCGTCGCGGCGGAGTAGCGTCGATGGGGCTGCCGACAGGGTTTCTGGAAATCGAGCGCAAGGACCGGCCTTACGAGAAGGTCGAGAAGCGGCTCAAGACGTGGAAGGAATTCGTGCTGCCGCTGCCGCCGGCCGAGATCGGCAAACAGGGCGCACGCTGCATGGATTGCGGCATTCCCTTCTGTCACAACGGCTGTCCGGTCAACAACCTGATCCCCGACTGGAACGATCTCGTGCGCCGCGACCGCTGGCAGGATGCGCTCGAGATGCTGCACTCGACCAACAACTTCCCGGAGTTCACCGGCCGCATCTGCCCGGCGCCGTGCGAGGCGGCGTGCACGCTGAACATCGACGACAACCCCGTCACCATCAAATCGATCGAGTGTGCCATCGTCGATCGCGGCTGGGACGAGGGCTGGGTCGTCCCGCTCGTGCCCGCGAAGAAGACCGGCAAGAGAATCGCCGTCGTGGGCTCGGGCCCCGCCGGCATGGCCTGCGCCCAGCAGCTCGCGCGCGCCGGCCATTCGGTGGCGCTGTTCGAGAAGTCCGACCGCATCGGCGGACTGCTGCGCTATGGCATTCCCGACTTCAAGATGGAGAAGCGGCTGATCGATCGGCGCATGCGCCAGATGGAGGCCGAGGGCGTCGAGTTCCGCACCGGCGTCGAGGTTGGCGCCACGCTCTCGATCAAGTCGCTGCTCGAAGGCTACGACGCGGTGGCGCTGACCGGCGGTGCCGAGCTGCCGCGCGACCTCGAGGTGCCGGGCCGCGAGCTGGGCGGCATCCACTACGCCATGGAGTTCCTGACGCAGCAGAACAAGCGCAACGCCGGTGACGACGAGGCCCGCGCCGCGCCACGTGGCACGCTCAGCGCCAAGGGCAAGCATGTCGTCGTGATCGGCGGCGGCGATACCGGCTCGGACTGCATCGGCACCTCGAACCGCCAGGGCGCCGCTTCGGTCACCCAGCTCGAGGTCATGCCGCAGCCGCCGGAGCGCGAGAACAAGGCGCTGACCTGGCCGGATTGGCCGCTCAAGATGCGGACCTCGTCCTCGCAGGAGGAAGGCGCGGCGCGCGACTTCGCCGTGCTGACGAAGAGGGCCGTCGGCAAAGACGGAAAGGTCGAGGCGCTGGAATGCGTGCGCGTCGAATGGGCCAAGGGCGCGGACGGCCGCATGGGCATGCAGGAGATTGCGGGCAGCGCCTTCCAGCTCAAGGCCGACCTGGTGCTGCTGGCGATGGGGTTCCTGGGGCCACGCAAGCCCGGCATGGTGGAGCAGGCCGGCGTCACGCTCGATCCGCGCGGCAACATCGCGGCCAACGTCGTCGACTACAAGACCTCGGTGCCCAAGCTGTTCGCCGCCGGCGACATGCGCCGCGGCCAGTCGCTGGTAGTCTGGGCGATCCGTGAAGGCCGCCAGTGCGCTCGGTCGATTGACCAGGCGCTGATGGGCGCGACCACTCTGCCGCGGTAGGTCAGTTCCGCTCTCCGGTTGTTTCAGTTCGTGTGGAAATTGTATAGGCTTGCCCGGAACAACCGGCGCGGGCTTGTGGGGGCGGCGTGCCGGGCACTTGGGGACGCAATGAAGCTGCTGCTGATTCAAGGCGCCAACATGGAATATCTGGGCCGGCGCCAGCCCGAACTCTACGGCACGACGACGGCCAAGGAACTCGACAACATGCTTCGCCGCCAGGCGAAGGCGCTCGGCGTGTCGCTGGACATTCTCTACACGAACACCGAGGGCGCCGCGGTGTCGGCGATCTACAAGGCCGACCGCGCCAAGATCGACGGCATCCTGTTCAACCCGGCGGGCTTCCTCCATGCCGGCCACGCATTGCGCGACTGCCTGCGCTCGATCAGCGCGCCGGCGATCGAGATCCACATCACCAACATCGAGAAGCGCGGCTACGGCTCGGTCACTTCGGAGGCGGCGGTCGGCATGATCGCGGGCTTCGGTGTCGACTCCTACGTGCTCGCGCTCGAGGCCATGGTCTCGCGCCTGCGCGCCGCGAAGTGACTCACCAGACCCCGGTCCTGAGTGTCGTCGGCGCATAGTCGCCGAAGGTCCAGGCGAAGGGAAAGGCGCCCCGCCGGCGCCAGCCGCGATCGATCCTGACACGCCACAGCCGTTCGGCGCCTTCCGGGCCCGAGTTGCCGGGAGCCCAGTCGATTTCCGCCCGGCCTTGCAGTTGCAGCAGGTCACCCGAGGGGAAGTCGATGAACAACAATCCCGCCCTGGGTTCGCCCAGCAGGTTGCCCAGCGTGTTGTAGAAGCGGTTGCCGCGGAAATCGGGAATGGCGAGCGTGTTGCCATGGACGCCGACGAATCCCGGCCGGCCGCCGCGATGCGACATGTCGAGGCCGCCGCCGCTGCCGATCTCGGGACGTGAACGGCTGGCGACGAAGAACGTGTCCGCCGTCCCGATCAGCGCCCGCGCCGCCTCATCGAGCCCCTCGAAGCGTTCGACCGGTGCCGGTGTCCTTGTTGCAGGGGTCGGCTGCCGCGTCTGGATGTACTGGGCGCAGTTGCCGAAGCTCTGGCTGATGCGAACGACAAGGCCGCCTTCATCGACTTCCGTCAGATGTCCGTTGGCGCGATTGCGGCGCCGGTTGGTGAGATCGAGGCCGAGCAGCCCGATTTCGCGACCGGCGGCAACGCCCTCGGTATCGTGACCGCCGTCGATGCGCAGGGTCACCGGATCGGGCGACTGGACGAAGCCTGGTTGGCCGGAAAGCACCGAGGCAACCGGCCAGCCTTGCTCATCCATGGTGGCAACGAACAGATAGGGCAGGCCGGCGAAGAATGCGCGATGCTGGTCGGGCATGAAGGAGCGGATCGGCGCGCGTCCCACACGCCCGCCCGCGAGCACCTGTGCCGCCAGTTCATCGCGATGGAAGGCCAGAAACTCGGAAGGACCGTCCTGCGGGCTCATCACAGCCCCTCCGGCTGTTCGGGCAACGACTGCTTCGGGTCGTACCAGGGCGCGGCGTCGGATCGCCAGATATGGACCTGGGGCCGGTCGGCAACCTTGGTGTCGAGACAGCCCAGCCGCAGCAGCACGACAGGCTGCGCCGTGCGCTCGGCCATGATGTGGGAACCGCACCTGGTGCAGAAGCGGCGCAACTTGCCGGGCGAGGATTCGAAAGCGCCCAGCAGTTCCTCGCCGCGCAGCCAGCGGAATCTTTCGCGCGGCACGGCGGTCACCGAACTGAAGGCGGTGCCGTGGGTCTTGCGGCAGGTCTGGCAATGGCAGTGCACGATGCGCTTCAGCGACGCGTCGGCCTCGTAGGCGACGCCGCCGCAGAGGCAGCTTCCCGTCAGCATGCTCGAATCTCCTCGATGTGACCCGCAGAAGATAGGTCTCGCCGATTGCGCCGGGTAGAGCACGAATGTTAAAGTCATAATTCCAAATCATGGAAGAATACGATGGACCGTCTGGACGAACTCGGCGTCTTCGTGCGCATCGTCGAGGAGGGCAGCCTGGTGCGCGCCGCCGCGAGACTGCGGCGCTCGCCACCGGCCGTGACTCGCGCGCTCGCGGCCCTGGAAGACCGTCTCGGCGTCCGGCTGGTCGATCGCACGACGCGCCGCCTTGCGCCCACCGAGGCCGGCCGGGCGCTCTACGACAAGGCGCGAACCCTCATGCAGGACTATGAGGCCGCGACTGCGGGCGCCCGCGAGGCACCGGTGCGTGGTCTGCTGCGCGTGACCGCGCCGGTCCAGTTCGGTCGCCGCCACATCGCGCCGCTCGTCTCGAAGTTCCTGGATGCCCACGCGGGCGTGGAGGTCGAGCTGCTGCTGAACGACCGCAACGTCGACCTGATCGAGGAGGGCATCGACGTGGCGGCGCGCATCGGTGCGCTTGCCGATTCGGCGCTGACGGCGCGGCCGGTGGGCCATGTGCGCCGGCTGTGGGTGGCGAGCCCGGCCTATCTCAAGCGGCGCGGCACGCCGCGGGCGCCCGATGAACTCGCCAGGCACGAGGCCGTGCTCGGCACCTCGCGCAGCACGATGGACTGGGTCTTCGCCGGGGTGCGGCGCGGCGCGCCGATGCACATGACCGGACGATTGCGGGTCGACGACGTCGAGACACGCCTGCGCGCAGCCCGCGACGGGCGCGGCATCGCCCAACTCCTGTCCTACCAGGTGGCCGACGATCTCGCGGCCGGCCGGCTGGTCCGCCTGCTGCAGGCCTGGGAGCTGCCGCCGTTGCCGGTTCATCTCGTCACCAAGGGTCGCGCCCATCGAGCGCCCAAGATCGAGGCGTTCCTGGCATTCGCGGCGAAGCGACTGCTGGCGCTGCAGGTGCTGAGCCCGGATTGACACAAGGTGTGCGATTCCCTATCGCTTAACTATCAAGTTAAGTATCAGGAGGTAACGCATGTCCTATGTCGATGGCTTCGTACTGGTCGTGCCCAAGAAGAAGCTGGCGATCTACAAGAGCATGGCCCGCAAGGTCTGGCGCGATCACGGCGCGCTCGACTACCGCGAGTGCGTCGGCGACGACCTCAACGTGAAGATGGGAGTGTCCTTCACCAAGCTCGCGAAGACCAAGCCCAGCGAGACCGTCGTGTTCTCCTACATCGTCTACAAGTCGCGCGCGCATCGCGACAAGGTCAACGCCAAGGTGATGGCCGACAAGCGTCTGTCGGGCCCCGGCATGCCGAAGGAGATGCCCTTCGACATGAAGCGGATGACCTACGGCGGCTTCAAGACGCTGGTCGTGGCCTAGGCCGCGCGATCGCCGCGCGCGACGAGGCGGCATGATCGAGATTCCGCCGCTCCGACCCAATGACCGCGCCCGCTTGCTTTACGACAAGGTCGCGCGCCATGTCGGCTTCATCCGCTACGACTATCCCATGGGATGATCTAAGGGGGCGTGATCGTTTCGACGGGCGGGCATGCATTGTTGACATCGGCCCGGCGCGCCAGCCTCATCGAGGCAGTGAAAATGGCGGGCGGAAAAATGAACCTCCTCGGCACCCTGGCGGCGCGTGATTTCGCGATTCCGATCGTCGATGCCCACCATCATCTCTGGGACCTGAAGGCCGGGCGCTATCCCACCAAGCAGGACCAGTACGATGAGAATTTCTTCCTCGGCGACTATCGCAAGATCTGCCGCGACTACCTGCCGGCGGATTATGTCGGCGACCTCTCGGGCTACAAGGTCGTCGGCAGCGTCCACATACAGGCCGGCCGCGCCGCGAACGAACAAGTCGCCGAGACCGAATGGTTGGAGACGGTGAACCGGCAGTATGAGCTGCCCTCTGTGGCGGTCGGCCACGTCACCTTCACTCAGCCGGATTGCGCCGAGGTGCTGGCGGGCCATGCGCGGTCGCCCATGATGCGCGGCATCCGCTCGCGACCGGTGACGTCGGAGGGTCCGAACGTGTCGATTGCCGGCGCCCCCGGCACCATGCAGGACGACCATTGGCGGCGGAACTTCGCACTGCTGGAGAAGCACGGCATGTCCTGGGACATGCGCATTCCCTACTGGCACCTGGAGGAAGGCGCCGAGGTCGCGCGGAGCTTCCCGGGCATTCCCATGATCGTGAACCACACCGGCCTGCCGCTCGATCGCTCGGAGGAGGGTCTCGCGATCTGGAGGCGCGGCCTTGCGGCTCTCGCCGACTGCCCCAACGTCGTCATCAAGCTTTCGGAGCTCGGCCTGCCGCACGGCAAATGGGACGTGCCGAGCAATGTCCGGGTGGTGCGGGAAGCCGCCGCCATCTTCGGCGCCGACCGCATCGTCTTCGGCAGCAACCTGCCGGTCTCGACCCTGACCACGGATTTTCCCGGCATCGTCGCCGTCATGCGCGAGGCGCTGGCCAAGGAGACGCCGGAGACGCTCGCCAAGTTCTTCGCCCACAACGCCATCCGCTTCTATCGCATGCCGATTCAACTGCCGTGAAATCCGGCCAATAACGTAGGCGAACTCCTGGGAGGACAAGCGATGATCAACCGAGTGACGAGGCGAAAGCTGCTCGCGACGACGGGCGGCGGCATCGTGGCGGCAAGCGTGCCCGCAGGCATATCAGGCGCCGGTGCGCAGACGGCCGATGCGTGGCCCACCAAGCCGATCCGCGTCATCATGCCGTTCGGTGCCGGCGGCTCCATGGACGTGCTGTCGCGGCTGCTCGCCCCGATCGTGTCGGAGCAGCTGGGGCAGCAGGTCGTCGTCGAGAACCGGGCGGGCGCCACCGGCACGGTGGCGATGGCGGCGGTGGCAGCGGCTCCGGCCGACGGCTACACGCTGATGTTCACGGGAAGCAGCTACTCGATCATCGCGCTCCTGATGCCCAATCTTCCCTTCAAGATGGACGCCTTTACGCCGCTCTCGCGGCTCACCGTCGGGCCGACGCTCATGGCCGTGCCGAGCCAGCTCGGCCCCAAGACAATGGCCGAATTCGTTACCGCGGCGAAGGCGCAGCCGGGCAAATGGTCGTTCGGCAGTTCAGGCATCGGCACATCGGTGCATCTGGGTGGCGAGCTCTTCAAGATCGCCGCCGGCGTCGACCTCGCCCACGTGCCGTATCGTGCCACGCCGGCGATCGTCGCCGACCTTCTGGAAAATCGCATCCAGATGTCCGTCCTGGGCGTGGCGGACTGCCGGCAGTACATCGCCTCGGGGCAACTGCGCGGCCTCGCCCTCAGCTACACCGAGCGGATGCCGGAGTTTCCCGACATGCCGACCTTTGCGGAAGTGGGCTATCCCAATGTCCGGGCGAGCAACGACTTTGGCATCTCGATCAGGGCCGACACGCCAGCCCCGATCAAGGCGCGGCTGGAGGAAGCCTACCGCGCGGCCGTGCGCCGTCCGGAAATCGTGCAACGGCTGAAGGACTTCGGCCTGATCGTCGTGGCGACGTCATCGGCGGATTTTGCCCGTGTGCTCGCCGAGGACGCCGCCCGCTACGGCGAAGTCATCCGCGTCGCCAACGTCAAGCTCGAGTAGCGCTCGGTCTCATTTGGGTTTGACCGAATCGAGCGTCGGCAGCTTGTAGCGGTCCTCGGGATCGTTCCAGCCCTTGAAGTTGGGCTTGCGCTTCTCGGCGAAGGCCGCGCGCGATTCCATGAGGTCGCTCTTGGCGCCATGGTCGTGCAGGGCATCTGCCAGGCGCTGCATCTCGGGGCCCGGGGCCGGGCGCATCTGGCGCATCATGTGCACGGTGTTGACCCGCGACGCCGGCGGCAGGGTCAGCAGGTGCTCGGCCATCGAGAGCGCGGTCGGCATGAGCTGGTCGGCGTCCACCAGGCGATTGATGAAGCCCACCTCGTAGAAGCGCTGGGCGGTGAAGCGGAAACCCAGGGCCATTTCCATGGCGATGGGATAGGGCACGTTGGCGATATGGCCGTGGTTGTAACCGCCCAGCAACCAGCGCTTGGCCTCGGAAACCTCGAATACCGCCTCGCGCACGGCGACGCGGAGGTCGGTGCGCTCGACCAGCATGAAGCCGCCGCCCATGGCGAAGCCGTTGATCGCGGCGATCACTGGCTTCTCCAGCTTGCCCGACATGAACGGATCCTCGATCGCCGGGCGCTGCCCGCCGGCCACGCCCGTCTGCAGCGATTCCTTCATGTCCTCGCCGGCGCAGAAGCCGCGGCCGGTGCCGGTGAAGATGGCGACCTCGAACTCCTTGCTGTGGCGAAAATCATTCCAGGCCTTCGACAGTTCCGTCCGCATCTCGTGGCTGAGCGCGTTCAGCCGCTCGGGCCGGTTCATGCGGATCACGAGCACCTGCCCGTGACGTTCGGTTTCTACGACGGCCATTTTCTTCTCCTTGGAACCCAGTTGGCAGGCTGGCGCGGCGTGCGGCGAAAGACAATGCCCGGGGCAGTCTATTGACCTGCGCGGGCTCGCCCCTCAAAACCGCCGCTCTGTTTGAACTTGGAGACTTGCGAGAGCGATCATGGCGCCGCGTCAGGCCGTGCTGGGCATGGAGAATGCCAGTTTCTACTACGGGGCAGGGCGCGTTTTCGAGAACGTGTCGTTCCTGCTCGATGACGCGCGCACTGCGCTGGTTGGCGAGAATGGCGCGGGCAAGTCCACCCTGCTGAAATGCCTGACGGGCGAGCTGGAGCTGAACGCCGGGCAGGTCATCCGCTCCCGGGGGCTCCGAGTCGGAAACCTGCCGCAGGATATTCCGGAGGGGCTGTCCGGGCGCACGGTGCGTGAAGTGCTGGGGATCGCGCTGGAACGCGCGGGGCTCGCCGGCGAGGACTGGCGCATCGACGTGCTGCTGGACGAGATTGGCGTCGCGCCGGAGATCGCCGACCAGGTCTTCGGCACCCTGTCGGGCGGGTGGCAGCGGCTCATGCTGATCGCGGGCGCGGCGCGGCTGGAGGAGCCCGACCTCCTGATTCTCGACGAGCCGACCAACCATCTCGACCTCGCCAACATCAACACGCTGGAGCGCTGGCTCACGGTCGAGTTCAAGATCCCGATGCTGATCGTGAGCCACGACCGCGAGTGCCTCGATCGCGTGACCGAACGCACGCTGTTCCTGCGCTCGGACGGCGTCCATGCCTTTAAGACGCGGTTCTCGCTGGCGCGCGAGGAGCTGCTGCGCCGCGATGCGACGGCGGCGGCGCGCAGCCGGCTCGAGGCCAAGGAGATCGAGCGGCTGGAGCGGGCGGCGGCGCGTTACAAGGTATGGGCGGTCAAGAACCCCGACCTCAACAAGCGCAAGAACGCCGTCGAGTCGCGGATTGCGAAGATCGAGGCCGGCCGGACCCAGACCTACACCACGCGCGAGCGCCGCCTGGAGCTGAGCGAGGGCGAGATCGACGCCAAGGTGGCGCTCCGGCTCACCAATCTCGACGTCATGGTGCCCGGTACGGTTGGGGGCGGCGGGCGCAAGCTGCTGGCGATCGATCGCCTGACCGTGGCCGCTGGCGACCGCGTGGCGGTGCTGGGCGTGAATGGTGCCGGCAAGTCGACGCTGCTGTCCGCGCTTGCCGCGGCCTACGACCCGGCGCTGGAGCATTACGACAGCCAGGCCGCGATCCGCTTCAACCCGTCGTGTCGGCTGGTCTATTTCGACCAGAGCATGCGCGACCTGCCGCTCGAGGTGACGCTGCTCGACTATGTCGCCGGCGCCGAGGGTGCGACCGAGAAGGAGGCGATCCGGCTGCTCGCCCAGGCAGGCTTCGCCTTTGCGCGCGTCCGCCAGCCGATCGGCCTCCTGAGCCACGGTGAGCGCGCGCGGCTGGTGTTCCTGCGCCTGAAACTGCTGCGGCCCAACATCTACCTGCTGGACGAGCCGACCAACCATCTCGACATCGAGGGCCAGGAGGCGCTGGAGGCCGAGCTGGAGCAGGGCGAGGTGTCCTGCCTCTTCGTCTCGCATGACCGCTACTTCACCCGCACTGCGGCGACGCGCTTCCTGGAGATTCGAAAAGGCAGGCTGGTCGAGGTCGAGAGCGCCGACGCTTTCTTCGACGCGCAGGGCTAGCGCGGCACTCTTGTCACGGCGGGCTCGGGGTCTGCGCGCCGTGCACTGCGGCTTGTCGGCCATGGCAAAGAGCGATCGAGTGGCTCCGCGCCATGGCATTCTGCGTTGCGACGGCCTTCGTCAACCGCCCACGACCTTTCGCAGCGCGTCGAGCGTCGTCTCTGGTTCCGGCCGGTACTTGTAGTCGGGATCGGCTTCCACCGAGCGGACGATCCCGTCCTGG
>CAMAYC010000087.1 GCA_945862125.1 Reyranella massiliensis 521
GCGACGTGGATCGACGTCTCGCGCAGCTTCTACTTCGAGCGCATGGTTGGCGTCGTATTCTGGGCGGTGCTGCTTGCCCTGTTCAGCTATGCCTTGCTTCGCGGCATTGCCGACAGCCTGACCGGCAAGATGGCCGATCCGTCGCTTTATGGTGCCCGCGTCACGGAAGCGTGGCGGGCCTGGCGCGCGCTGCCGCGCTACCGCATCGTCCAGCGTGCTGACCTGATGGCGCAGGTGCTCTACCTGGCCCTGACGGTGCTTTGCATCTTCTATCTCGTCGTCATCAGCATCGATTGGTACGATGGCGTCATCCGGATCGGCGACTGGTTCAGACAGATCGCCATCGACGGCCGCTACCGCGACTTCCCGATCTGGAGCTTCGTCATTCCGAGCATCGTGCTGATGGTCTGGAAGACCATCACCATCCTGCGCACGGAGCCGGCGTCGCGCTCCCACCGCATCTCCAAGGCGCTCTCGTTCGGTCGCCTGCTGGGCTACGACGGCAGCCGCGGGTTCGTGCGCATGGACCGCTCGTTCAGCCGCATCAGGCCGGTCCTGCCGGAAATCGTCCTGGCCGGGCTGCTGATCTTCTGGGCGGTGGTCATGGTTGTGACCGAGGGCGCCATCAAATTGCACGACGGCGGCGCCGGCGGCTTCGTCTCGGCCGACGGCGGCCGGTGGGTGATCCGGACGCTGTTCTGGAACACGCAGGCCAACTGGTTCGGCTTCATCGCCATCCTGATGGCAACCCCTTATCTGGCGACGATTTACGTATCGATACGCGAACCACTGGCAGAACCGCCGCCGGACTCCTATACCAGCAAGTGGTAGGCGTTCAGCCGGGAGTTACGACATGGAAATCAAGGGCGAGTACAGGATCGCCGCGTCGCGTGAGAAGGTTTTCGCGGCGCTCAACGACGTAGCCGTACTGCAGGCGTGCATTCCAGGCTGCGAGTCGCTCGAGAAGACGTCAGATACCGAGATGAAGGCGAAGGTCCGCATGCGCATCGGGCCCGTCAGCGCCAGTTTCACCGGCAAGGTCACGCTTTCCGACCTGGATCCTCCCAATGGTTACAAGATTTCTGGCGAGGGGCAGGGCGGCGCGGCGGGATTTGCCAAGGGGGGCGCGGTCGTCACCCTGCGTGAGGACGGCGCAGACACGCTCCTGAGCTACAATGTCGATGCCCAGGTGGGCGGCAAGATCGCCCAAGTAGGCGCGCGCCTGATCGACGGCACCGCCCGTAAGTTGGCCGACGAGTTCTTCAGTAAATTCACCACCATGGTTGGCGGCCCCCCGCCAGGCGAAGTCACGGCACCCGTCGCGGCACCAGCGGCCGCCCCAGCGGCGTCTGCTGCAGCGCAGCGAGGCTACAAGCACTGGCTCATCATCGGCGTCGGCGCCGCTGTGCTGGTCCTGGTGTTCCTTGCGAGTCGTTAGCACCTGCTGGCGGATCGACTGTCACCCGCAATTCGCTTGACCGCCGCAGGAGCGGCTTGCGACAGTTGATTCAACGCCCTAGCGGGTGCGCTTAGCGCGGCCGCGCGAACCAAATCAAAGTAAGGGAGAAGAGTAATGACCATTTCCGTTGCCATGACCGTCAACGGCAAGGCCGTCTCGGGTAAGGTCGAGGCGCGCACTCTGTTGGTACAATTCCTGCGCGAGCACCTGGGGATGACCGGCACCCACGTCGGCTGCGACACCAGCCAGTGCGGCGCCTGCGTTGTTCATGTCGACGGCAAGTCGATCAAGTCCTGCACCATCCTGGCGGTTCAGGCCGAGGGATCGAAGGTGACCACAATCGAGGGCCTGGCGGAAAGCGCCGACAAGCTGCACCCGATGCAGGAGGCCTTCCGCGAGAACCACGCCCTTCAGTGCGGCTTCTGCACTCCGGGCATGGTGATGAGCGCTATCGATATGGTGAAGCGCCACAACTACCAGCTCGACGAAGCGACGGTGCGCCGCGAACTCGAAGGCAACCTCTGTCGTTGCACGGGCTACCACAACATCGTGAAGGCAATTCTGGCCGCCGCACCGGCCATGAAGTCAGCAGGAGTGTAGCCCCATGACCGCTGCCACCGGAATCGGCGCCAGGGTCCTTCGGACGGAAGACAAGCGCTTCCTGACCGGGACTGGCCGTTATGTCGACGATCTACCTCTCGCGCGCGCGACCTACGCCTACTTCCTGCGTTCGCCGCACGCCCACGCGAAGATAAAGAGCATCGACGTTTCGGCGGCGGCCAAGATGCCGGGCGTGGTCAACATCTTCACCGGCAAGGACCTGGTGGACGCCAAGGTCGGCGGCCTGATCTGCGGCTGGGTGGTCAAGGACAAGCACGGCGAGCCACACAAGGCGCCGGCCCATCCGGTGATGGCGGTCGACACGGTCCGCTACGTCGGCGACACGGTCGCCATGATCGTGGCCAACAGCCATGACGAGGCCAAGGACGCCGCAGAGGCGATCAAGGTCGACTACGAGGTGAAGCCGGCGACCATCGATCTCGCCAAGGCGCTCGACAAGGGCGCGACCGAGGTCCATCCCGAGGCGCCGGGCAATCTCATTTACGACTGGGAAATCGGCGTGAAGGCCGATGTCGAGGCGGCATTCGGCAAGGCAGCCCACGTCACCAAGCTCGACCTCGTCAACAACCGCCTGATCCCCAACGCCATGGAGCCGCGCGCGGCTGCGGCGGAATACGACAAGGGCACGGGCAACTACACGCTGTGGTCGACGTCGCAGAATCCGCATGTGCTGCGCCTCATCCTGTCCGCCTTCGTGCTGGGCATCCCCGAGCACAAGCTGCGGGTCATCGCGCCGGACGTCGGCGGCGGCTTCGGCAGCAAGATCTTCTGCTACGCCGACGAGACGATGGTCTGCTGGGCCGCTTCGCGTGTCGGCCGGCCGATCAAGTGGACCGCGGAACGCAGCGAATCCTTCCAGACCGACTGCCACGGCCGCGATCATGTCACCCACGCCGAGCTGGCGTTGGACAAGGACGGCAAGTTCCTGGCGCTGAAGGTCGAAACGATCGCCAACATGGGCGCTTATCTCTCGACCTTCTCGACGGCGGTGCCGACCTATCTTTATGCCACCCTGTTGGCCGGGCAGTACACGACACCACTCATCTACGCCAACGTGAAGGCGGCGGTGACCCATACGGCGCCGGTCGATGCCTATCGCGGCGCAGGCCGACCTGAGGCGACATTCGTGATCGAGACGATCGTCAGCAAGGCCGCGGCCGAGATGAAGATCGATCCGGCCGAACTGCGCCGGAAGAACTTCATCCCGTCGACGGCCTTCCCGTACCAGACGCCGGTGGCGCTGCAGTACGATTCGGGTAACTACCCGCCGATCATCGACGAGGCGATGAAGATCGCCGACTACAAGGGCTTCGAGGCCCGCCGCGCCGAAGCCAAGGCGCGCGGCAAGCTGCGCGGTATCGGCTTCTCGTCCTACATCGAGGCCTGCGGCCTGGCACCCTCGCAGGTCATCGGCCAGCTGGGCGGCGGCGTCGGACAGTGGGAGTCGGCGCAGATCAAGTTCAACCCGACTGGCAACGTGCAGATCATGACCGGCGCACATAGCCACGGACAGAGCCACGAGACGACGTTCGCCCAGATCATCCACGACAAGCTCGGCGTGCCGATGGATCAGATCGAGATCGTCCATGGCGACACGGCGACGACGCCGTTCGGCATGGGCACCTACGGTTCGCGGTCGCTCGCGGTCGGCGGATCGGCCATCATCAAGGCGACCGAGAAGATTATCGCCAAGGGCAAGAAGATCGCGGCCCATTTGATGGAGGCGTCGGTTGCCGACGTCGAGTTCGAGAACGGCACTTTCAAGGTGGCGGGCACGGACAAGAGCGTGCCGCTGGCCCAGGTCGTGTTTGCAGCCTATGTGCCGCACAACTACCCGCATGCCGATACTGAACCGGGCATGGACGAGAATGCCTTTTACGATCCGGCGAACTTCGTCTATCCGGCCGGCACGCAAATCTGTGAGCTCGAGATCGATCCGGAGACCGGCACGACCGAGATTGTGGCGTTTACGGCGATCGACGACTTCGGCAACATCATCAATCCGATGATCGTCGAGGGACAGGTTCACGGCGGTATCGTCCAGGGCGTTGGCCAGGCATTGATGGAAGGCGCCGTCTACGACAAGAGCACTGGCCAGCTCATCAGCGGCTCGTACATGGATTACACCATGCCGCGCGCGGACAATTTTCCGTCGTTCAAGCTCGGCTACAAGGTCACGCCTTGCCCGCACAATCCGCTGGGCGTGAAAGGCTGCGGCGAGGCCGGGGCCATCGCTTCGCCCGCCGCCGTGATGAACGCCGTCCACGATGCGCTGGCGCCGGTCGGTGTCAAGCACGTGGAAATGCCGGCCACGCCGCTCAACGTGTGGCAATCGATCAGGGGCGCGCAGCGTCAGGCTGCCGAGTAGGGCAGCAGAGTAAACGGAGGAAATTCAGATGTATGATTTCGAATACCATCGCCCGAAGTCGGTCGCCGACGCCGTCAGCCTGCTGAAAAGCAAGCCGGAAGCCCGCGCCATGTCGGGCGGCATGACCCTGATCCCGACGCTGAAGCAGCGTCTGGCGCGGCCGAGCGACGTGGTCGATCTCGGCGGCGTCAAGGAGCTGGCCGGGATCAAGATCGAGGGCAACAGTGTCGTGGTGGGTGGCATGACGCGCCACGCCGACGTCGCTGGCTCGGCCGAAGTCAAGGCAGCGATCCCGGCGCTGGCCTATCTCGCCGGCCATATCGGTGATCCCCAGGTGCGCAACCGCGGCACGATCGGCGGCTCGATCGCCAACAACGATCCGGCAGCCGACTATCCGGGTGCGGTCGTGGCATTGAATGCCACGGTCACCACCAATACCCGCAAGATCGTTGCTGACGATTTCTTCAAAGGCCTGTTCGAGACCGCCCTTGCCGACGGCGAGCTGATCACCTCGATCAGCTTCCCGAAGGTGGAGAAGGCGGCCTACGTGAAATTCCCCAACCCGGCCTCGCGTTACGCGATGGTCGGCGTGTTCGTAGCCAAGACGGCTGCGGGCGTGCGAGTCGCGGTGACTGGTGCCGGCGCTTGCGTCTTCCGCGTCAAGGCGATGGAAGAGGCGCTCACTAAGAACTTTTCTTCTGCGGCGATCAAGGACATCAAGATCCCGTTTGAGGGCCTCAACAGCGACATCCATGGCAGCTCCGAGTATCGGGCTCATCTGGTGGGCGTCATGGCACGTCGCGCGGTAGACGCCGCGAACAAGTAGCCGGCTGCAGCCGCACGGGCTAACGTCAGGGCGTCCTTTCCAGGACGCCCTTTCGTTTTGGGGAGAGACATGAAGGCGCTGGTCACGGGGTTCGATGCCTTCGGGGGCGATGCGGTCAATCCGTCGTCACTTGCGGTCGGCAGGTTGAAAAAGCGGATCGGTGGCGTTGTCGTGCACACAGCCCAGTTGCCGACCTCCTACGCCCAGTCGGCGAAGGTCCTGCTGGCGGCGATCGAGAAGACCAGACCCGACATCGTGCTCTGCGTGGGCCAGGCCGGCGGTCGAAGCGAGCTCTGCCTCGAGCGCGTCGCCATCAATGTCCAGGACGCCCGCATTCGCGACAACGACGGCAAGCAGCCGATCGACATGCCGGTGGTAAAGGATGGACCGGCGGCACATTTCACGACGCTGCCGATCAAGGCCTGCGTGGCGGAGATGCGCAAGGCGGGCCTGCCTGCCGCCGTCTCGAACACGGCCGGGACCTTCGTCTGCAATCACATCTTCTATGCCCTGATGGACATCGCGGCGGGCCATCCGATCCCTATGCGCGGCGGCTTCCTGCACATTCCCTATGTTCCGGAGCAGGCGGCCCGGCTGGGTGGCGCGCCCTCGATGGCTCTAGGCGATATCGTGCGTGGCATCGAGATCATCCTGACCGTCAGCGCGACCCGGACCGACGACCTTCACACGGCCGAAGGCCGCATCTCCTGATCACTCTGCCGCGAGCGCCAGCGGCGGGGGCGCGTGCCGCACGGGAGGCGCCTCGGCAACGACCGGCTGCTTCACCCTGAACCAGGCGGCATAGAGTGCCGGCAGGAACAGGAGCGTGAGCGCCGTCGCCACCAGCAGGCCGCCCATCAGGGCCACTGCCATGGGCCCGAAGAACACGCTGCGCGACAGTGGCACCATCGCGAAGATCGCGGTGCCGGCGGTGAGCAGGATCGGCCGGGCACGTCGCACCGTGGCGTCGATCACGGCATCCCACGGGGTATGACCGGCGGCGAGGTCCTGGTCGATCTGGTCCACGAGGATCACCGAATTGCGCATGATCATGCCGGCCAGCGCAATCGTGCCCAGCAGCGAGACGAAGCCGAAGGGTTGATTGAAGGCCAGCAGGAACAGCGCCACGCCGATCATGCCGAGCGGCGCCGTCAGCATCACCAGGGCGAGCTTGGAGAAGCTCTGAAGCTGCAGCATCAGGAACAGCACCATCAGGAAGGCCATCACCGGCATCATCCGGAAGATCGAGCCCTGGCTGCGGGCGCTCTCCTCCTTGTCTCCACCGACTTCGATGCGATAGCCGGCCGGCAGGTCGGCACGCACCGGGGCCAACGCCGTGTCGATGCGGGCAGCGACGTCGGGGCCCTGCACGCCGTCGATCACGCCGGCGCGCACGGTCATCAGCAAGTCCTTGTTGCGCCGCCACAGGATCGGCTCCTCGAGCTCGAAACGCAGCGTCGCGAGCTGGGCGAGGGAGACCACGCCGCCATTGACCGTCCTCAGGTTGATGGCCTCGAGCCCTTCGAGGCTGAGGCGCTCGTTCGGCACGGCGCGGGCGACCACGTCGATGCTCTCGGCACGGTCGCGATATTGGGTAACCACTACGCCCGTCAGCAGGGTCTGCAGGGTGTTGCCGAGCATCTGTGAATCGATGCCGAGTGCGCGGGCCTTGTTCTGGTCGATTTCCAGTCGCACCGTCTTGGCGAGTTCGTTCCAATCGAAGTTGATGTCGCGGGTGGCGGGGTCGGCCTTGAAGACCTGACGAACCTTTTCTGCCACGGCACGGACCTGCTGCGGATCCTCGCCCAGCACACGGAACATGACGGGGTAGGCCACCGGCGGGCCATTCTGCAGCCGCTGGACACGGGCCCGCACAGCCTCGAAATCCTCGGCAAAGGCCTTGTTCAGGGCTGTAAAGACGCGCTCGCGCGCTTCCAGGTCCTTCGTCATGACGATGATCTGGCCGAAGCTCGCATTGGCCAGTTCCGGCACGGTCGGCAGGTAGAAGCGCGGGCTGCCGGCGCCGACGTAGGCGGTGAAATGGCTGACGTCGGAATCGGCGCCCAGCATCTTCTCCAGCTTCTTCACCTCGCTGTCGGTGGCGGCAAAGGAGGCGCCCTGGGCGAGACGCAGGTCGACGATCAGCTCGGGTCGGTTCGAGGTCGGGAAGAACTGCTTCTGCACCAGGCCCATGAGGCCGAGCGAGCCAAGAAAGGCCAGCGCCGTGATGGCGATGGTCGTCTTGCGCCAGGTCACGCACCACACGAGGACACGCCGGAACGCCGTGTAGAGACGGCCCTGGTAAGGATCCGCATGATGCGCCTTCGGCGTCGGCAGCAGCCGGTAGCCCAACCAGGGTGTGAAGAGCACCGCCACGAACCACGAAACGATCAGCGAGATGCCGACGACCCAGAAGATCGAATTGGTATATTCGCCGGCGCTCGACTTGGCGAAGCCCACGGGCACGAAGCCCGCCGCCGTCACCAAGGTGCCGGTCAGCATGGGGAAGGCCGTCGAGGTATAGGCGAAGGTGGCCGCCTCCATGCGGCTGAAACCCTGTTCCAGCTTCACCATCATCATCTCGACCGCGATGATGGCGTCATCGACCAGCAGGCCCAGCGCGATGATCAGGGCGCCGAGCGAAATGCGTTGGAAGTCGATGCCGAGCAACAGCATGGCGACGAAGGTGATGGCCAGCACCAGCGGCACAGAGAGCGCCACGATGATGCCGGTGCGTACACCCAGGCTGATGAACGACACCACCAGCACGATGGCGAGCGCCTCGAGCAGTGAGGAGGTGAACTCCTCGAATGACTTGTCGACCACTTCCGGCTGGTTGGCGACGCGGTGTACGGTGATGCCGACCGGCAGGTCGCGCTCCACCTCGGCCATCGTGGTTTCCAGCGCCTTGCCGAGCGTCTGCACGTTGCCGCCTGGCGCCATGACGACTCCGAGGCCGATCACCGGCTTGCCCTTGAAGCGCATGGAAGTCTGCACCGGGTCCTGGTAGCCGCGCTTGATCTCGGCCACGTCCGAGAGGGTGAGGGTGCGGCCGTTGGCGCTGAAGGGCAGGTTGGCGAGGTCGGCCGCCGAGGTCGGTGCGCCGTCGACGCGCACGGCCACGCGCTCACCCCTTGTTTCGACCGTGCCCGATGCCACGATCGAATTCTGCTTGCGGATGACGTCGAGGATCTGGTCGACCGGTACGCCCAGCATGGCCAGGCGCGTGTGACTGAACTCGATGTAGATCTTCTCGTCCTGCAATCCGAACAGGTCGGCCTTGGTGACGTCGGGCACGCGCAGCACGCGCTGGCGAACCGCCTTCACGATGTCCTTGACCTCGGCCGGCGAGAAGCCGTCGGCCTCGAAGGCCCAGATCAGGCTGTAGGTATCGCCATACTCGTCGTTGAAGAACGGCCCGACGACGCCCTGCGGCAGGCTCCCACGGATGTCGCCGACTTTCTTTCGGACCTGGTACCAGAGGTCGGCCACCCTGGCTGGCGGAACATCGTCGCGCAGCGAGACGTAGATCACCGTCTCGCCGGGCTTGGTGTAACTCGTCACATTGAAGAAGTAGGGCAGCTCTTGCAGCTTGGTCTCGATCTTGTCGGTGACCTGCTGCTCGACCTCGCGCGAGGTGGCGCCAGGCCAGGCCGCCGACACCACCATCTGCTTGATGGTGAACGGCGGATCCTCGGCGCGGCCGAGATTGATGAAGGCCCAGACGCCCGCAATGCTGAGGGCGACCATGAAGAAGACGGTCAGCGTGCTGTACTTGAGGGCCAGCGCCGAAAGATTGGTGCGCGTGCTCATGGCGTCAGGTCCCGGGCCGTGCGGCCTGCAGTACCGGTTTTACCTTCTGGCCAACCTCGAGCTTGTGGACGCCTGCGGTGGCGACCAACTCGCCGTCCGTCACGCCCGAAGAGATCGCCGCGGTGTCATTGCGCCAGCGCGCGATGACGACGGGCCGGAGTTCGACCGCACCGCTTGCCCTGTCGACCACCCACACGGCCGGCCGTGTGCCCTGCTGGAAGATCGCGGCCAGCGGCACTTCGGCCACCGGCGTTGCTTCGGGACGCTCGAAGCGGAGCGTTGCAGTCATGCCGAGGCCGATGAATTCAGGCGGGTCGATGATACTGAAGCGCGCCGGATAGGTGCGCGAGGTGGGGTCGGCACTGGGCGAGAGCTCGCGCAGCCTGGCAGCATGGCGACGGCCGGGGTCGGACCACAGCTCGAAGGCGGCGGCGGCGGACTCGCGTACGACCTTCAGGCGATGCTCCGGCACGCCGACCAGGATCTCAAGTTCGTCGGTGCGTGCGACACGGACGACGCCTTGGCCCTGGGACATCACCTGGCCAACCTCGGCCTGGACCGCGGTGACGACGCCGGCGGTATCGGCACGGAGTTCGGTGTAGGCGAGGTTGTTCTCGGCCGAGGAAAGCTGACTGCGCGCCTGGTCGACGCGGGCAAGCGCCGTGGCGGCCAGCGACTGGCGCTGTTCCAGGGTCTGCGGCGTGAAGGCCGCGCCGCCCTTCAGCGCCTGGTAGCGCTCATGATCGGCCCTGGCGCGGGCATAGTCGGCGTCGGCGGAGGCGAGGGCGGCGCGGGCATTGTCGACCGCGAGGCGATGGTCGGCCGGGTCGAGCTGGGCGATCAGGTCGCCCGGCTTCACGACGGTGCCGACATCGACCGTGCGTTGGACGATCTTGCCGGAAACGCGAAAGCCTAGGGTGGTCTCGATGCGGGGAACGACAGTGCCGGCGAGGGCCAGGGTTTGCGCCTGGCGGCTGTAGGCGATTTCGGCGACGCGGGCGGGGCGTAGGACCGGTTCGTTGGCGGAGACACGCGACGCACTCGCAGTGAGCGACAAGGCTGCAAAGCCGCCGGCGCCGACAGCCGTTGCGCCGAGGGCAATGGCGATTACCTTCATCCGGAGACGCATGGCGGGCCTTCCTTCCGAGGTTTACAATGGTTAGCGAATAACTGACCATTGATAACTTATCAATGATAACTTATCTTTGTTCAGTTCAGAGTCAAGTGCAGGGAGACGGTATTTGGCAGCCCTATCAACAGCCGTAGCCTCCGGTCGCAAGAAGCGCGGCGAGGGCCATACGCGTCGCGAGGAAATCCTCCTGGCGGCCAAGGAGCTGTTCCTCGAGGAGGGCTACGAGGCCACGACGATCCGCCGGATCGCCGATCGGGTCGGTGTGTCGGCGCCGGCGCTCTATCTCTACTTCCACGACAAGGAAGCGATGATGCTGGCGCTGTGCGACCAGACCTTCGGTCTTCTGATCGAGCGCATCACCGAAATCGAGAAGACCGTCAGCGATCCCCTGGAGCGGGTGCGCCGCTTCGGCGATGCCTATGCGCGCTTCGGCCTCGAAAATCCCGACGAGTACCGGCTGGTTTTCATCGGCAACAACATTCCGGAGTCGATCCGCAAGGTCGGCCATCGCATGCCGACCGACGATCCCAACCGTCCCGGCGTGGGCGGCGCGCTGGTCTTCAGCCGCCTGGTGGCGCTCCTGTCCCAGCTCGAGGTATCGGGCGTTAAACTGAACTACCCACCTGACACCTGTGCCGAACTCTGCTGGATGGGCATCCACGGTGTCGTGGCGGCCCTCATCATGAAACCCGACTTCCCCTGGTCAAATCGCGAGGCCCTCATCGAGGGCATGCAGGACATCGTCATCAAGGGAATCGTGCGACAGGGCTGAGAATCAGGCGGCGGCTTTCTTGGCCGTGCGCAGCCGCAACAGTCGTAGCAGGCCATAGGTCGCCGCGCCGCCGACCAGGATGATGGCGATGCCGACGATCGGGCGGTACCACAGCCACCCGATGGCGATCACCAGCGGTGCGATTGCTGCGGTGCACAGCAGCCCGACGAAGCCGGCGCCAGCACGGATCACGTCGCCCAGGATCGGGATGACATCGCCCAGCACGCCGAGCGGCCGCAGGATCAAGCCAAAACCCACGAACATGAGGACGACACCGACGACCCGCAGGATCCAGGTGAGCGTGGCGTTTTCGGCCTGTGCCGCCTGGAACATCATGGCGGCCGGAACGGCTCCGGCGGAGATCAGTTGTACCGACGTGCCTTGCCCGGTCATGTAGGGGCCGAAACCTGTGCCGGCCTGTGCCGCAACGACGCTGGCCACCTGGAGCGGAACCTGAAGAAAGGAAATCTTCATGTCGCCGACAGCTGGCTGCGAAGGATCGCGGCCGGCGTAGAGGACACCATCGACGGCAACGACCGGCTTGTTGATGCGGATCTGCAGGGCGCCGGCCTGGGCGTCGGTCGCGGCGAGAGGCTTGGATTCGCCGAAGCTGCGCAGCATGCCATCGGGAATCGCGAAGGCGCCCAGCCGCGTGCCAGGAGCGATCGTCTCGCGCGATTGATAGATCATGGAAGGATTGGTGTGCCCGCGAGGCTCCTTGAACTTCGCCGAGTCGACGGGTTTGTCGGACCAATCCCGCACGTACTTGTACGTCGTGGTGCGTTCTTCGCCACCGCCCAGTTTGGTCCGGGTCTCGGTCTGGGCTTCTTCTTTCCACACATACATTTCGACGTGACGCGACAGACGCACGGCGGAAGTCCGCACTCCGAACTCGGCATCGGCGACTGGGCCGCCGGTCGATAACATGCCGGTCACATAGACGAGTTTGCCGTCATTCGACGGATCGGCCCTTTCGGCAGAAACGCTGCGGACGATGCCGGCGCCCTCGTCGAGGCCGCGCGCGGTCTTGATGGCACGGCCCTCGTTCCAGAACAGGACGACGATCGATACCGGGATCAGCAGCAAACCCACGAGCACGCCGGCGAAAGCCTGACCGATCCGCTGGAACCAGGACGTGTTGGTGACCTCGGTCACCTGATCGGGCCCGCGTTCTTGCTCCATGACGTCCTCCCCCAAGGCTCGGGGGAGACTACCGCTTCGGCCAGACCTGCGGGAAGAGCTCACACGCCATCGGGGCGCCGGCGGCGAGGTCGGGCTTGTAGGGAAACTGGAAAGTGCCCGGCCGCGGATCGTAGCGTGCGTCGTCGCCGGTGTAGCGGAGCGACAGGCCGCGCCGGCGGGCGCCGGGTGTCGAGTTTCCGGGTGCGCCGTGCACGATCATGGCGTGGAACACCAGGCAGTCGCCGGGTTCCATCTCCCACCACTTGATGTCGTATTTGTTTCGGTCGGCGTCGATGTCGGGGATCGGTACGAGGTCGCTGTCGGTGAACTTGACCGCGTGGTCCTTGCGGAACGGGGTTGGCCGGTAGTTTACGCCCCAGCGGTGGGAGCCTGCGATGAATTCGACGGCGCCGTTGGTGCGGTCGATCCGGTCGAGCGCGATCCAGACCGAGGCGATCTGCCAGCCCTTCACCGGCCAGTAGGGCTGATCCTGGTGCCATGGCGTGGGATGGGCCGTGCCCGGCTCCTTCACGAAGAGCTGGTCGTAGAAGAAATCGGCACGGTTCGATCCCATCATCCTGGCGGCGATCTCACCGGCCGGCGATGCTGTTGCGGCCAGTCGAAAGTCGTTGTCGCGCTGCCACATGAACATGTCGCCGAAGAACGTCCCCGGCGTACTGCCTTCGGCGAAGTTGGTCGCGTTGGGCCCAGGCGAGATCAGGTCGCGCTCGATCGCTTCGCACAGGAGCCCGACCCAGACGGCGTCGAACGCCCCGCGCAAGCAGACGACGCCGTCGCGGTCATAGGCCGCGACGTCGCCTTCGGTGAGTGCGTGCCTCAAGCGTTTTGCAGGACGTGGACGGCGCGATTGGCGACGAGATCCTTGTTCTTCTCGCCATAGGCCTTCATGTGCGCCGAGGCGCCATGGGCCTTGAGATCGTCCATGCTCTCCCACTTCTCGATCACGACGAAAGTGTCGGGGCCGAACTTGGCGAACGGACCGCCATCGGTGTCGACCGTGGCACCGTACTCGATGCAGCCCTTTTCGCCATGCACGGCAGGCACGTTGGCCTTGAAGTTCTTGAGGATTTCGTCGCGCTTGCCGGGCTTGGCGGTGATGATGGCGATGACGTGGATCATTTCATTTCTCCCTTATTGAAATCTCAGGCGGCGCGGCCGCTGCGGAGCAGGCGGCCGGGCAGCTTGTCGTTGGCGGCGAAGATATCCTTGTTGTCGCGCCGGATAAGCTCACCGTTCACGATTACGGCGTCGATGCCACTGGCCTGCGACACGAGACGATCGGCGCCGGCGGGCAGGTCGTTGACCCGCTTCAGCGGTCCCGGCCCGACAGTCTT
Source organism: Reyranella massiliensis 521 (assembly GCA_945862125.1). Lineage (GTDB taxonomy): Bacteria > Pseudomonadota > Alphaproteobacteria > Reyranellales > Reyranellaceae > Reyranella > Reyranella massiliensis_A. The sequence continues at coordinate 13,529 of CAMAYC010000087.1, forward strand.
CGCATCGAACACCACGACGTCGGCGGGACGGCCGGTGGCCAGCACGCCGCGGTCGGTGATGCCGAACATCTCCGCCGGGCGTTGCGTCAGGTTGTGCACTGCCTCCTCGACGGTGAAGACCTTGCGCTCGCGCACCCAGTGGCCGAGCAGGTGGGTCGAGTAGCAGGCATCGCAAAGCTGGCTGGCATGCGCACCGGCATCTGACAGGGCGATGATCGTGTTGGGGTCGGTGATCAGCTCGGCCACTTCCTTCTCGTCGAAGTTCATGACGGCCATGCGGAAGCGAGCCTGCAGGTCGTTGGCGAGCGCGATGTCGAGGGCGAGATCGACCGGATCCTTGCCCAGCTTGGCGGCTGCGGCGGCAAGCGGCATTTCCTCGAGTTCCTTGTGCGAGGGCGCCCAGGCGATGACGACACGATCCCACCAGCGCTGGAAGAGGGGCGTCACTTCGCTCCGGAGCTTCTCGCGCCACGCTGGATCGGCGTAGGCGCGGCGGCGCGTGCCGGGCGCCTTGGCGTCGGCCATGGCGAGTTCGTTCATGAATTTCATGACGTCGAAGATGAACGGCTCGGCGAAGGTGAACTCGAAGTTGAGCGGCCGGCAACTCACCTGGGGGATGACCATCGCGCCGGACTTGCGCTGCTCGGCGGCGAGGTCGAGTTGCTTGCGGTGGCCGCCCGGTCCGTAGAGGTAGGAGAGAAGGGCGGTCCAGGTCACCGGGACGCCGTACTTGCGGCTGACCTCGGCCATGTGACGGGTCGAGAACTCGCGGCCGATGGTGATCTGCATCAGGCCGCGCTTCAGCTCGCCCATTACCGAGACAAGCTGGTCCATCTCGTCGACCGTGGCCTGGCGGCTCGGGACGGGCTTGCCGGCATAGCCGTTGTGGCTGACCGACACCGAGGTGCCAAAGCCGATGGCACCGGCGTCCATCGCCTCGCGCATCAGCTTCTTCATCGAATTTATCTCGTCCTGCGTCGCTGCCCGCTCGGTCGATTCCTCCCCCATGACGTACATGCGAAGTGGCGTATGGCCGAACAGCGCGGCAACGTTGATCGCCGAGCCGCGCTTCTCGAGCGCGTCCAGATACTGAGGGAATGTCTCGAACGGCCAGACCTCGCCCAGACCCGCGTGGAGCGCGTCGAGGCTCATCCCTTCGACCTTCTCGAGCGTTTGGAGGATGAGCTTGCGATGGATCGCCTTGGTCGGAGCGACGCCAAAGCCGCAATTGCCAATGACCGTCGTCGTCACGCCATGCCAGGGCGAGATGCTCAGCATGCGGTCCCACAGAATCTGCGCGTCGTAGTGGGTGTGGACATCGACGAATCCGGGCGCGACCACACGGCCCGAGGCGTCGATCGTCTTCGTCGCGGCGCCCTCAGCCTTGCCGAGCGCCACCACCTTGCCGTCCTTGATGCCGAGGTCGCCGGCGAAACCTGACTTGCCGGTGCCGTCGACGATGGTGCCGCCCGTGATCTTGAGGTCATAGGACATGGCGTTTCCTTGCTGGGCTTGCTCCTGAATGCCCGTTCAGTATACGTCGTTTGACGTTAAGAGAGGAAACACATGGCCAAGCACAAGATTGCGCTCATTCCGGGGGACGGAATCGGCAAGGAAGTTCTGCCGGAGGGCGTGCGCGTGCTGGAAGCCGCCGGGCGGCGCTTCGGTTTCGAGCTGGAATTCACCGATTTCGACTGGTCCTGCGACCGGTTCGCCAAGACCGGCAAGATGATGCCGGACGACGGCATGGAGACCCTGAAGCAGTACGAGAGCATCTTCCTGGGTGCCGTCGGCTGGCCCGGCGTTCCCGATCACGTCTCGCTGTGGGGCCTCCTGATCCCGATCCGCCGCGAATTCGACGAGTATGTGAACCTGCGCCCCGTGCGCCTGTTCGAGGGCGTCCCAAGCCCGCTCGCCAACCGCAAGCCGGGCGAGATCGATTTCTGGGTGGTGCGCGAGAACACCGAAGGCGAATACAGCTCGGTCGGCGGCCGTATGTTCCAGGGCACCGATGACGAGATGGCCATTCAGCAGGCGATCTTCACCCGCAAGGGCGTCGACCGCGTGTTGAAGTACGCCTTCGAGTTCGCCAGTACCACGAAGAAGAAGCACGTCACCTCGGCCACCAAGTCCAACGGCATCATCCACACCATGCCGTTCTGGGACGAGCGCTTCGATGCGATGCGGAAGAAATATCCGGACATCAAGGCCGACCAGTATCACATCGACATCCTGACCGCGCATTTCGTGCGCAACCCGGATTGGTTCGACGTCGTGGTCGGCTCCAACCTGTTCGGCGACATTCTTTCCGATCTCGGCCCCGCGCTCACCGGCTCGATCGGCGTGGCGCCGTCGGGCAACATCAACCCGGAGCGCAAGTTCCCCTCGATGTTCGAACCCGTGCATGGCTCGGCGCCGGACATCGCGGGCAAGGGCATCGCCAACCCGATCGGCATGATCTGGTCGGGCGCCATGATGGTGCGGCACCTGGGCTATCCCGAGGCGGCCGAAGCCATCGAGCGAGCCATCGCCGCCTCGCTGGTCGAGGGTGGTCCGCGGACCAAGGATCTGGGCGGCAACGGCGATACCAAGACAGTGGGCGCCGCCATCGAGCAGCTGGTGAAGACGGCCTAGCGCCGTCTACTTCAGCGCCATATCGATGAGGCGCACGGTCGCTGCGGGCAGGGGTAGCGCGAGCGCCGCGGCGTGGCCGGTCGCATCCATCTTTCGCAGCGTCTTCTTCAGGATGTCGACGAGCTTGGCGTCGTCGTAGTCCTTGTGCTCGGCCACGAATGTATCGAGGTAGTGCTCGACGAAGACGACGGCCACGACGTTTTCCAGCGCCTGGCTCTCGGGATCGCGCTTGAGCTGCTCCTTGCGGATGATCTTGACCACCTGCGCAATCTCGCCGTCGGTATAGCCGTGGCGGCGCATGATGGTCGAGGTGAGCGACGCATGATGTTCCCGGCAGGCGCCCCGCCACGCATTATAGCCTTCACGGCCGAGCGGATATTTCTGCCGGGGAATTTGCCAGCGGCAGATGTGCTGGGCACGGGCCGCGATGCGCAGCGCTTCCGACGCGTCCGGATAGAGACGTGGCAGGCATTCCGACATCCGCTCCGAATAGACGAGTTCGCGCGGACGGGCCCCGCCAGCGACGATGTCCTGTCGTGGATCATGCGCGTTGGCCTCGTCGATCTCTGCGATCACGGCCTGAAGGCGTGGTAAGGAGGGAGTCATTGTCGCTTTCATAGGATCGTCTCGTGTCAGCGCGAAGAGGCAATCGATGCCGGAGCCCCGCGAGCGGGGCGCGCGCGGACCGGGAGATTATCCAGTCCCGATCGTCGCAAAATCGATCGTCACGGAGCGCTGCACGTTGCCATCTTCGTCGCGCAGTGCGAGCGTGACCTTGCGCCCGGACCAGTCGAGGTCGATGGCACCGAAATTCGCGGCGGCGTACAGCGCGCCCAGTCGATTGGGGCCGGGTTCCTTGGCCGCCCAGTAGACCATGTTGAGGCCGCTCGACGTCATCTCATGCAGGGGGTAGAGGCCGGCGGGCTGCTCGCGATAGAGCGCGCCGATGTGCCGGTCGCCCGAGACGAATACGACGCCCTTTGCGCCGCTTTCGCGGATGGTGTCGAACAGCTTTTGACGTTCGATGGGGAAATTGCCCCAGCGTTCCCAGCCGTGGCCCTCGGCCAGGACCTGCGTGCTCGACACCACCAGCCGCAGTTCAGCCGGCTTGCGCAGTTCCTCGGCAAGCCAGGCCCATTGCGCGGCGCCCAGCATCGTCTTGGCCGGATCGGAGTCGGGCAGATAGCGCTGCTTGCCGGCGGCGCCGCGCTGGTCCGTGATCCTGAGCGGGGAGCGGAACCAGCGCACGTCGAGCAGAATCACCTGGACACGCTTGCCGGGCGGGCCGATCACGCGCGACTCGTAGATGCCTTCGCGCGTGCGTCGGACGTCCGTGGCCGCGGCCTTCCAGAAATCCAGGAAAAGAGCCTTCGACACGGCCTTGTGCGCGAAATCGGCGCCGCCGTCGTTGGAACCGTAGTCGTGGTCGTCCCAGATCGCGAGATGTGGCACGGTCTCGCACAGCTTCTGGTAGCCGGCGATCTGCCGGGTTGCGGCATAGGCCTCCCGCAGGCCCGTCGCGTCGGCGGAATTGAAGTCGCCATAGACATTGTCGCCCATGAAGACGAAGAGTTCAGGACGCCAGGCCAACACGGCGCCCCAGATCGGCTGGGGCATGGTCTGCTTGGCGCACGACCCAAGGGCAATTCGTGACAGCGGCGCCTGGCCCTGCGCGACCGCTGCGGCGGGGGCGAGGGAGAGGGCGGCCATGAGGCGGGTGATCGTGCGACGCTTGAACATGAGGGCCACCGAATTGCCAGTTTCCAGGATTTAGATGACCGTCCGATGAAACACCATCTCAAACGCGCTCTCGAACTGGCGTTCATCCCGCTGGCGGCAGCGATCGTCTTTATCGAGGAGGTGCTGCTCCACTACCTCGGCGTCGCGATGGCGGCATTCGCCCAATGGCCGCCGGTCGCGCGTGTTGAGCGCTGGCTGGCCGCCTTGCCGCCGTGGGCCGCGTTGCTTGCCTTCGTAGCCCCTTCGACCCTCGTGTTGCCCGTGAAGCTCGCCGCCGTGTTCTTTGCGCTTCAGGGACGGTTCGGCCTGGCCGCGGCGAGTGTCGCGGTGGGCAAGGTCCTGGCAACGGCATTGCTGGCGCGGCTCTACCAGGTTCTGCGGCCGACACTGGTGACGATGCCTTGGTTCCTGGCGTCGGAGACCTGGCTCTTCACCTGGCGCGACAGGCTTTACACGTTCGTCCGCGCTCTGCCGGCCTGGCAGAGGATGAAGGCGATGGTGCAGCGGCTGCGGAGCTGGCTGGCGGAATTGGTCTCCGGCGCGGCGCCACGCTAAAATCAGGCAGCGCGCTCACAGGGGAAGCCCAGGCAAATGCAGTTCGATGACGTCATCCTCGGTCGCCGGAGCATCCGGGGCTACAAACCCGATCCCGTTCCTAGGGCACTGATCGAGGAAATCATCGGTCTGGCGATGCGCGCGCCGTCGTCGATGAACACCCAGCCCTGGAATTTCTACGTCGTCACGGGCGAACCGCTGGATCGGATCCGCGCCGGCAACACGGAGCGGATGGTGGCGGGCATTCCGCAGTCTCGCGAGTTCCGCACCGGTCAGGGCTTTACGGGGCAGCACCGCGACAGGCAGGTCGGCGTCGCCAAGCAACTGTTTTCCGCCATGGGGATTGCGCGCGACGACAAGGACATGCGCCAGGACTGGGTCCTGCGCGGCTTCCGTCAATTCGACGCGCCTGTATGCGTGATCGTGACCTACGACCGAGTGTTGGACGGCAGCGACGATACGCCCTTCGATTGCGGCGCCGTGTCGACGGCCCTGGTCAACGCTGCCTGGTCCCGAGGGCTAGGTGCCGTGATCAACAGCCAGGGCATCATGCAATCGCCTGTGGTGCGCGAGCACGCGGGAATTGCCGACGATCAGGTCATCATGAAAAGCATCGCGCTGGGCTGGCCGGATGACAGGTTTCTGGCAAATGCCGTCGTGTCCGAACGAAAGTCGGTCGCGGAAGCGACGGTGTTCGTCGGTTTCGACGGGTAGGCGCGGGGACTTGGGCAAGGCCGGCTGCCATTTTCTGCCGGTCGTCCTCTCCCGGAGTGATTCATGACCGTTCGCCCGCCCAACATCGTTCTCATTCTGGCCGACAATCTGGGCTGGGGCGAACTCGGCTGCTACGGCGGCGGCGTCCTGCGCGGCGCGCCGACGCCGCGGATCGACGCGCTGGCGGCGGAAGGCCTTACCTGCCTCAACTTCAACGTCGAGAGCGACTGCGTGCCGACCCGCTCGGCACTTATGACCGGCCGCCATCCGATCCGGACCGGAGCGATGCAATCGGTTCCGGCCGGCCTGCCGCAAGGCCTGATCCCTTGGGAAATAACGCTGGGCGACCTGCTGCAGGAGGCAGGCTATACGACTGCGTGCTTCGGCAAATGGCACCTGGGTGATCGCGACGGGCGTCTGCCCAACGACCGTGGTTTTGACGAATGGTATGGCATTCCCCGCACGTCGAACGAGGCCATGTTTCCGGCATCGCCGGGATTCGATCCGACGATCGTACCCATGCCCTATGTCATGGAGGGGACAAAAGGCGCGCCGGCCCGCAATCTCGTGGTCTACGACCTGGAGCAGCGCCGCCTCATCGACGGCGAACTCACGCGCCGTACGATCGACTTCATCGCGCGCCAGTCGGGCGCCGGGCGGCCCTTCTTCGCCTATGTGCCGTTGACGCAGCTGCATTTTCCGACCCTGCCGCATGGGGACTTCGCCGGCCGAACCGGCGCTGGCAACTTTGCCGACGCGATGGCCGAGATGGACCATCGCGTGGGCGAGATCCTGGATGCGATCGACCGCTTGGGCTTGCGCGAGGATACGCTGGTGCTGTTCGGCAGCGACAACGGTCCCGAGTTCAGGCGTCCCTGGCGCGGCACGGCGGGACCGTGGCGCGGAACCTACCATACCGCGATGGAGGGCGGGCTGCGGGTCCCCTTCATCCTGCGATGGCCGGGCCGCATCGC
>CAMAYC010000088.1 GCA_945862125.1 Reyranella massiliensis 521
TTCGTAGACGCGAAGTCGGCAGATTTACAGTCTGCTGCCATTGACCGCTCGGCCACCCCTCCGAACCTGCGGCGCGCAGCGCGAGATATAGCCTGTTCGACCCGCCTAAACGGGCGCGCGTTGCTCGCAAATCCAATGGGTTACGTCAAGGCCCAAATCCCCTGAGGCGCCGGATTAGGCAAAGGATTGGGCCAGGGATCGACTGGAGATTTGCCGCCAGGGGCGTCACGCCATAAAAGCCTTCGCCATGCGCCCCCGTCCTCCTCACCCCAACAAGCCGTCCCGCGGCGGCCATCAGTCGGTATGGCTCTACGGCCATCATGCCGTGCTCGCCGCGCTGGCCAATCCCGACCGCCGGGTCGAGCGCCTGCTGGTCACCAAGGAGGCGGCCGAGCGCCATGCCGCCGCGATCGCTGCCTCGGGTTACGGCCAAAAAACCACCGTGATGGCGCGCGAAGACCTTTCCAGAAACCTGCCGGCGGGCGCGGTCCACCAGGGAATCGCGCTCCTCGTCGCCCCGCTCGAAGACCCGGCGCTCGAGGACATCCTGGCGCGCTGCGGCGAAAACGCCCTCGTCCTGGCGCTCGACCAGGTCACCGACCCGCACAATGTCGGCGCCATCCTGCGCTCGGCGGCGGCCTTTGGCGTCGCTGGCGTCATCGTCACCGAACGAAATGCGCCGGCCGATACCGGCGTTCTGGCCAAGGCCGCCTCCGGCGCCCTCGAGGTCGTGCCGCTGCTGCGCGCCGTCAATCTCGCGCGCACGCTCGACCTGCTGAAGGAAGCGGGCTTCTGGCTCTACGGCCTCGATGAACGCGGCGACGTGGCGATCGGCGACCTCGATCTCGCCGGCCGGGTCTGCATCGTGCTCGGCGCCGAAGGCGAAGGCCTGCGCCGGCTGACCAGCGAAAAGTGCGACCGGCTCACGACCATTCCGACCAAGGCCGCACTGGCCGCCCTCAACGTCTCCAATGCCGCCGCCGTTGCCACCTACGAGTGGGCACGGCGTCGATGATCCCTTATTATCAATAGCTTCTGGGCGACAACGCCGAACGGATGCCGGGTTAGCACAGTGGTAGTGCAGCGGTTTTGTAAACCGAAGGTCGGGGGTTCAAATCCCTCACCCGGCACCATTTTCCGGAACGACGTGAACTGAACTTCAATCCAGGCGGAGCGGCAGGTTGCGCAGGCGCTTTCCCGTCGCCGCGAAGATGGCGTTGGCTACGGCCGGTGCGATCGGCGGCGTGCCGGGCTCGCCGACGCCGCCGACAATGGACGCGCCGCTGTCGACGAGATGGACCGCCATCACCGGCGCATCGGCCAGGCGCACCGCGTCATAGTCCGGGAAGTTGCCCTGCTCGACGGCGCCATTGGCCAGGGTGATCTCGCCGTAGAGCGCGGCCGACAGGCCGTAGATGATGCCGCTCTCCATCTGGGCCCGCACGATCGCCGGATTGACGACGGGGCCGCAGTCGACGGCACAGGTGACGCGCTTCACCTGCAGGGTCTTGTCGCCGGCCACGGAAACTTCGGCGACCTGCGCCACGATCGACCCGAAAGAAGCCCGGAGCGCGAGGCCGCGGCCCGACCCTGCCGGCAGCGGCGTCCCCCATCCGGCCTCACGCGCCACGGTGTCGAGCACCTTGAGGTAGCGCGGCTTGGCAACCAGCAGCTCGCGGCGGAAGGCGAGCGGGTCTTTCGCCAGCGCATGCGCCAGCTCGTCCACGAAGCTTTCGTCGAAGAAGGCGGTGTGCGAATGGCCGACCGAGCGCCAGAAGCCGACCGGCACCGATCCGTCGGCGACGATGGCTTCTAGCCGGTAGGACGGAAAGGCGTAGGGCGGGTTTTCGACCGCATTGCCTTCCGGCTTGCCCTGGGCCGGCAGGCCGATCGTGCGCGCCGGGAATTGGTCGGTCGGCGACTGCGCCACCTGCCGCTTGGCGACGCCCATCAGCTTCGGCGCAGCGCCCTCCGCATCGATATCCGCCCGCCAGCGAGCGAGCGCCATAGGCCGGTAAACGTCGTGGCGAATGTCTTCCTCGCGCGACCACAGCACCTGGACCGGCCGGTCCGGCGCGGCCAGCGCACAGGTGACGGCCTGGCGCACCAGATCGACCTCGGCACGCCGGCCGAAACCGCCGCCGAGGAACGTCGTGTGCACCGTCACCTCGGATTGCGACACGCCGGCCGTCTTGGCCGCCGCGAGCCGCATCAGCGTCGGCGACTGGTTGGGCATCCAGACTTCGACTCCCTGCCGGCCGAGCTCGTGTTTCCTGACGTGCGCCGTGCAGTTCATCGGCTCCATCGGCGTGTGCGCGAGATAGGGCGCCCGGTAGGTCGCCGTGAAAGTGTGGACCTTCTCCGGCCTGGCCTCGTCGCCGAAGCTGCGGGTGAGCGCCGGCTGGCCGGTCTCGAGCAATTGTTCGTACTGCTTCCACAGGGCGGCGCTGTCGAGCCTGGGTTCGGGCCCATCCTGCCATTGCACCTCGACCTCCTCGGCGAGGAACTTGTTGGCCCGCCACCAGCTCTTGCCGATGGCCGCGATGCCGCCCGGCACGATGACGACCTGCTCGATCCCCTCGGGCAGGCCGGCCTGCTTGAGCGTGAAGCCCTTGGCCGCGCCGCCGAATGTCGGGGCGTTGCGCACCGCGGCGTAGAGAAGATGGGGCAGGCGAACGTCGACGCCGAACGTGGCGGAGCCGGTCACTTTCGCCGGCACATCGGTCCTGGGCGGCGACGTGCCGATCAGCTTGAACTCCGAGGGCTTCTTCAGCGGTGGCGGCGGCCTTGCGGTGAGGTCGTGGAGCGAATCCACCAGCTCTCCGAACGTCGCCACCCTGGTTCCGTCGCGGCGGCGGATCTCGCCGTCGATCGCAATCAGGTCGGCGACGGGGATCGCGGCCTTGCGGCTGGCGGCCCGCAAGAGAAGGTCGCGCGCCACGGCGCCCGCGGTGCGCATCGGCAACCAGGCGTCGCGCACCGACGTCGATCCGCCGGTCGCGTTCACGCCCAGCACGCCGCCGAGCTTGCCCGCCATCCAGTGCGCAACATCGACGACAGTGCCGGTTTCCTCGGGCGAGAACGGCAGCCCGTCGATCAGGATATCGACATTGCGATAGACGCCGTCCTCGGGCGGATCCTCGACCCGGACCTGGTCCCAGCGCGCGTCCATCTCCTCCGCCGCGAGCATGGCGAGTGCGGTCTGCACGCCCTGACCCATCTCGGCCCGCGGCACCGCCACGATCACCGAATTGTCGCGCGAGATCTTTATCCAGCCGTTGAGGCCGGCCTCGCCGGTCTTGACGTTGAACAGCGTGCGGCTGCCGAGACGATCGCGTTCGCGAGCGAACCAGAAGCCGACGCCGAGGAAGCCGCCGCCGACGATGCCGCCGACGATCGCCTTGCGCCGGGTGAACTTCATGACGCGCCGGCCAGGATCGCCGCCGCACGATGCACGGCGCGCCGGATGGCGCTGTAGGTGCCGCAGCGGCAGATGTTGTTCAGAGCGTCGTCGATATCCTGGTCGCTGGGCTTCGGCTTTTCCTTGAGCAGCGCCGCCGCAGCCATGATGAAGCCGGGCTGGCAGTAGCCGCACTGGGGCACCTGGTTCTCGATCCAGGCGCGCTGCACGGCATGAAGCCGCCCGCCACCACCGGCCAAGCCTTCGATGGTGGTCACCGACTTGCCGGCGACGTCGGCCACGGCGATCGAGCAGGAGCGCACCGGCTGGCCATCGACATGGACCGTGCAGGCGCCGCAGACGGCAATCCCGCAGCCGAACTTCGGCCCGACGACGTTCAGGTCCTCGCGCAGGACCCAGAGCAGCGGCTTGTCAGGTTCGGCATCGATCTGACGTACCTGACCGTTCACGGTGAGCGAGATCATCGTTCGATAAAGGTATCACCCAGAACGAGGACGTCCATCTTGGTCCGGAGGAAGCAGTCGATCGCCTCCTCGGGCTTGCAGACGACCGGCTCGTTTTCGTTGAAGCTGGTGTTGAGCACGATGGGCACGCCGGTGAGGTCGCGGAACGACTGTATCAGGCGGGCGTAGCGCGGGTTGGCGGCCCAGGTGACGGTCTGGAGGCGCCCGGTGCCGTCGACATGGGTAACGGCCGGGATCTCGCCCCGCTTCTCGGCGCGGATCTTGAAGACCTGCATCATGAAGGGCACGTCGCCATCAGTCTCGAACCAGTCGGGCACGGCATCGCGCAGGATCGAGGGCGCGAACGGCCGGAACGATTCCCGGCGCTTGATCTTGAGATTGAGGATGTCCTTCATGTCGGCGCGGCGCGGGTCGCCCAGGATCGAACGGTTGCCCAGCGCGCGCGGCCCCCACTCCAACCGGCCCTGGAACCAGCCGATCACCTTGCCCTCGGAGATCGCCTGCGCCGTGCGGCGACAGAGGGCTGCTTCGTCGCCGACCCGCTCGATGGTGCAGCCCGCCGTGTCGAAATCGCCGCGCCGCGCGGCGATCGCCGACGCGATCTGGTCAGGTGTCGCCGATGGCCCCCAGTAGGAGTGATCCATCACGAAGCGGCGCTTGGCCGCCGGACCCGCCATCTTTTGCCAGGTGGCGAAAGCCGCGCCGATCGCGCCGCCGGCATCGCCGCCGGCCGACTGGACGTAGAGCTTCTTGAAGGGCGAGCGTTCGAGGACCTTGCCGTTGGCGACGGAGTTGTAGGCACAGCCGCCCGCCAGCACGAGTGCATCGTTGCCGTAGCGCCGGTGCAGGGCGCCCAGCAGATGGAAGAAGGCGTTCTCGTAGGTCACCTGGGCCGATCGCGCGATGTCGCGATGGCGATCCTCCAGGGGAGCCGCAGGATCGCGCGCCGGCCCAAGCAGATCCGTCAGCGCATCGCTCCACAGTCGCCCGCCCGAGGGAATTCCTTCCTTCACCGAATAGTTGGCGCCCTCGCCGGAGGCGTGGCGGAAGTAGCGCAGATCGAGGGCGAAGCTGCCGTCGTCCTTGAGCCGGACGATCTGCTTCATCTGCTCGACGTAGCGCGGCTCGCCGTAGGGCGCGAGGCCCATCACCTTGTACTCGTCGCCGTAGTGCGGAAAGCCGATGAACTGCGTCATCGCCTCGTAGAAAACGCCCAGCGAATGCGGGAAGAAGACGCGGCCGTCGACCTGGAGGTTGCCGCCCTTGCCGAGCCCCCAGGCTGCCGACGAAAAATCTCCGAAGCCGTCCACTGAAACCGCGACCGCCTCCTCGTACGGCGACACCAGGAACGCCGATGCCAGGTGGCAGAGATGATGTTCGACCGCATGCACGGTCCCGCGGAATTCCTGCTCGGGCAGGTCGCGCTTGAGGTTGCCTGCGACGTCGGCGCGCTCATTGCGCTGGCGCAGGCGGCTCAGCACGTAGCCGGGACTCACACCGGACGTCAGGACATGAGCCAGCTTGCGCCACCGGTTCGCGCGATTGTCGCTGTTGACCGCGACATGGTCGACATCACCCAGCGAGATGCCGGCTTCGGCCAGGCAATAGCGGATCGATTCGCTGGGAAACCCGCCCCAGTGCTTGATCCGCCGGAAGCGCTCCTCCTCGACGGCGGCGATCAGCTCACCGTCCTTCACCAGACTGGCAGCGGCATCGGCGTGAAAGGCGTTGAGGCCCAGGACGTATGTCATTTCGAAGACTTTCGGACACCGGCGCGCTCGAGGTCGAGGCGCAACAGGTGCATGGACAGGATCAAATCGGCGGCAATGCGCTGGGCGGTATAAAGAAGCCCCGCCTTGCCGTCGAACACCAGCCCCTTGAGCAGCAGGCAGTGCAGTGCCACCGCAGGCGGGCCGAGCACGCGCGTGCAGCGCAGGCGATCAGCCCAGCTGAGATCGGACCAGGGACGCGTCGTGAGCTTCACGGCCTCCTGGGCCTGGTAACGTACCTGCGACTGCAGCCAGCGCTCGAGGCTCTTGCGGTCATCATGCTGAAGGCGGTTGCTCAGCCGGCCAACCGGGCCGTCGATCCGCAGCTTCTCGGTATGCCCATCCTGCTCGAAGCGCGCCCGCCCCTTGCGGAAAAGGACCGGCAGCGGCGGATAGAGCGAGGCCCGCAGCGGGCGGCCATCGATGCAGTAGGAGAAGGCGATTTCATAGGCTGCCAGCTCGGCCGCTGGCGCCAGGGCCGCGATTTCGTCGCGCAACACCGGTTCCATCATGTAGTCGGCGTCCAGTCGCAGGACCCAATCCGTGGCCACCCCGGTCTCGCCGGTGGCGAACCGCCACTGCTGGGCATGGGTGTCGAACGGCCGATGGATCGTCCGGACATTGGGAAACCGGGCCGCGATCGCCAGCGTCTCGTCTGTCGAACCGCTGTCGACGACCACGACATCGCGCGCCCAGGCCAGCCGCTCGAGCGATCGGCCAATATTCGCCGCTTCGTTGTAGGTCAGGATGACAGGGGTGATATCGGCCAGCACGGCGCAAAACGACAAAGGAAGCAGCTATGTATCTGGTATAAATGAATTTTTTTCGGGAAACCATCGGTATCGAGCGGCCAGTCACCTTGCCGAAGGCACTGTAGTCGCACGGCAACTGCGACTCAGCAGTGGCTTGACGGCGAAGCAGCAGGCGAGCAAACGCTGCCTTGCGTGCGCATCCCAGCCCAGCCCCGAGCACGGGGGCCAGCGGCACTGGGGTCGAGCCGCCGGAGGCACGGGACCTGGGGAAATCAGTGGCCCGTCTCGCAAGCCTTTGAAAAGTCCGCTAAAACGGCCCCTCGCGTCGATTGAAAGGCTCCTTCATGTCCAAGAATGATCTCGTGGTCGTCACCGGTGCCGGTGGTTTCATCGGCGGCCATCTGGTCCGTGTCCTCCAGCAACGCGGCCACACCAAGATCCGGGGCGTCGACGTCAAGCCGCTGAACGAGTGGTACCAGAAGACTCCGGGTGTGGAGAACCAGGTCGGCGACCTCGCCCTGCTCGAGCCCTGCCGAGCGGCCGCCAAGGGCGCCAAGATGATCTACAACCTTGCCGCCGACATGGGGGGCATGGGCTTCATCGAAACCCACAAGGCCGAATGTATGCTGTCAGTGCTTATCAGCACCCACATGCTGGTCGCCGCCAAGGAAGCCGGCACAGAGCGCTTCTTCTATGCATCCTCCGCCTGCGTCTACAACGGCGACAAGCAGACCGAGGCCAACGTGACGGCGCTCAAGGAAGAGGACGCCTATCCCGCCCTTCCGGAAGACGGCTACGGCTGGGAGAAGCTTTTCAGCGAGCGCATGGCGCGCCACTACCGTGAGGACTATGGCATCGCCACCCGCGTCGCGCGCTACCACAACGTCTATGGGCCGGAAGGCACCTACGACGGCGGTCGCGAGAAGGCACCAGCTGCGATGTGCCGCAAGGTCATCCAGGCCAAGCTCTCGGGCAAGCACGAGATCGAGATCTGGGGCGACGGCGAGCAGACCCGCTCGTTCATGTACATCGACGACTGCACCGAGGGCACGATCAAGCTCGCCGAGAGCGACATCATCGAACCGCTGAACATCGGCAGCGACGAGTTGGTCAGCATCAACACGCTGGTCGACATGGTCGAGAAGCTCGCCGGCATCAAGCTGAAGCGGAGCTACAAGCTCGACGCCCCCAAGGGCGTGCGCGGCCGCAACAGCGACAACACGCTGATCAAGAAGCTTATGAACTGGGCCCCTTCCATCCGTCTCGAGGACGGCATGGAGAAGACCTACAAGTGGATCTACGACGAGATGACCTCGGGCAAGGCCTCGGTCGTCAACGCGCTGCCGCGCGCCGTCGCCGCCCAGTAAGAGTCGCTCAGGAGGATTTGGGCTTGCGTCGCGTCGGCCCTAGCGGCCGACGCGGCTCACGGCCTTGTTGCTCTTCAGCAGGGCATCGAAGTAGGCGATCGTTTTCGCCAGCCCTTGGTCGAGGGCAACCTTCGGTTCCCACTTGAGCTTTTCCCGCGCCAGGCTGATGTCCGGGCACCGCTGCATCGGATCGTCGACCGGCAGGGCTGCGAAAATCAGCTTCGACCTGCCGCCGACCTTCTCCAGAATCTTCTCGGCAAGATGGCGGATCGGCATCTCGACCGGATTGCCGATGTTGACCGGTCCCGTGAAGTCGTCGGGCGTGTGGTCCATCAGGCGCAGCCAGCCGTCGAGCAGGTCGTCGACGTAGCAGAAGGCGCGGGTCTGCATGCCATCGCCATAGATGGTGATGTCCTCGTTCCTGAGCGCCTGGACGATGAAGTTCGACACCACGCGCCCGTCGTTGGGATGCATGCGCGGACCGTAGGTGTTGAAGATGCGCGCCACCTTGATGCGCAGTTTGTGCTGGCGGTGATAGTCGAAAAACAGCGTCTCCGCACAGCGCTTGCCCTCGTCGTAGCAGGCGCGCGGTCCGATCGGATTGACGCTGCCGCGGTAGCTCTCGACCTGGGGGTGGACGGTCGGGTCGCCATAGACCTCGCTGGTCGAGGCCTGGAAGATCTTGGCCCGAACCCGCTTGGCCAAGCCCAGCATGTTGATGGCGCCGTGGACACTGGTCTTGGTCGTCTGAACCGGGTCGTGCTGGTAGTGAACCGGCGAGGCCGGGCAGGCCAGATTGTAGATCTCGTCGACCTCGACATAGAGCGGGAACGTCACGTCATGCCGCATCAGTTCGAAGCGCGGATTGCCGAGACAGGCCGCGATGTTCTGCTTGGAGCCGGTAAAGTAGTTGTCGACGCAAAGCACGTCGTTGCCCGCCTCGAGCAGCCGCTCGCACAGATGCGACCCCAGGAATCCCGCGCCGCCGGTGACCAAGATACGCTTGCTCATGATGCCCCTGAAAGGTCGCCTCGTTTTCGCAGCCGACACTAGGCGATCAAGCCCTTGAAATCACTCCCAAACGGCCAAAGGATGCCGCCGCTGCGCACCCGCTGGTGCGGCCAAGACTGCAGGGGAAACATCGAATGGCCATCGAGATCGTGGGTCTCGCCGACATCGTCCGGGGGCATGCCAGGGAGCGGCCCGACGCCACTGCCATCGCCTGTGAAGGCCGCAAGACGACCTATGCCAGCCTCGATCGTGCCGCAAGCCAGGTGGCCAACGGACTGATTTCCAAGGGACTAAGGCCACAAGCCCGCGTCGCCCATCTCGACAAGAGCAGCGACCTCTTCTTCGAGTTGCTGTTCGGCGTGGCCAAGGCCAATGGCGTCATGGTTTCGGTCAACTGGCGGCTCGCACCGCCCGAAATCCTGCACATCATCAACGATGCCGAAGCCGAGATGCTGTTCGTCGGAGAAGAGTACATCCCTGTCATCGAGAAAATTCGCGACGAGCTGAAAACCGTCCGCGCGATCGTGACACTGGGCATCCGCCATGGCGCCTGGGAAGAATTCACCGCCTGGCGCGACCTGCAGGCCGTCGCCGACCCGCAATTGCCGGCCCGGCTGCAAGATACGGCTGTGCAATTCTACACCAGCGGTACAACGGGGCTGCCCAAGGGGGCCGAACTCACCAACGCCAACTTCGCCTGGATGTTTCCATTGTGGACGAAGAGTTGGCTGCTGGCGCCCGGCGTGCCCAACCTGGTTTGCCTGCCGATGTTCCACATCGGCGGCGCCGGCTGGGGAATCGCCGGCCTGTTCGCCGGCGCCACCAACCATGTCGTGCGCGAGTTCGTGCCGGCGGTGATCCTCGAGACCATCCAGCGCGAGCGGCTACAGGTAATGCTGCTGGTGCCGGCGATGATCCTCTTCCTGGTGCAGGCGCCACAGATCCGAGAAACCGACCTTTCGAGCCTGCGCCTGATCGTTTACGGCGCAGCACCCATTCCCGTCGACCTGCTGAAGCAGGCGATGGGCATCTTTCCGTGCGGCTTCCAGCAGGTCTACGGCCTCACCGAAACGACCGGCGCGATCACCCTGCTGCCGCCGGAGGACCACGATCCCTCGGACCCCAAGAAACTCCTGTCCTGCGGCTATGCCCAGACGGGCGTCGAACTTCGCATCGTCGACGATGCCGGCAAGGACCTGCCGTTGGGCCAGGTCGGCGAGATCGCGATTCGCTCGCCGCAGGTCATGCATGGATACTGGCGCCTGCCCGACGCCACCAAACGGGCGATCCAAGGCGACTGGTTCTTCAGTGGCGACGCGGGCTACCTCGACAACAAGGGCTACCTCTTCATCTACGACCGGGTGAAGGACATGATCGTGTCGGGTGGCGAGAACATTTACCCCGCCGAAGTCGAAAGCGCCCTGTTCGGGCATCCCGACGTGGCCGACGTGGCGGTGATCGGCGTGCCCGACGATCGCTGGGGCGAGGCGGTGAAGGCCGTCGTGGTAAAGAAGCCCGGCGCCGGCGTCACGGCCGGCGAATTGATCGCCTGGGCCCGCGATCGCATCGCCGGATACAAGCTGCCTAAGTCGGTCGACTTCATCGAGGCGTTGCCGCGCAATCCGACGGGCAAGATCCTGAAGCGCGAACTGCGCTTGCCTTACTGGGGCGACAAGGTACGGCAGGTCAACTGACGCCAGAACCGACATCGGCACCGCAGCGCGAACGTCCCGCCGAGCAGCCTCTCGAAATGAACCGGCGGCAACGCTAGAAGAACGACGCACTCGAACAAATGGTCCGGCCCAGCATGTCCCAGCTCCCCTCCAATCTCACGCCCGTCCGCGAGGCTCACGCCTTCGACCAGGCGCGTCTCGTCGACTACATGTCATCGAACGTCGACGGCTTCCGCGGGCCGCTGAAGGTGCTGCAGTTCGAAGGTGGGCAAAGCAATCCCACGTTCCATCTGACCGACGGCGGCGGGCGCATGTACGTGCTCCGCAAAAAGCCACCGGGCAAGCTGTTGCCGTCGGCGCACCAAGTCGACCGCGAGTACCGGGTGATCAAGGCGTTGTCGGACCACACCGATGTGCCGGTGCCCAAGCCCTACGCGCTCTGTCAGGACGATTCGGTCATCGGCACCGCCTTCTACCTCATGGAGTTCCTGCCTGGCCGAATCCTGTCGGATTCCAAGATGCCGGGCATCTCGCCAGCCGACCGCGGCAAGATCTTCGATTCGATGAACGACGTGCTGGCACGCATCCACAATGTCGACTATCGCGCGGTCGGCCTGGGCGACTACGGGCGGGAGGGCCAGTACATCCAGCGCCAGCTCGCGCGCTGGACCAGCCAGTACGACCTCGCCAGGACTGACAATGTCGAGTCGATGGAACTGCTGAAGCAGTGGCTGCCGGCCAACCTCCCGCCGGGCGACGAGACGCGCATCAACCATGGCGACTATCGGCTCGGCAACACCATCGTCCACCCGACCGAGCCGCGCGTCATCGCCGTGCTCGACTGGGAACTGTCGACGCTCGGCCATCCGCTGGCCGACCTCGGCTACAACTGCATGATGTACCATTTCGGCGAGGGCTTCGGTGCGTCCGAAGGCTATGCCGGCATGGACCTCAAGGCCTTCGGCATCCCGACCGAGCAGGAATATCTCGCCGCCTATGCGCGCCGCACCAAGCGCGGGGAAATCCCCAACTGGAACTTCTTCGTGGCGTTCTCGCTGTTCCGCCTCGCCGCCATCGTGCAGGGCGTCTACAAGCGCGGCCTCGACGGCAATGCCTCGTCCGAAACAGCAAAGCAGTATGGAAATCGCGCGCGCGTGCTGGCCGATCTCGCCTGGTCGCTGGTCAAGAAAGGCGCCTGAGCACCCGCCATTTACTCGTCGGTAAAGGGGACCATCGAGGCGTCGTTGCCCTTCGGGCAGTTCTCGCTGTCGACCAGCGCGTTCTCGGGATTGCGATACCTGCCGATATCGTAGGGCGCCGCGTCGCTCGGCGGTCGCGGCGGCGGCGTGCGCAACGTCCACGAGACGAGCCGCTTGATGACGCTGCCCAGGGCCTGGTCGAAGGCATCGACCACCTTTGGCACCTTGTCGGCGCGGGCACGCACGCAGCGCTCGACCGAAGCGACGCCGATGATCTGGCGATCCGGCATGCGCACCAGCTTGGCAATGATGCGGACCTTCACGATCGGCGGCTGGCCGTAGAAGTACATTGCCTCGAAGTTGCGCAGGTCGGGCTGCAGCACGTAGTTGGCGCGTAGCCCGATCGACTCACGCGCAACCGCGACAATCTTGCGGGTGTTCTCGAACGAATCGACGATGCGGGTCTGCACCATCAGCGGCGCGCGATCTGTCCACGCCACCTTGGCGTAGTAGTCGGTCAAGGTCGGCGTCATCTGGATGGCGATACGGCCGGTATTGAGGCTGGCGGCCGCCACCGGCGCCTCGACGGCAAGCTGCCAATAGACGTTGGGCAGGTCGGTATCGAAGGTGCTCTTGGGGGTCACCGTGTAGAGTTCGGTCGGTTCCGCCGCCGAATCGATTGCGCTAAGCGCCTGGCATCCGCCGAGGGCAACGGCCGCCGCCGCGCAGACGACCCAACGAAACATCATTTCGGCGTGTATCCCTGCTTGCCACTGAACACGAAGTTGGCCGGATCGCGCTCCAGCTTGGTGGCGATGACATTCAGATTTGCGGTGAGCTGACGCAACTCGCGAAGAGCGAGGGAAAATTCGTTCAGGCCGGTCTCGGTGAAGCTCCTGATCGGCCCCTTGTTGTCGGCCACGAGCCTGTTGAGCGAGCCGGCGGTAGCGTCGATATTGGCCAACGCCGCGCGCGCCTCTGCCAGCACCTTGCGCAACTCGCCCGGATCCTTGCCGGCCAGCGCCTTACGGCTGGCGGCGTCCTGGGGCCCGAGTTCGATCGCCACCAGATTGAGCGACTCCGCCAGCCCGTTCAGCGTATTGAACGTGTGCCGGAACTCGGTGATCGCGCCCGGCAGTTCGGCCAGGGTCGACTGGATTGCGGCATCCTGCTTGGCGAGCGCCGTCGTCGCGGTCGACAGGTTGCGCAGCGTATCGCTGACCGCGCCGATATTGTCAGGGCTGAGAAGATCGTTGAGCCGGTCGACCGTGACGCTGGCCTTCGACAGCAACTCCTGCGCCGATGTCGAGGTTGCCTGGAGGAACGAGGCTCCCTCACGGATTTCCGGATAGGGCTTTTCGCCCAGCTTCTTCTTCGGCTTGATCTGGTCGACGTCGAGGCGGCCGACGATCTGGATGAACGGAGAGCCGGCAATGAACGGCTTCTCGAAGACGGCGTAGGAGCGTTCCCGGATGTCGATGTTCCAGTCGACGGCGACCGTCACCTCGATCTTTTCCGTCAGTCGCTCGCGCCCGGTGGCGCGCCTGGTGTCGACTCGCGACGTAAGCTGGATATTCTGCACCCGGCCGACGCGCAGGCCCCGGTAGAACACGGGCGAGTCGTTGGTCAGCCCCTGCACGTCGCCGGAAAAGAGAATGTCGTAGTAGGCGTACGAGGTCCGGTCGCCGGCGCGCAGTTTCCAGACGACGAACCCCGCCACAGCAACGATGAACGCGATCATCGCCGCGCCGATCAGCACATAAGGCGACTTTCTTTCCATCGGACGCTACTTCTGCTCCTGTCGAGCCGCTCGCCCGCGCGGACCGTGAAAATACTCTTTGACCCAAGGATGGTCGTACACCAGCAACTCTTCCATCGTACCTACCACCACGCGCTTGTCGAGCAGGACGGCGATCCGGTCGCATACGGCATTCAGGCTGTCCAGATCGTGGGTTACCATCAGAATGGTCAGGCCGAGGCTCTGGCTCAGACCCTTGACCAACTCGTCGTAGTGGGCGGCGCCGATCGGATCCAGCCCGGCCGTCGGTTCGTCCAGGAACAGAAGCTCGGCATCGAGGGCGAGCGCGCGGGCCAGGCTCGCCCGCTTCCGCATGCCACCCGAGAGTTCGGAAGGCTTCTTGTCGCCTGAGTCGGGCGGCAGACCAACCAGGGCGATCTTGAGAGCGGCGATGTCCCGCATCGTCTCCTCGTCCAGCCCGGCATGCTCGCGGACCGGCACGATGATGTTGTCGGACACCGAGAGCGAGGAGAAAAGGGCACCGTCCTGGAACTGGACGCCCGTCCGGGCCTGCATGTCCCGCAGCGCCTGGCCGTGAAGAGTGGCGGTATCGACCCCCAGCATCTCGATGGTACCGGCCGACGCCCGATTGAGACCGATGATCGTGCGGAGCAAAACCGACTTGCCGGTTCCCGAGCCGCCCACCAGCCCGACGATCTCCCCGCGGAAGACGTCGAAGTCGAGCTTGTCGTGGATGACTTTGTCGCCGAACTGAGTGCGCACGCCGCGCAGCCGCAGCACGACATCGCGACCGTCTCTGTGATCGACGAGCTGCCCGCCCTCCGCCATGGGCGGAAGTTCCTTCGGATCTCCGTCTTCTGTGACCTTATCGACATTGTTTGCGGCCATCACACGTTCGCCAGCAGGAAGATGATGGAGAACACTGCGTCCAGAACAATGACGCAGAAGATCGACTCGACGACGGCCTTCGTCGTGAGCTGGCCCACGCTTTCGGCGCTGCCGCGGACCTGCAGACCCTCGAAGCAGCCGATGGTGGCGATGACCATGCCGAATACTGGTGCCTTTATCATGCCGGTGTAGAAATGCCAGATGCCGACCGTATCGCGCAGCCGGTCGAAGAACTGAACCAACGTAAAATCGAGATAAAAGATGCAAGCGACCGCGCCACCCATCAGGCCGGTCATGTCGCCCCAGAAAGCCAGCAACGGCATCGACACCACCAGGGCCACGATCCGCGGCAGCACCAGCCATTCCACCGGGTTGAGGCCGATCGTGCGCATGGCATCGACTTCCTGGTTGACCTGCATGGTGCCGATCTGGGCGGTGAACGCGCTGCCCGAACGGCCGGCGACGATGATGGCCGTGAGCAGGACTCCCAACTCGCGGAACATGCCGATGCCCACCGCCTCGACGGTGAATGTCTCGGCGCCGAACTGCTTGAGCTGCTGGACACCCTGATAGGCGATCACCACGCCGATCAGGAAGCAGAGCACGCCCACGATCACCAGCGCCCTGACCCAGACCTCGTACATCTGGCGAACCACGACATTGATGCGGAACCGGCGCGGCTGCAGGCAGGCCTCGACGAAGACCACCAGGATCTCGCCGAAGAAGGCGCTGAGATTGATCGCCTGATGGTAGAATTCGATGGCGTTACGCCCGATCTCCTCGAGCCAGTGGGCGACCCAGTTCACGTGCCGCTCGGGCATCGCCTCGCACATGTTCTTCTGGACGACCTCGAACAGGTCGGCGTGCCTCTTCTCCTTGGTCATCACCTCGGTATCGGGGCCGCCGCCGGCAAGGAGCAGGATCTCCAGCGCGCCGGCCGTGTCGAGCCGCTCGACGCCGCTCGCATCCACCATGCGCGCTGCACGGCCCGTTCCGGCGGCATCGAGGGCTTTGGCCGCTTTCTGCCGGATGCCGCGGAGGTGGAGCACCGTCCAGTCGCCGCCGATCTCGACGACGGGCTTCCCGGCACGCATCGTGTAGCGAATAGTCGGTTGGGTTTCGGACATTGACGAGATTAGTCGCGGGCGCCGTTCGCGCTGTCAATCTCTCCTCATTGCCCCACCCCCTGACCACTGGCACGATCAGGCAGTGGAGGAATGAATGGGCAAATGGCCGGCGCTGGACAAAGTCGAGATGATCGACGGTCCGATCGACGATAAAAACTATGAGCGCGAGTTGAAGGAGCTTCAGGAGCGGCTGCTGGCCCTGCAAATCCACCACATCAAGACCGGCGGGCGGGTGATCATCGGGATCGACGGCTGGGATGCCGCCGGCAAGGGCGGCCTGATCGAGCGAATAGTGGGCCGCCTGGAACCAAAATCGGTCCATGTCTGGCGCATCAGCGCACCGACAGCCACCGAGCAGGGCCGGCATTATCTCTGGCGTTTCTGGCAGCGGCTGCCCGTCCCCGGCGATTGGGCGATCTTCGATCGCACATGGTACGGCCGCGTCCTCGTCGAGCGAATCGAGGGATTCTGCGACAAGAAGGCCTGGAAGCGGGCCTACCACGAGATCAACGAATTCGAGCACCAGCTGGTCGACGACGGCGTGCGCATCGTGAAGCTGCTCATGCATGTCAGCGCGGATGAGCAGAAGAAGCGGATGATCGAGCGTCTCGAGGATCCGACCAAGCGCTACAAGATCGGCCCCGAGGACTTCCGCAACATCGCCAAGCGCAAGCAGTATGTCGAAGCCTACGACGACATGCTGGAACGCACCGACACCAAGCATGCGCCCTGGCATGTCATCGCCACCGATCACAAGAAATGGGCGCGGCTGACGGCGATGCGGATCCTCGTCGATGAATTGGGCCGGGGGGTCAAGCTGACCGAGCACGAACTCACGCCCGAAATCGCCGAATTGGCGCGCAAACTGTGGGGCTGGACGCCCGACAAGAAGAGCGGATGACCGGTAGCGACAGATGACCTTTGCACGGCCGTTCGCCGGCTGGTGGGTCGTTGCCGGGGCCTTCCTGTGCATGATGACCGGCTACGCCGTGGCCTATTCATTTGCCGCGTTCTTCGGCGCGCTCGAGACTGAGTTCGGCGCCCGGCGCGGCGAGACCTCGCTGGTCTTCTCGATTGCGGCGTTCCTCTATTTCCAGCTGGGCTTTCCCGCCGGCCTGATCGCCGACCGCACCGGGCCGCGTCCGCTCGTGGTCGGCGGCCTGCTGCTGGTGGCGCTGGGTCTCGCCGTTGCTTCCCAGGCGAAGGCGCTGTGGCAGATCTATCTCGGCTACGGCCTGGGTGTCGGAGTCGGCGTGGGCCTGTCCTATGTGCCGAGCATTGCCGCGGTGCAGCGCTGGTTCATCCGCCGCCGCGGCACGGCGAGCGGCCTCGCCGTTGCCGGCATCGGCGTCGGCACCCTTGTCGGCGCGCCGCTCGCCCACGAATTGATCGCGGCCTTCGGATGGCGCCAGACCTATCTCGCCCTGGCCGTGCTGACGGTGATCGGCGCCATCGCGAGCGGCATCCTGGTGCGTTCGGCGCCGGAGTACTATGGCCTCGCACCCGATGGCGATACGCCTGCCACAGGCGGCGCCCCGGCAATTCCGGCCGGCTTCACCCTGGGCCAGGCGATGCAGTCGCGGCCCTTCTGGACGATCTACATCGGCGCGCTCCTGATGTCGTTCGGCCTGTTCGTGCCGTTCGTGCATCTCGCTCCCTACGCCAGCGACCTCGGCCTGGGTGAAGGCTTCGGTGTCCTGCTGATCGTGTTGCTGGGAATTGGCAGCACGGCGGGTCGGTTCGTGTTCGCCAGCCTCACAAGCTGGCTCGGCCGCCGCCTCTCCTTCGCCCTGATGTATGTCGGCGCCGGCGTCATGCTGGTGATTTGGTCGGTGTCGACCAGCGCGCCGGCGCTCATCGTCTTCGCCCTGGTATTCGGCGCCTTCTACGGCGGGTTCGTGGCCATCGCCCCCTCCCTCGCCGCGGACTATTTCGGCGGCCGGGCGCTGGGCTCGATCATCGGGGCGCTCTACAGCGGCGTTGCCTTCGGCGCCCTGCTCGGCGCGCCGGCCGCCGGCTATGCCTACGACTTCTTCGGCTCCTACACCGGCGCCATCCTGGCCGGCGCCTCGCTCTGCCTGGTGTCCTTCGCCCTTACGCTCGCGATGCCGGAGCCGGCGCGCTGGCTGGCGACGCGACGAGCCTAGATTTTCCACCCAGCACCGAAGCGATCCAGGGCAGCGCCTCGGCCATCGCCTCCTCGAAGCGCCACGGCGGATTGATTACCGCCAACCCGCAGGCCGTGAGCCTGGTCGCTCCGGCCTCGCCGGGAACCCGCAATTCCATGACCAGATGCTTGGGCGCCTCCAGGGTCGCCACGAAAGCAGCGGCCGCTGCCTCATCCTTGATCGGATACCAGATCGCATAACAGCCGGTGGCGAACCGGCGCAGGCCCTGACGCACCGCGCGCGACAGCCGCTCGAATTCGTCCGTGGCCTCGAAAGGGGGATCGATCAGCACCAATCCGCGCCGCTCGGGCGGCGGCAGCATCGCCTTCAGCACCCTGTAGCCGTCCTCCTGGCGCACTTCGACGGCCCGGTCGCCGGCGAACTCGCGCCGCAGCGCCAGCGCATCCTCGGCATGCAGCTCGCAGGCAATGAAACGGTCGCCCGGCCGGAGGACGGCCCGGATCAGGCGCGGCGAGCCGGGATAGCGCCGCAGCCCACCGCCCGACGGGCCGAACTTGCGATCATAGGCGGCCACTGCCGCGAGATAGCGCACCACGGCGGCCGGACGGCCGGCGTTGGGGGTCGCGGCCAGGCGCACGATCCCCGCCGCGGCCTCGCCCGTGCGCTCGGCCAGCTTGCCGGCAAGATCGTAGCCACCCGTTCCGGCATGGGTATCGAGCACGAACAGCTTCTTGTCCTTGGACAGCAGCAGATGCAGCAGTTCGCTGAGCGCGGTGTGCTTCAGGACGTCGGCAAAATTGCCGGCATGGTAGCCGTGGCGGTAGTTCATGCCCCGGCTATAGCATCGCCGATGGATTTGGGGGCACGGTATGTGCTTCAACGGGTGCGTAAGAATGGGAGACGACATGGCCACGCATGAACTTCATTCCTCGCCCGAGACCTGCCACTGGGGTTATTTCGACAGCCAGCTGAAACCCCAGCTCCGCATCAAGTCGGGCGACATCGCCACCATCCACTGCGTGTCCGGCGCCGCCGAGATCCTGCCCGAGCCGCCGATGAACGTGCTGCCGGAGCATCGCGAGATCCTGGCCAAGCTGAAGCCGCATATCGGCCGCCACATCCTGACCGGCCCGGTCCATGTCGAGGGCGCCGAGCGCGGCGATGCGCTCGCGGTCGAGGTGCTCGACATCAAGTTCCGCACCAACTGGGGCTGGAACGTTCAGCGGCCGCTGATGGGCACCCTGCCCGAGGATTTCCCCTTCTATCGCCTGACCCACATCCCGATCGATTCGAACCGCGGCGTCTGCACCATGCCGTGGGGCCTCGAGGTCAAGCTCAACCCGTTCTTCGGCATCATGGGCGTGGCGCCGCCGCCGGAATGGGGCCAGTGCAGCTCGGTCGAGCCGCGCGCCTTCGGCGGCAACATCGACAACAAGCACTTCAATGTCGGCACCACGGTCTACCTGCCGGTGTTCGCCCCGGGCGGCCTGTTCTCGACCGGCGACGGCCACGGTGTGCAGGGCGACGGCGAGGTGAACCTCACGGCGCTCGAAACATCGCTCAGCGGCACCTTCCGCTTCACCGTGCGCAAGGACATGAAGCTCAACAACCCGCGCGCCGAGACCGCCACGCACTGGATCACCCACGGTTTCGACCAGGATCTCGACGACGCCGCCAAGGAGGCATTGCGCGACATGATCCGGCTGATCTGCGCCAAGACCGGCCTGAAGCCCGAGGATGCCTACATGCTGTGTAGCCTGCAGGCCGACCTGCACGTCACGCAGACGGTGGACGGAAACAAGGGCATCCACTGCATGATCGCCAAGAACCTGATCGGCGGCTGACGTGACCGGGCCTCGGCTTCTCGACGAGGCGGCGGCCCGGCATGACGATGCCGAGTGGGCACGCCATGCCCTGGAGCTGATCCAGAACGACCAGCGGCGTTCGGCCGATACCCATCTGCTGCGCCTCGATATCCCGGCGCTGGACGGGATCGACCTCTACCTGAAGGATGAGTCGACGCATCCGACCGGCAGTCTCAAACACCGGCTGGCCCGCTCCCTCTTCCTTTACGGCATCTGCAACGGCCGCATCCGGCATGACACGCCGATCGTAGAGGCCTCCTCGGGCTCGACGGCAATCTCGGAAGCCTACTTCGCACGCCTCCTCGGCCTGCCCTTCCATGCCGTGATGTCGGCGTCGACCTCGGCCGAGAAGATCCAGGAGATCGAGCGCCAGCACGGCAAATGCCATCTGGTGTCCGACGGCAAGGGCATCTATGCGGCCGCCGAGGAGCTCGCGACCGACCTGGGCGGCGTCTATGTCGACCAGTTCACCTATGCCGAGCGCGCCACCGACTGGCGTGGCAACAACAACATCGCCGAATCGATCTTCGAGCAGATGAGCCGCGAACGCTGTCCGGTGCCGACATGGATCGTGATGAGCGC
>CAMAYC010000089.1 GCA_945862125.1 Reyranella massiliensis 521
CCTTGCTGGGCTTCAACCCGGCCAAGGGCAGCTACGACACCACGGCACTGATGATCGTCTACATCGTGCTGCCGGTGACTATCAAAGTCGGCGCCGCGCTGCTGCTGTGGTTCATCCGCATCGAAGCCGAGCGCGGCTCGGTGCGGCACGAGCTGACGGGCCGCGCCTAGGGCTCAGGCGAGAAAGTCCAGGCGCTGCGGCTGACGCAGACCGAAGTCGCGCTGCAGGCTCCAGCAGCCCTGCGCGACCGAGGCGAAGACGCTGCGGAAATCCACCGTGTGCTTGAGGTCGCCGTCCTGCAGGTCGGTGAGCGACGGATAGGCGCCATGGAGGCCGCCCTTCACGCCGCCGCCCATCACGAACTGCGGCGCCGCCGATCCGTGGTCGGTACCGCCGCTGGCGTTCTGGCGCGCGCGGCGGCCGAATTCCGAATAGGTCATGACGACGACGTCGTTCCAGAGGTTGGCGGCGATCAGGTTCCTGCGAAGGGTCGCGAGGCCTGAAGCGAGCGCGCCGAGAAGCCGCTCATGGGTCTGCGCCTGGTTGGCGTGGGTGTCGAAGCCGCCCATCGCGACCTTGATGGCGACCACCTGCACCCGTGCCGCCAGCAGGCGCGTCGCGAGATCGAGTTGCCGGCCGAGGCCGCTGTCCTGGTTGTAGGCATGGGCGGGCGCGGGCGCCGCGCGAAGCTTGTCGCGGAGCCCCGCCGCCGCGGCGTTGATCTCCTGCCGCACCGCCAGCACATGGCGCAGTGCCGGATTGCCGGCGTCGACCATGTCGCCTCTTTCCTTCATGGTCTCGGCCTGCCGCAGAAAATTATCGGCATCCTGCATGACGATGGTGCGAAGCGACGGGCCGGTCACGGGCAGTGCATTGGTGTCGGCCACGATGCTGTCGACGGCAGCGTCCTTGGGCAGGCGGGCGTCCTGGAAGGCCTGCGCGATCCAGCCTTCGCTCAACGTCTGGCTCGCGGCGGACGCAGTGTCCCAGATCTCGATCGAGCGGAAGTGCGAGCGATTCGGATAAGGGTAGCCCACGCCCTGCAGGATCGCGAGGTCTTTGGCTTTCCACGATTCCATCAGCGGCTCGAGCTTGTCGTGCAACCCCACCTTCTCGTCGAGCGGCAGCACATGCTCGCGTGC
The DNA here is from genome assembly GCA_945862125.1 of Reyranella massiliensis 521. Classification (GTDB taxonomy): domain Bacteria; phylum Pseudomonadota; class Alphaproteobacteria; order Reyranellales; family Reyranellaceae; genus Reyranella; species Reyranella massiliensis_A. The sequence goes on from CAMAYC010000089.1 coordinate 1,143, forward strand.
GACGCCGAGGGCGGGACGAAGCTCACGGTACTTGGGGTCGGCGTAGGGCACGAGGGTGTTCAGCCCGTCGTTGCCGCCCTTCAGTTCGACCAGAAGCAGGATGCGGCCCATGGCGCGTCCCTCACTTCAACTGGTAGGCGGGATCGAGCATCGCCGCCGCCACGACTGCGCCCGGCGAGGCCGAGGTATCGATCGGATCGATCGGCGCGCGCGGCAGCAGGGTGCGCAGAAGCATCGCGGAGTCGGTGCCCTGGAGGCTGGCACCCAGACGCGCCTCGCCACCGGCATTGCGCAGGCTGCGGCCCTCGACGGGACGCGGCTCCATCATCTGCATTGCGCCCTCGTCCTTGCCTGCGTCCCTGGGCATCTGCTGACGGCGCTCGGTGCGGCGGTCCGGACCCGGCCTCATGGCCATACCGCCTTCGGTCGACGCCACCGACGTGGCCTCGACGATGCGGCGCAGGAACTGCTGGCGCAGCAGCAGCGTGTAGGTCGTGATCCAGCTCTCGCCGCCCGCCCAGCCCTTTACGTTGGGCGGATCGAACGGCACCTGCCCCAGCCCCTGCAGCATGCGCACGAGCTGCGTCTTCTCCTGCACCGGCAATCCCAGCACATGGATGGTTCCGACGATCAGCTCGACCGGCGACTTGATCAGGCTGCCGCGGTTGCTGGGATCGCGGAAGGCCTGCGACGTCAGGAGCGCCCGCAGCAGCGGCTTGATCTCGTAGCCGCCCCGGCGGAACGAGGCGGCCAGCTTCTTGATCGCCGCAGGATCGGGCTGAAGCGAGACGAACTCGCGCCACATCTTCTCGACGATGGTCTCCGCAGTGCGCGGATGGTTCAAGAGAATGGCGATGATCTCGTCGCCGCCGAAGCGGCCGGTCTGGCCGAGGAAGGTCTTCTCGCTGTCGTCGTGCTGGGCCGGACGCTCGATGAACTGCCCGGTCTCGCGATTGACGCTCCAGCCCGTGAAAGCCCGCGCCGCCGCCTTAATGTCGGCCTCGCTGTAGCGGCCTTCGCCCAGGGTGAACAATTCCAGGAGCTCGCGGGCGAAATTCTCGTTGGGCTGGCGCGCGACGTTCCGCATGCCGTCGAGGTAGATCAGCATGGCGGGATCGCGTGCCACGGCCTTCAGGAGCGTCGCGAAATTGCCGAGCGCTTCGCGGCGGAACAGCGCGTTCTGTCGGAACAGCGCCGGCGCATAGCGCACCTTCAGCATCGAGGAGGTGAAATGGCCGTGCCAGAACATCACCATCCGCTCGACCAGCGGCTGGTCGGTGACCAGCATCTCCTCGACCCACCAGTTGCGCAGCTCGCGGCCCTGCTCCTGGACCGGCCGCGCGATCTGCAGCGGCTTTCCATCGACGCCGGGCTTGGGCGCGGCCTCGGCCGCCTGCTGCTGACGCCGCACTTCTGCCGGGCCCTGGTCCAGCCACGTGGGCGGCGGGGTGATGGCCTGCAGCCGCGCCGGGCTGAGCAGGCGATCGACGGCGGCGGCATAGTCCTGCACTTCGAGGGCACGGATTTCGGCGGGTGTCGCGCCGAAGCCGGTCCGCGACAGCAGCAGCCTCGCCTCGTCGAAGCCCATCGCCTGGGCGGCGCGTGCCGGCAGCGCCGGCCACAGTCCAGCGGACAATGCCGCGGCGCCTGTCACGAAACCACGCCGGTCGAGACGGAGAACCATGGCGGCGCTCCTACTGCGGCGGCCGGCCGGGGGGACCACCCGGCGGGCCCGGCGGGCGTGGCGGCGGCGGCGCACCTGCGAGGCGCTCGGCAATCAGCACGCGCAGGCGTTCGCGCTGGTCCGGGCGCAGCGCCGGTTCCAGCTGGATCGCGGTGCGCAGGGTCTCCTTCTGCAGATCGGCGCGCAGCCGCGCGAGCTGATCGACCAACCCGTCGACCTTCGCCATGTCGATTTGCGGCTGCTTCAGCTCGACGGTGGATTGCTCGCGCAACCTCTGGATCTCGCGCAGCCGTTCTCGACGCTTCGCGGCATATCCATCCAGAAGGCCGCGCAACGACTCGCGCTGGGCGCTGTCGACGCCGAGATCGTGCAACACTGCGTCGATCGGGCTGGGCCGCGCGCCCGGCGGCGGCGGTGGCAATCCTGGCTGGCGAATCTCGAAGGCCGGCGGCGCGATCCAGCTCCGGTAGACGAAGCCCGCGAGGACGAAGCAGTTGAGCAGCAGCGACAGGCCGAGCAGGAGCTGGATCAGGCGCGGCGACACGTCAGATCCCGTCCGAGAAATCGGTCAATTCGCTCGACGTCTCGGACGACGATGCCTGCGTGACATTCGAGCCGTACCTCTGCTGGGCAAACGATTCGCCCAGCCCGCCGCCCACGATGAAGCCGGCGCCGGCGATCGCCATCGCCACAGCTGCCATCGCGGCCCGTTGCAGGGCATAACGCGTTCCGGAAGAGAAAAGCCGGCCGAAGAATCCGCCGCCATGCCCTAGCTGTCTCTCGGCCGCGAAGCCGACCAACGCCTGAGCCCGTACGGCCAGCCGCTCCGGCGCAACAGGCAAGGGCTTACCCAAGATATCCGCCAGATCTAGGGCGGCGCGGCGCAGCTCGGCATCGGCAGCGACCGCGGCATCGATCCGGGCCGCCGCGGCTTCCGGCAGCCGGCCGTCGAGCCAGGCGGCAAACTCGAGATCGGAGATGGCCTCGGGCACCACGTCCCGATCCGGGGCGAGGCTTCGCCACAGCTCCTTGTCGGTTCGGGGGGGGCGCTCGGTGGTCATGTTCGTCTCCTGCACAAGATTACGTCAGAAAGGCTCGATTCATCCCCCCTTCAGGGCGGTTCTTCGCCAAAATGGGCGCGCAGCCGCAGCAGCGCCTTGTGATGGGTGCTGCGGACGGTCTGGGCGTCGATTTTCAGCAATTGTGCGACTTCGGCCACGTCCCGCTCCTCGTCGTACAGGCACTTCAGGATCAGGGTCTGGCGATCGGTCAGAAGTCCCGCAGGGATCCTGAGCTTTTCGACGTGCTTGTCCTCGACCCCGAGGGCCTCCTCGGGCACCTCGTCGATCGGCTGGGTGGCCTGGCGGCGGCGCCGGGAATGATCCACAGCGCACGAGCGCGAGACCACGGCCAGCCAGGTACTGAGGCCGGCCCGGGCCGGGTCGTAGGTCTTCAGCAGACGAAAGTCCTGGGCACAGAGGCGGACGAACACGTCCTGGGCGGCATCGAGGACATCCTCCTCGCCCAACCCGTAAGCCGAAAGCGTGCGGCGCACGACGGCATTTATCAGAGGAGCAGCCGCCGTGACGAAAGCGTCCCAGGCGCGCTTGTTACCTGTCGTGAGCGTCCGCAGGTCGGTCTGGTTCAGTTCCGTCACGCCTGCATTCTTCCCTGGGATCGTCCTGGGGCCCGTCCTGCGTCCCGTCCGCCCTGCAGTCTAACGGGGTTTGTGGCTAATTCAGGCCCCGCTACAGTCGCTGCCAGCAAAGTGAGGAACGTCGATGAGCGAGTCGCTGACACGGCAGGTCAAGATCACCAAACAGGCGGTGCGCGGCAAGGGCGTCGTCGTGGCCCAGAATTGCCGGGCGGCCGAGGTCGGCGCCGCGATCCTGCGCCAGGGCGGCAATGCCATCGACGCGGCCGTCGCCACCGGCATGGCGATCGGCGCGGTCGAGCCGTGGATGAGCGGCATCGGCGGCGTCGGCTTCATGACGATCTGGAGCGCCAAGGAAGGCCGCGCCTGGACGGTCGACTATGGCCCTGTCTCCGCCGCCAAGCTCGACCCGTCGGTCTACAAGATCGTGGGGCCCGGCCCCGCCAATCCCTTCGCCTGGCCCGATATCCTCGAGCAGAGGAACGAGGTCGGCTACCACTCGATCGCCGTGCCCGGCATGGTCGCGGGCCAAGCCAAGGCACTGGAGCGTTTCGGCACGTTGAAGTGGAAGGACGTGCTCGCCCCCGGTGTCGAGCTCGCCCAGCGCGGCATGGAACTCGACTGGTACATGCAGGTGATGCTGGCGCAGGGCGCGCAGCACCTCACCAAGTTCCCCACCTCGCGCGCCGCCTATCTCTGCGACGACGGCCGCGTGCCCGCAATCGATTGGGCGCACACCAGGCGCTACCTCAAGCTCGGCAATCTCGGCGAGACGATGCGCCGGCTGGCCGAAGGCGGACCGCGCGAGTTCTACGAAGGCTCCCTCGCCCGCGATATCGCCGCCGACCTGCAGGCCGGTGGCTCGGCGATCTCTCTAGACGATCTCAAGAACTACGAGGCGCGCGTCGTCGATCCGCTGTCGTTCGAGCACAACGGCGTCCAGGTGAACGTCGCGGGCGGCCTCACCGCGGGGCCGACGCTCCGCCGCGCCATCGAATTGGCGGGTGCGGCGACCAAAGGCAAGGGCGCGCCTGATGCGGCCTTCTTCACCGCCTTCGCCGAGGGCATGCACAAGGCCTACGATGAGCGGCTGAAGACGCTGGGCGACAAGCCCACCAACACCTGCACCACGCATTTCTGTGCCGCCGACTCGGAAGGCAACATGGTGGCGCTGACGCAGACGCTGATGAGCCTGTTCGGCTCCAACGTCATGCTGCCCAAGACCGGCATCACCATGAACAACGGCATGCTGTGGTTCGATCCAGAACCCAACAAGCCCAACTCGATCGCGCCGGGCAAGAAGCCGCTTTGCAACATCTGCCCCGTCGTCGTGGCGAAGGACGGCAAGGCATGGTTCTGCATCGGCGCATCGGGCGGCCGACGCATCGTGCCGGCGGTGGCCCAGCTCGCGCTGATGCAGATCGATCGCGGCATGGACGTAGAGGCCGCCTTCCACCAGCCCCGCGTCGACGTCTCCGGCGTGGGCCCGATCCGCGTCAACCGCGACCTGCCCGATGCGGTGAAGAAGGCGATCGCGGCCAAGCTGCCGATGGTCGAGGTCGACAATCCGATCTCGCCACTTGGCTTCGCCAATCCGAGCTGCATCGTGCGCGACCCGAAGACGGGCGAACTCACGGGCATGAACGAGGTGATGTCCCCCTGGGCCGGCGGCGCGGCGCAATAGCCGCGACCTTCGTCCTTGCGCTAGGATCACAGGCGGGGCGAAGGGGCAACGACATGGATTCAATCACGCAGATCGAAATCGACCAGCGGGTGTTCGATCTCTACGACGAATACTGCCACGGCCGCATCGACCGGCGCTCGTTCCTGGCGCAGGCCGCGGCGGTAACGGTGGGCGGCCTCGCCATGGCGCAGGCGCTGATGCCGCGCTACGTCAATGCCCAGACCGTCTCCTTTACCGACGAGCGCATCAAAGGGACCTACGTCACCTATCCCTCGCCCGGCGGCACGTCGGGCCAGATGCGCGGCTATCTCGTGCAACCCAAGGGCAACGGGCCGTTTCCCGTCGTCCTGGTGATCCACGAGAATCGCGGGCTCAACCCCTACATCGAGGATGTGGCGCGCCGCGCCGCGACCGAGGGGTTCCTCGCCTTGGCGCCGGACGGGCTGTTCCCGGTCGGCGGCTATCCCGGCAACGACGATGACGGTCGCGCGCTGCAGGCCAAGCTCGATCAGCCAAAGCTGCGCACCGACATGCTGAACAGCGCGAAGTATCTCAAGACGCACGCACTCTCGACCGGCAAGCTCGGCGTCACCGGCTTTTGCTGGGGCGGCGGCACGACCAACTGGCTGGCCACCGCCATGGGCGCCGACATGCAGGCGGGCGTGCCCTACTACGGTGCGGCGGCCGAGACGGCGTCGGTGCCGTCGATCAAGGCGCCGCTGCTCGTGCAGCTCGCGCAGAACGACGAGCGCATCAACGCCATGTACCCGGCCTACGAGGCGGCGCTGAAGGCGGCCGGCGTGAAGTACGAGGTGTTCATCTATCCCGGCACGCAGCACGGCTTCCACAACAACTCGACGCCCCGCTATAGCGAGGCGGCGGCCAAGCTGTCGTGGGAACGCACGATCGCCTTCTTCAAGAAGAACCTCGCCTGAAATGGTGGCGCTGAGCGAGAAGACGACGATCCCGCTGCCGGCCGACAGGGTCTGGCCTCTCCTCAGCGACCCGGCGCTGGTGGCATCGTGCATCCCCGGCGCAGAGCTGTCGCCGGACCAGAGCGATGGGCTCTATCGCGGCTCCATCCGCGTAAAATTCGGGCCGACCGTCGCGATATTCCGCGGCGAGGCGAGTCTCGTCTTCGACCACACGGCGCGGACCTGCACCATCGAAGGCCGCGGCATCGACGGGCGCGGCGCCTCGCGCGCCCTGGCATCGGGCGTGGTCAAGGTGAGCGGCGGCGAGGTGACGGAACTCGCCGTGGACGGCAGCTTCACGGTGAGCGGCCCACTGGAGACGTTTGCCAATGCCGGCGGCGTCCATGTCGCGCGCGCGTTGTTGGCGGAGTTCTCCGCCAACATGGCCAGGCTGGTGGGCGAACGGGGCGCGCCAGTTTCGCCCGTCCCAGTTTCGCCCATCAATGCCAGCGAGTTGCCTTCAACGCCGCCGAACGCAATGCTCGCACCTCCACCATTGAAACCGGTGGCCGCCGCCGAGCTCAGTGCTTTCAGTCTCCTGTGGCGAGCGTTCCTGTCCTGGCTGCGCGGCAAGTAAAGGGTACTGCGATGAGCAAGCTCAAGGTTTCCGACATGCTGGCCCGTGCCTTCGCGGCCGAGGGCGTCGACCACCTGTTCACCCTGATGGGCGACGCCAACATGTACTGGTCGACGGCGATGGCTGAGCTGCCCGGCATGAAGGTGATCCATGCCCGCCACGAGCATTGCGCCGTCGCCATGGCCGACGGCTACGCCCGCGCCACCGGCAAGGTCGGCGTTGCCTCAACGACCTGCGGCCCGGGTTTCACCCAGATCATGACGGCGCTCACCATCGCGGCGCGCGGCAACGTCCCGCTGGTGGTGTTCGCGGGCGATTCGCCGCTCGCTGCCGCGTGGTATCTCCAGCAGATCGACATGGCGCCGCTGGCACTCGCCTGCGGCGCGCACTATGTCACGGTCAAGCATGTCGACCGCCTGCTCGACAATGTGCGCGAAGCCTTCCTGGTGGCGCAGCTCGAGCAGAAGCCGGTGGTGTTGAGCGTGCCGATGGACCTGCAGAAGCAGGCTTGGCCGCACATGACCGACTACACGCCCTCTTCCGACCTGCTGCCGGCGGCCCAGCGGCCGGTGCCCGATCCCGCGATCGTCGACAAGGTCGTCGACATGATCGCCGATGCTGAGAAGCCGATCCTGATCGCCGGACGCGGCGCGATCCTGTCCGGCGCCGCCGCCGCGCTCGAGGCGATGGCCGCGCAGGCCGGGGCGCTGACGGCGACGTCGCTCCTCGGCAAAGGCCTGTTCGACGGCAATCCTTTTGCGCTCGACATCGCCGGCGCCTTCGCCAGCGACTTCTCGCGCGAGCGCTTCGCCGAAGCCGACCTGGTGATCGGCGCCGGCGCGGCGCTGGGCCACTACACGACCGAGGGCGGCTATCTCTATCCCGGTGCGCGCACCGTCCAGATCGACGTCAACCCGCGTGGCCTGTGGCAGGGGCTGCGCACCGCCGATCTCCACGTCCGCGCCGACGCCAAGGCAGCCGCCGAGGCGATCCTCGCCCGCATGAAGCAGCGCGGCATCTCCAAGACCGGCTTCCGCACCAACGAGATGGCCAAGCTGATCGCCGGCGACTCGCCCGATTCGAAAGAATTCCCGGTGCAGCCCAACACCGTCGATCCGCGCAAGACGGTGCTGGAACTCGATCAGGCGATCCCGAAGGACTGGGAGATCGTCGTCGGCGCCGGCCACTACTTCAGCATGGTGATGACCCACATGAAGGGCCGCCCTGCCGAGCGCTATCACGTGGTCAACGATTTCGGCGCCATCGGCTCGGCGCTGCCCGCCGCCATCGGCATCGCCGCCGCCCGCGGCGACGGCAAGGTGCTGCTGGTCGAGGGCGACGGCTCCCTGATGATGCATGTGCAGGAGCTGGAGACCATCCGCCGCCAGGGCATCAAGATGCTGATGGCGATCATGAACGACGGCGGCTATGGCGCCGAGGTGCACAAGTTCCGCGCCAACGGCATCACGGCAAAGGAAGCAGTGCACGGCCGCGGCGATCTCGCCGCCGCCGCCACCGGATTCGGCCTGCGCGGTGCGTCGGTGACGCAACCCGGTCGGTATGCGTCGCTGTTCAAGGAGCATCAGAGCGCCAATATCGGCACCGTCTGGGACGTCCATATCGACGACATGATCCCGTCGCGCGCCTATCGCCGTGTTCATTATGGAGAAGCGTGAGGAAACCAAGGAGGCTGAGAAATGACAGTCACCATCCGCCAGGTCGGCCCCTGCTTCGCAGGTGAAGTCGACGGCATCGACATGCGCCGCCCGCTTACGCCCGACGAGATCGCCGCGATCCATGCCGGCATGGACAAGTACGCCGTGCTGGTATTCCACGACCAGAAGATCACCGACGCCCAGCAGCTCGCCTTCACACAGAGCCTGGGCGACATCGAGCACGCCATCGGTACCAGCCTGCGCGCCGCCAACGAGACCCGCCTGCCCACGACGTTCGCCGACGTCTCCAACCTCGACAAGAACAACACACCCTATCCCCGCGACGATCGCCGCCGGCTGTTCGCCATCGGCAACCGGCTGTGGCACTCCGACAGCTCGTTCAAGGCGATCCCGGCGAAATACTCGTTGCTGCACGCCGTCAGCATTCCGTCGAAGGGCGGCAACACGCAATTCGCCGACATGCGGGCGGCCTACGACGCGCTGGATGACGAGACCAAGGCCGAGGTCGAAGGCATGGTGTGCGAGCACTCGCAGATGTTCTCGCGCCAGTTGATCGGGTTCACCGATTTCACCGACGAGGAGCGCGAGCGCTTCAAGCCGGTCCGGCAATGCATGGTCCGCACCCATCCGGTGACCGGCCGCAAATCGCTCTACCTCGCCTCGCATGCCGGCGAAATCGTCGGCTGGCCGATGCCGGAGGCGCGTGCCTTCCTGCGCGACCTGATCGAGCACGCCACCCAGCGCGAGTTCGTCTACACCCACAAGTGGCGGGTCGACGACCTGGTGATGTGGGACAATCGCCAGACGATGCACCGCGCCCGCCCCTTCCCGGCGCACGAGCCCCGCGACATGCGCCGCACCACGCTGGCCGGCGACGGCCCCACGGCGGAACAAGTAGCGGCGTAGTTCCTCTTTGCCGAGACCGGCATAGCAACGTCTGGGCACCCGCGGGCGTTGACATACTGGTCCCGGGAGGAAGCATGACCCGTCTAAAAGCCCGCAAGGGGATGCCCAGCACGACGCTCGACAAGGCAGAGTTCGAGCGGCGGCTGCGCCGACGCCACTACGATCCCGCCTTCGCGCCGCTCGACGACGACATCGAGAAGATTCTCGCCATCGCCTGGGAAGCTTACAAGGACGACCGCAAGGCGCCACTCACCCGCCGCGCCGGGGCGAGCTTCGCCGATCCCGACTTCGAGCTTTCCGTCGAATGGCTGGCCGCACGCGATGCGATCCACCACGCCGAGCGGCAGCAGAAATCGGCGCGCGCCAAGCCCCGCATCCTGCTGATCAACGGCTCGCCGCGCAGCAACCAGACCTGCCCCGGCGAAGAGTCCAAGAGCTGGCGGCTCGCCAGGATCGCCCAGCGGGTCTTCCAGCGGGAATCAGGTTTCGAGATCGAGCTGCTCGACCTCAGCCGCATCGCCTCCGAGCGCAGCCTGCATATCCATCCCTGCAAGGCCTGCGTCTCGACGGCGATGCCGCTCTGCCACTGGCCGTGCTCCTGCTATCCCAACCACGCCGCCGACCAGATCAACGACTGGATGAATGAGATCTACCCAATGTGGGTCGCCGCGCACGGCGTCATGATCGTGACGCCGGTGCACTGGTACCAGGCGCCAACGGTGCTGAAGGCGATGATGGACCGCCTGGTCTGCGCCGACGGCGGCAACCCCGACCCGACATCGACGTCGGGCAAGGATCCCGACAAGGCCAAGTCGATCGAGCGGCGGGGCTGGGACTTTCCGCGCCATCTCGCCGGCCGCGTCTTCTCGCTGGTGGTCCACGGCGACTCGGCCGGCACGGAGACCTTGCGCCGCTCGCTGTCGGACTGGCTGGGCGACATAGGCCTGATCGGCGCCGGCCACCAGGCCGAGATCGACCGCTATGTCGGCTACTACGAGGGCTATGCCGAGAACCACGTCGCGCTGGACGAGGACCACGGCTTTCAGGAGGAGACGCGCAACGCCGCCCGCGCCCTCATCGAAGCAGTGAAGCTGATGCGGCGCGGCAAGCTCGCGCAGCCGGACCGGCGCCTCGAGGAGCCGCGCCCCAAGTAGCTAATGCAGCCGCCGCACATGCGGCGCGCCTTCGCATGGCATGTAACGGACACCGCCCTTCATGATCATGGCGAAGCGCGTCCTATCCTGTAGCACGCGCACGTCCTGCAGCGGGTCGCCGTCGACCAGCAGCAGGTCGGCGAGGAAGTCCGGCTTGACCTGGCCGAGTTCGTGACCGCGCTTCATGATCTCGCCGCCGGTGCGGGTCGCGGCCTGCAGCGCCTCGCTCGGGCTGAAGCCCAGATGGGTTACGAAATGTTCGAGGTCGCGCGCGTTGGTGCCCTGCGGGTTGGCGGCGAAGCCGTAGTCGCCGCCGATCACGATGCGGATGCCGCGCTTGCGCATCTCGTTGTGCGTACGGCAGGTCGCCTCGTAGAGCGGTTTCAGCCGCTCGAGGAAGCCCTGGCCCTGCCAGGAGTTGTCGCCACGCAGGCTCTCCAGGCGGGCCAGCACGATGCCGATCGCCGGGCCGGTGAAGACGCGGTCCTTGGCGGCTTCCAGCATGTCGAGCGCCTCTTCGTCGGCGAAGTCGCAGTGGTAGATGATGTCGACGCCATTGCGCAGCGCGCGCTTCACGGATTCAGAAGCACGTGCATGGGCGGCGACCCGGCGGCCGATCGCGTGCGCGGCCTCCGCACCGGCCGCGACCTCGGCGTCGGTCATGACCGTGGTTTCGGCCAGCGCCGATTCAGTGCCGTAGTCGCCCGAGATATTGAGCTTGATGGTGTCACAGCCCTCGCGCAGGCAGAGCCGCGCCATGCGCCGGACCTCGTCCGGCCCATCGACGGCAACGCCAAAACTCTCCTGGTGCAGGTGCAGGCGACGGCCGTCGCCGAGGCCGCCGGTGACGGTGAGCTCCGGGCTCGCCGTGAGCAGCCGCGGACCGTCGGTGTGGCCGCGCTCGATGGCGTCGCGCACTGCGACGTCGAGGCGGATCTTGGCCGCCGCCGCCGAGCAGGCGCTGGTGAAACCGGCGCCCAGTAGTTTTCGCGCCGCATCCATGGTGAGGAGCGCGTGGTCCTCCGGCGGCAGCTCGCCCAGCGCGGTGCCGCGTGGCGTGTCGACGAAGGAGAGATGAGCGTGGCCCTCGACCAGGCCCGGCATCAGGAATTTGCCGCCGGCATCGAGCCGCTCAGCGCCCTCGGCGGTAGCCACGGCCTGGCCGGCGGGCACCACCGCCTCGATGCGCTCGCCCTCGATCAACACCTGCCCCGGAAACGGCGCCGCGCCGCTGCCGTCCCAGACCGTCGCGTGCTCGATCAGCAGTCGCATGCGGACCTCCCCTTGGTTTCTTGTCGGCAACTATAGCAGGGCCATTCCCCGCCATCCGGCGGAATGATAGCCTTCATACTGTTCCCAGGGTGCAATTCGGGAACGTCGGCTGTTTGCCGCAAAACAATTGCGACCTGGAGGAAACGATGCGCTACACGACTGCCGCTGTCGCGGCGTTACTGTCCTGCTGTCTGCTCGGCGCCAATGCGCTGGCGCAGAACAACGCCGTGAAGATCGGCGTGCTGGACGACATGTCCGGCCCCTATGCCGACAATACCGGACCTGGCGACGTCGCCTCGGTCAAATTCGCCATCGCCGATTTCGGCGGCTCGGTGCTCGGCAAGCCGATCGAGCTGGTGACCTCGGATTTCCAGAGCAAGGTCGATGTCGGCGCCGGCATCGCCAAGCGCTGGTACGACGACGAGAACGTCGACATGATTCTCGGCATTCCCAATTCGGCGCTGGCGCTCGCGCTCGTCAGAGTGGCGGAGGAAAAGAACCGCATCGTTATGCCAACTGCGGCGGCGACGTCGGAACTGACCGGAAAATCCTGCAGTTCGCACAGCATCCACTGGATCTACGACACCTACGGCCAGGGCAAGACGATCGTCAATGCGCTCAGCAAGATGGGGGGCGATACCTGGTATTTCATCACGGTGGATTACGCCTTCGGCCTGGCGGTGGAAGCGGACGCCACCACCTTCATTAAGGCGGCCGGCGGCAAGGTACTGGGCTCGGTGCGCCATCCGTTGAACACGGCGGACTTCTCCTCTTATGTCCTGCAGGCACAGGCCTCCAAGGCCAAGGGGCTGATGTTCGCCAATGGCGGCAACGACATCGTGAACGGCATCAAGCAGGCGTCCGAGTTCGGGCTCATGAAGCAAGGCACGCGAGTCAGCGCACCGCTGGCGCAGTTCCCCGATATCTACGGCATCGGACTGAAGATCGCCCAGGGCACGATGATTTCGAGCCCGTTCTACTATGACATGACTCCGGAGGCGCGCACCTTCACCGACCGCTTCACCAAGGAGCGGGGCCGGCCGCCTTCCTTCATCCAGGCCGGAACCTACGGCGCCGTGATGCACTACCTGAAGGCGGTTCAGGCCGCCGGCACCGACGAGGCCAAGGCCGTTATGGCCCAGATGAAGAAGATGCCGATCAACGACTTCATGACCAAGAACGGCCGCGTTCGCGAGGACGGGCGCGTCATCCGCGACATGTACCTGATGCAGGCCAAGACGCCCGAGGAGTCGAAGGGCGGCTGGGATCTGGTGAAGATGGTCGCCACGGTGCCGGGCAACGAGGCGTTCCGACCGATGGAAGAAGGCGGTTGCCCGCTGGTGACCAAAAAATAGAGGCTGCGGCGGACTGGTCGGCGGCTAGGCCCGCAGCACCATGTCCGCCGCCTTCTCGCCGATCATGATCGAGGCGTCGGCAACGCGCATGCCGAATCGCTCGCCTCGTCACGCGATCCCGCAACTCACAGGAACATTCGCCGGCTTACTGCGTTGAATTAGATGGTGTCCATGCGAACCATCGAAGACAAAGCCTTCCTGCTGCTGATATTCGTGGTAACGCTGGGCTTCGCTTGGATTCTCTGGCCGTTCTACGGTGCCGTGCTCTGGGGCACCGTCACTGCTGTCCTATTCGCGCCGCTGCATCGACGGCTGCTGAGAGTGATGGCACCGCGACGCAGCCTCGCCGCGTTCTCCACCGTGCTCATCGTCGTGGCGATCGTCATTCTACCCCTGACGCTGATCGGCCTGTCGCTGGGGCAGGAAGCATCAGGCGCCTATGCGAAGGTCAAATCGGGAGAACTGGATCTCATCCGGCTCTTCCAGCAGGTGCTCGACGCCCTGCCCGCGTGGGCAACCGGACTGTTGGACAGCTTCGGCCTCGTGAGCCTCGGCGCCATTCAGGAAAGAGTCTCAGCCAGCCTCATGAAGGGCAGCCAGTTGCTGGCCGGCCACGCACTCGACATCGGTGAGGGCACGTTCGACTTCATCGCAAATCTGTTCGCGATGCTCTACCTGCTGTTCTTCCTGCTTCGCGACAGAGACACGCTCGTCGCACGCCTCAAGGGCGCGATTCCGCTGCGCGCTGAGCAGTTGGAAGCGCTCACGCTCAAGTTCGTCATCGTCATCCGGGCGACCGTCAAGGGCGACTTCGTCGTCGCCCTCCTGCAGGGCGCGCTTGGCGGCCTGATCTTTTGGTTCCTCGGAATCGGCGCCCCTCTTCTATGGGCCGTGGTGATGGCGTTCCTCTCGCTGCTGCCCGCAATCGGCGCCGCCCTGGTATGGATGCCGGTTGCCATCTACCTCCTGGCGACAGGGGCGGTGTGGCAGGGGATCGTGTTGATCCTGTATGGGATGCTCGTCATCGGGCTTGTCGACAATTTTCTGCGTCCGATCCTCGTCGGCAAGGACACCAAGCTTCCCGACTACGTTGTACTAATCTCGACGCTGGGCGGCATCGCCACGTTCGGACTAAACGGCTTCGTCATCGGGCCCGTCATTGCTGCCATGTTCATGGCCGCCTGGGACATATTTTCCGAATCCAAGCAACGGGCAGGCATTCCCGATCCTTCAAGTTCCTCTGCTCGCGGCTCGCTCACCTAGCCTTGCACTGTAGCGGGGGAGAGGTACGAATCTCTAGCCCGCCGCGGCGCTCTTCAGCACCATGTCCGCCGCCTTCTCGCCGATCATGATCGAGGGCGCATTGGTATTTCCCGAAGTCAGGGTCGGCATGATCGAGGCGTCGGCGACCCTGAGACCATCGATGCCGTGGACGCGAAGCTCGGCATCGACCACGGCCATCGCATCGGAGCCCATCTTGCAGGTGCCGACCGGGTGATAGGTCGTCTCCGCCGCAGCCCTGACCCAGTCCAGTATCTCGTCGTCGGTGTTGCGGTCCGTGCCGGGCGCGATCTCGCTCACCTTCAGAGGCGCCATCGCGGGCGCGGTCATGACGGCGCGGGCGATGCGAATGGCGCGCACCGTGAGCGCAGCGTCGACCGGCGACGACAGGAAATTGAAGTGGATCGCTGGTGGCTTGCCCGAATCTGCCGAGACGATGTGGATATTGCCCTTGCTCTCCGGGCGCATCGGGTGGGCATAGCAGGTCACGCCGGACTGGCGGGCGATCCGAGGGCCCTTAGCGCCCGGTTCCATCAGCATCGGCACCCAACCCAGCAGCAGGTCGGGCGCCGCAAGCCCGTCACGCGAACGGACGAAGGCGCGCAGCGGCGCGCCGACCATCCCAAGCAGTCCGCGACCGGAAAAAGCGTAGCGCAGTGCCTGGCGCACAAGACCGAGCCCGCGCGCCGTGTCGTTGTAGGTGAAACCCTTTGCGTCGATCGCCCATCGTGTTCGCGGCGCATAGTGGTCACGCAGGTTCTCGCCGACCCCCGGCAAGGCCTGGCGGACGCCGATACCCAACGCCCGCAGGCGCTCGGGCTGGCCAATGCCCGACAGCTCCAGCAGTTGCGGCGAGTTGACCGAGCCGCCGCTCACGATGATTTCGCGCGCCGCCCGCGCCTCGCGTCTTTCGCCGTTCATTGAGTAGCGAACGCCGGTGCAGCGCATGCCATCGAACAGGAGAATCTCGGCAAGCGCCCCCGTTTCGATGCGGAGGTTGGGACGGTTGCGGGCCGGATCGAGATAGCAGCGGGCCGTGCTCATGCGGCGACCCGAGGCGATCGTGGCCTGGCTCATGGCGATGCCATCCTGCCGCGCCCCATTGTAATCGGGATTGTGCTCGATCCCGACCTCGCCGGCCGCCTTGATCACCGCTGCACAGAACGGATCGTTCGGATCGGGATTGGTGACACGGAGCGGCCCGTCACGGCCGCGGAAGCGATCGTCCCCTCCGCCCTGGTAGTTCTCCATGCGCTTGAAGAACGGCAGGACGCTGTCGTAGCTCCAACCCACGTTGCCCATCTGCGCCCAGGTGTCGAAGTCCTGCGCCTGGCCACGCACGAATGCCATGCCGTTGAGCGCGCTTGACCCGCCCAGCATCCGGCCGCGCGGTACCGGAATGCGGCGACCGTTGGTGTTGGCGTCGGGCTCCGAACTGTAGAGCCAGTTGCAGGAAGGATTGGTGATCATCCGGGCGGACCCCACGGGAATGCGGGTCCAGGGATGATCGGCGGGGCCCGCTTCCAGCAACAGCACCTTGTTGCGCGGGTTCGCCGACAGCCTGTTGGCGACGACGGCGCCGGCCGATCCGGCGCCGACAACGATATAATCGTAATCCATTGTTCGCATTGTCGACCAATTAACCGTCGCTGCCAACACGCGCCGACGCTACTGTGGCGATCTCCTGTGTTCTGTGGAATATCGACTGAATGATCTCACGTAGAAAAATGTTCGTCGGCCTGGCCGGTTTGTCCCTCCCGGGCCTCGCCGCTTGCGGCGGCACACCGCCCACGGGCGCCACCTTCGACCGTGCTGCCTCGACGTCCCGGCACTCGGTGCCGGGCCTGGATGCGGTCATCGACATCAGCCACAACGTCACCGTCACCGACTTCGCCGCGGTCCGCCGTAGCAATATCCTGGCTGTCATCCACAAGGTGACCGAAGGTGGCGACTGGTTCGATCCCTCCTACGCCACGCGCCGCCGCCAGGCCGAAGCGGCAGGGCTGCTGTGGGGCGGCTACCATTTCGGCACCCGCCAGTATTCCGGCGCCGAGCAGGCCAACGCCTTCCTGTCCGCCTGCCAGCCGGGCCCGGCAACGGTCATGGCACTCGATCTCGAGCCGAACGAACGCAAGCCCGCCAACACCATGCGGCTGGCCCAAGCCGAGGAATTCGTGCTGACCATCCAGCGCGCCACCGGGCGGCTGCCGCTCCTCTACACACATCCCGCCTGGGCCAATGGTCAGCAATATGGCCGGCGCCGCCTCAGCCTGGGAGCCGCCGTGACGCCAGGCTCCGTCCTCGCGCGCTGCGATCTGTGGCTGGCCGACTATCGCGAGACTCCGGAAATTCCCCATGCCTGGGCGGACCGCGGCTGGCGTCTCTGGCAGTACGTCGCCGACGAGACCGAGAGCCATTTCGCCTACGGCAGCGCCCCGCGCGCCGTCGCCGGCGTCGGCCATTGCGACCGCAACCTGTTCGCGGGCGATGAAGCAGCGCTTTATCGCTTCTGGAAGAGCGGCGGCCGAGCGGCCAGAGGCGCCTAGGGCTTCGCGGCGATCGCGGCTTCGATGGCGCGTTCGAGCTTCGGCCCCATGCCGCCGGCGGCCGAAAACCAGTCGATGATCCTGCCGTCGCGGCCGATCAGGATCTTGTGGAAATTCCAGTTCGGCGTGCCGAGCTTGCCGGTTTGATCTGCCGCCCAACGGTAGAGCGGATGGGCATCCGGACCGGAGACGACCTGCTTGTCGGCCATCGGGAAGGTGACGTCGAAGGTCGCCTCGCAGAAGCGCTTGATCTCTTCCCTGGTGCCGGGCTCCTGGCCGCCGAAATCGTTCGACGGCACGCCCAATACGATGAGGTCCCGGTCCTTGTAGTGACGCCAGATCTCCTGCAGGCCGAGATACTGGCCGGTGAAGCCGCACAGCGACGCTGTGTTGACCAGCAGAACGGCGCGGCCCTTGTAGTCGGCGGTCGGCAAGGGTCCCCCGCCAATCGATTCGAGGGAAACTTCCGACCAGTCGATCGGCTGGCGACCAACCTGGGCCCAGGCACTTCCCACCGCCGACAGCAGAGCCCCTACGGCGGCAAATACCAGCATGCGCACGAAATTCATGGTCAGCCCTTGTTACACGTTAAGCATCTCGCAGGGAAACGGCCAGTTCGCCCTTGCCCGCACCGGTGAACGCGCCGACAGCTACTGTGCATGTCAGAGCCGTCTTTCCTCGCCGGGCGGTTCCTGCCCTACCGCATCCTCCCCGACTGGCTCGGCGAGACGCAGGCGGGCCGGCTGCTCGCCTTCTGCCTGGCCGCCGAGGCGCGCTTCAGGCCGACCCGGCTTGCCGACCAGGGCACAGGCCGACTGGATGCCGTCGTGCGGCAATCGAGTGTGCTGAAGGACCTTGGCGCCTTCGCCGGCCCCTTGCGGAAGAAGGCATTGGCCCTGCAGGACGGGCTGGAGACGGCGTTCGACATGGCGCACACGCCCGCCAACAGCACGCAGATGGAAATGGTGGCGCACGGCGACGGCGCTTTCTACCGGCCGCATACCGATACTTTCACAGGCGATGAATACACGCCGGGCGGCCGGCGGCGCCTGACAATGGTCTATTATCTCCATCGCCAGCCGCGCCGCTTCACCGGCGGACGTTTGCGGCTGTTCGACCTCGGCGGCGAGCAATCGATCGAGATCGAGCCGACACACGACAGCCTGCTCGTGTTCCCTTCGTCGGCACGGCACGAAGTGGAGACGATCTCCTGTCCCGACGGCGCATTCGGCGATGGCCGCTTTGCGGTGAACATCTGGTTGTGCGGCTGACGTCCCCGCGGCGGTGCGATACCGTCGTCACCACAAAATTCGATCCGGGGGGAAAATGGACCTGAAGGGTAAAGTGGCCGTCGTCACCGGCGGCAATGGCGGGCTCGGCCAGCGCATATGCCATGCGCTTGCAGCCGAGGGCTGTCAGATCGCGGTCGTCTACGCCAAGAGCAAGGCCGAGGCCGATGGCGTCGCGCGCGACCTCGAAAAGCACCAGGTCGCCGCCGCTACCTTTGCCTGCGACGTGACCCAGCGCGACCAGGTGCAAAAGCTGGTCGACGACGTCGTGAAGCGCTTCGGCCGGCTCGACATCCTGATCAACGACGCCGCCTACAACAAGTCGATCCCCTTCACCGACCTCGACGGCCTCACCTACGAGGAATGGACCAAGATCATCGATATCAACCTCACCGGCCCGATGCTGCTGACCAAGGCCGTGGGCCCGGTCATGAAGCGTGGCGGCGGCGGCCGGATCGTCAATATTTCTTCGGTGGCCGGCCTCGGTCCCACGGGCTCGTCGATCGCCTATGCTGTCTCCAAGGCAGGCCTCATTCATCTCACCAAGTGCATGGCGGTGGCGCTGGCGCCCGAGGTGCTGGTGAATTGCGTGGCCCCTGGCCTGCTCGAAGGCACGCGCGCGACGGCGAACCTGCGGCCGGAAGTGGTCGCGAAAGGCCGCCAGGCCGCGCTCCTCGGCGTCGCCGCCGACAAGGACGATTGCGCCGACCAGGTCGTCACCATGTGCCGCACCAACACCATGACCGGCCAGACCATCGTGATCGACGCGGGCCGCAC
>CAMAYC010000090.1 GCA_945862125.1 Reyranella massiliensis 521
GTTCGGCAGCTTGGGCCGGCACATGAACGTGGCGTGGAAGCCGTGACGCTGGGCGACCTGCTTCACGGCACTGCGGAACAGCATCATCGTGTCGGCGGATTCCAGGCCCGTCGCGGTCCGGAAGGTGAACTCGACCTGGCTCGGCCCGAACTCGACCTCGATCGAGCGCAGCGGCAAGGCGAGGTCGACGATGTTGCTGCGCAGGATCTCTAAAATCGGGTCCATCTCATCGTGGCGCAACTCGGTCAGGTACTGATAACCCTGGTTGAGTAGCAAGACCTCGGGTGGCTCGCCCGACGGGCCGGCATCGCCGGTCGCGAGATGGGCCTTGTCGAGCTTGAAGAGGTGGAACTCGACTTCGAGTCCCGTCACCAGCTCGTGGCCTTGGTCGGCGAGTGCTGTGAGGGTGTGGCGCAGGATATGGCGCGTGCTGAGCGGCATCGGCCGGCCATCGGCATAGAAAATGTCGCACAGCATCCAGCCGGTGTGTGGTGCCCAGGGCAGCACGCGGAAGGTGGCGGGATCGGGCAGCATCATCACGTCGGCCGCGCCTTCCAGCTCCTTCATTCCGAAGCCGCCGCCCGGCGTCCAAACCGGGAACACCGTGCGATGCGAGGTGTCCTTCAGCAGCATGGTGGTGGTGAAGCCGACGCCATTCTTCATCGCCGCGGCAGCCTCACCGGCGACCAGCGTCTTGCCGCGCAGGATGCCGTGCTGGTCGGCAAAGGAGAGGCGCACGACGGTGAGCTCGCTCGCCTGGATGCGGCGCTCCGCCTCGCGCGCGGCGGCCTGGCGCTCGGCCGTCCACAGCCCGGCTTTTTCAGCGAGATGCATGCAGCACGTCAGGCCACGAGGGGTGGCGCGGTGTTGGCCGCCCAGCTCGAACCGCTGCGGCGCCGAGCATCGACGTCCTTCCAGTAGGACTGCCAGCCCTCGGTCGGTCCCATGCCGTCGATGGCGATCGGGCCGCGGATCGCGGCGGCGCCCGCCGGGTCGAGCCACATCGGCGGCTTCTCGCCGTTGGCGACCTGGCCGATCGCCGACAGCAGCATGCGGCGGTAGGCCACGATCGCCTTGTCGGTGGTGCCGAGATGCTCGCGCGTGCGGTCCTGGATGCGGCCCTGGCTCTCGATCGCCCACTGGTCGTGGACGTTGATGTCGAAGCCCATGCCGGTGAAGGTCTGCCTCTGCTGTTCGGCGACATTATAGCCGTAGGCATTGTGACGGCCGAGGCGTGACCGGTAGTCGGGCAGCTCGTAGAGTTTCAGCCGCTGCTCGCGCATCGCGGCATGATCGACCGGCGCGCCGAAGCTGGTGAAGATCGCGTACCAGTAGCAGCTCGTGTCGTCGATCGGCACGTGCCACTGGGTGATCGTCATCTCGGCGCTCATCGGGATCACGAACGCATACGGAAACACGAGGTTGGTGACACGCACATGCGTGTGCCGCTCGTTGATCTGGCGGAGCGCGAACAGGCGCATGCCATAGTCGGTCGCCTCGACATCGAGCCGAGGCCTCGTGAATTCGCGCAACAGCCGCGTCATAGGGATGTCGGAATCTGAAGAGGCGCTGCGGAACTGCTTGCCGTAGGCGTCGCCGGTGTCTTCGTCCTCGTAGAAGCGATGCAGGTACGAGGCGTGCGCCGGATCGATGCCGACTTCGAGGGCCTGAAGCCAATTGCACTCGATCAGTCCCTTGAAGGCTAAGGCATGCGTGCCAGGTGCCA
The DNA here is from genome assembly GCA_945862125.1 of Reyranella massiliensis 521. Classification (GTDB taxonomy): domain Bacteria; phylum Pseudomonadota; class Alphaproteobacteria; order Reyranellales; family Reyranellaceae; genus Reyranella; species Reyranella massiliensis_A. The sequence continues at coordinate 1,727 of CAMAYC010000090.1, forward strand.
GGAAACAGTCGAAGTCGGGGAAGGCGGGGGCTTCACCCTCGCCGAGGTAGGCGAAGATGATCCCGTTTTTCACGACGACAGGATAGCTGCGCTGCCGCACCCGCTGGCAGAGCGCGCTGCCCTCGGGTTCGGCCGGCGTCTCCAGGCACTTGCCGTCGACGTCGAACAGCCAGCCGTGGAACAGGCAGCGCAGGCCGCCGTCTTCGAGGCGGCCAAAGGCCAGATCGGCGCCGCGGTGCGGACAGTCCCGGTCGAGCAGCCCATGCCGGCCGCGCTCGTCGCGAAACAGCACGAAATCCTGGCCGAGCACGCGCACGGGCTTGGCCGGCCGCTCCTGGAGCAGCTCGTCGGCGAGGGCCACGGGATGCCAGTAATGCCGCATCAGGGCGCCGCATTTGGTGCCCGGCCCGATGCGGGTGATCAGCTCGTTCTGGTCGGGACTCATCATGTTCCAAAGAGTGACGCAAACCGACGGGATTCGCTATAGAAGACCGCATGAACTCTACTCTCGACGGCATGCCGGGGCCTACTTCCCGCGTCTTTTTCTCCCAGCGTCTGCGTCTTCACTATGTCGACTGGGGCAACCCGGAGGCGCCGCCACTGCTGCTGGTCCATGGCGGCAGGGATCACTGCAGGAATTGGGACTGGGTGGCGCAGGCACTGCGCAAGGATTGGCACATCATCTGCCCGGACCTGCGCGGGCATGGCGACAGCCAGTGGTCGCCCGACGGCAACTATTCCATGGCGGCCTACATCTATGACCTGGCCCAGCTCGTGCACCAGCAGGCGCTGGCGCCTGTGACCATCGTCGCCCATTCGCTGGGCGGCAACATCTGCCTGCGCTATGCTGGCGTCTATCCCGACAAGGTGCGCAAGCTGGTGGCGATCGAGGGCCTCGGCCCGTCGCCCAAGGTGATCGCCGAGCGCACCAAGCCGATGGCCGAGCGCATGCGCGACTGGGTCGAGGAGCAGCGCAAGCTCTCGGCCCGCGCGCCGCGCAAGTACCCGACCATCGAGGACGCCTTCAAGCGCATGCAGGACGAGAACAAGCATCTCTCGGCCGAGCAGGCGCGTCATCTCACGCAGCAGGGCGTCAACCAGAACGAGGACGGCACCTACAGCTGGAAATTCGACAACTATGTCCGCGCCTGGCCGCCCTACGACATGAGCTACAGCGCCATCGAATCGCTGTGGGCCGAGATCACCTGTCCGACCCTGCTGGTCTACGGCAAGGAGAGCTGGGCCTCCAACCCGGAGAAGGATGGCCGCCTCGTGCATTTCAAGAGCGCCAAGGTCGTCGAGTTCGACAATGCCGGTCACTGGGTGCACCACGACCGCCTCGACGATTTCGTGGCAACGACCAAGGGCTTCATCTCGTGAGGGCGGCGATCTTCCGCGGCGGCGACATCGTCGTCGACACGCTGCCGGCGCCGGTACCGGGCGTCGGCCAGGTCCTGGTCAAGACGCTGGCCTGCGGCATCTGCGGGTCGGACCTCCATGCCGCCAAGCATGCTCATCGCATGGTGGCCGTGGCCAAGAGGACGCCGGGCCGGGTGCCGATGGACCTCTCGCGCGACATCGTGTTCGGCCATGAATTCTGCTGCGAGGTGCTCGACTACGGCCCGCAGACCGAGCGACGGCTGAAACCCGGCACGCGGGTTTGCGCCATGCCGCTGATGATCGAGGCCGATGGCCCCAAGGGCATGGGTTACTCCAACAACTACGTCGGTGGCTATGCCGAGCAGATGCTGCTGTCGGCGCCGCTGATGCTGGAAGTGCCGAATGGACTGCCGACCGAGCATGCCGCCCTCACCGAACCGCTGGCCGTCGGCGTGCACGCGGTTGAGAAGGGGTCTCTCACCGGTGACGAGGCGCCGCTGGTCGTGGGGTGTGGCCCGGTCGGCCTTGCCGTCATCGCGGCCCTGCGCCTGAAAGGCATCAGGCCGATCGTGGCGGCGGATTTCTCGCCCAAGCGGCGTGAACTCGCGCTCCGGATGGGCGCCGACATCGCCGTCGATCCGGCACAGGAATCGCCCTACTCCAAACTGGCTACCGACAAGCGGGCGGCGATCTTCGAGTGCGTTGGCGTTCCGGGCCTCCTCCAGCAGGTCTTCGAGAAAGCGCCGCGCGATGCAAGGATCATCGTGGCCGGCGTCTGCATGGAGCCCGACACGATCGAGCCGATGTTTGCCATCTTCAAGGAGTTGAACCTCCAATTTGTCCTGGGCTACACGCCGGAGGAGTTCGCCCGCTCGCTCCACTTGCTGGCCGACGGCAAGGTCGACGCCGAGGCGTTGATCACGTCCAAAGTCGGGCTGGATGGTGTAAGGGGAGCATTCGAGGCCTTGGCAAATCCGGAAAGACACACGAAGATTCTGGTCGAGCCTTGGCGTTGAGAGCGGGGCTGCTAGGGGAGGAAATGAAAATGAAATTCTACAATTCGGTCGGCCCCAACCCGCGCATGGTCCGCATGTTCATGGCCGAGAAGGGTTTCGACGTGCCCAAGGTCGAGGTCGACCTGCGTGGCGGCGAGAACCGCCGCGAGCCCTACCTCAAGGTCAATCCGTCGGGCCAGTGCCCGGCGCTGGAACTCGATGACGGCGCCGTGCTGGCCGAGATCACGGCGATCTGCGAGTACGTCGACGAGATCAAGAAGGACACGCCGTCGCTGATCGGCAACACGCCCGAGGAGCGCGCCAAGACGCGCATGTGGGTCCGCCGCATCGACCTCAACATCGCCGAACCCGGCGCGAACGGCTTCCGCTTCTCGCAGGGCTTGAAGATGTTCCAGGATCGCGTCCATTGCATTCCGCAGGCCGCCGACGATCTCAAGGTCGCGGCCGCCAAGAAGCTGGTCTGGCTGGACGGGCTGTTGGGCAGCAAGCCCTTCATCGCCGGCGACAAGCTCACCCTGGCAGACATCTTCCTGTTCGCCTTTCTCGATTTCTTCGCCAACGTCGGCCAGCCGCTCAACCCCGATTGCAAGAATCTCACGGCCTGGTTTGGCCGCATGAAGGCGCGGCCCAGCGCCGCCGCCTGAGCCCCGAGGGAACAACGATGCGCCGTCTCATCACTCTGCTCGCTCTTCTTGTCGTGCCTGTTCTCGGACCGCAGGCTTTCGCCCAGGCGCCGATGGCGCCGGTGATGCAGGGCCTGTTCCTGCTCACCGACTATCCATCTCAGACCGTGCGGGCGGGTGAAATCACGACGATCCGGCTGAAAATGCAGAATTCCGGCCTCGCGCCCGAACCGATGGCGCTTTCGCTGTCGGGCGTGCCGGCGGGCTGGAAGGTCGATATCCTGGGCGGCGGCCAGGCGGTGGCCTCGGTGATGCCGGGCCAGAACGAGAGCGTCGCTCTTCAGCTTCGTGTCGAGGTGCCCAAGGATGCCCAGCCGGGCTCGCAGCAGATCGTGCTGAGCGCCAGGGGCAACCGGCTGCAGTCGGCTGAACTGCCGCTCACCCTCACCGTCGGCACCGAGGCGCCGGCCAAGCTCAGCCTCAAGTCGCGCCTGCCGTCGTTGCGTGGCACGCCGCGCTCGTCGTTCGAGTATACGGTGACGGTCGGCAACGACAGCGGCAAGGATCTCACCGTGGCGCTGTCGGCGCAGGGTCCGGCCAACTTCCAGACCACCTTCACCGAAAGCTTCGGCTCCAACGAGATCAGCTCGATCCCGGTCGAGGCGGGGCAGACCAAGGACATCAAGGTCAAGGTGATGCCGCCGCGCGACGTCAAGGCCGGCGACTATCCGGTGCTGGTCAAGGTCGCGGCCGAGGGCGCCACGGCCGACCTGCGCGTCACCCTGCAGATCAGCGGCCAGGGTCGTCTCGCGCTCTCGGCCAAGGGCGACCGCCTCTCGGGCGAGGCCGAGATCGGCAAGTCTTCCACCTACACGCTGATACTGAACAACGACGGCACCGCAGCGGTCGACGAGATCGAGATGTCGGGCACGGTGCCGACCGGATGGAAGGTCGAGTTCAATCCCAAGACTGTCGCCACCTTGGCGCCCAACGAGAAGAAGGAAGTCCAGGTCGTGGTGACGCCGTCAGACAAGGCGATCGCCGGCGACTATGTGGCCTCGTTCCGCGCCGCCGCGCGGGGCGAATCGAGCGCCGCCGATTTCCGTATCACCGTCACGACCTCGACGCTGTGGGGACTGGCTGGCCTCGGCATCATCGCCGTGGCGCTGCTGGTCCTGCTGGGCGCGGTCGCGCGCTTCGGGCGGCGATGACTGACCCCTCCGAGAGCGGCAACGTCATAGAGGTCCGCGGACTGCTCAAGCTCTATGGCGCGACCCGCGCGGTCGACGCCATCGATCTCGACATTCGCCGCGGTGAGATCTTCGGCCTGTTGGGGCCGAACGGGGCGGGCAAGACCACGACTATCCTGATGCTGCTCGGCCTCACCGAGTCCAGCGGTGGCACGGTCGACGTGCTGGGCTTCGATCCGGTGCGCCAGCCGCTGCAGGTCAAGCGCCGGGTCGGCTATCTGCCGGATGCCGTGGGTTTCTACGATCATCTCACGGCGCGCGAGAACCTGCGTTACACCGCGCGGCTGCTCGCCATCCCGCGCCGCGATGCCGAGAAGCGGATCAGCGATGCCATGGAAAGCGTTCAGCTCGCCGACGTGCTCGACAAGCGCGTCTCGACATTCTCGCGCGGCATGCGCCAGCGCCTGGGCATCGCCGAGATCGTGATGAAGAAGGCCGAGATCGCCATCCTCGACGAGCCGACCTCGGGCCTCGACCCGCACGCCACCCTCGAACTGCTGGAGATGATCCGCGGCCTCAAGAGAGCGGGCGTGGCCGTGCTGATCTCCTCGCACCTGCTCGATCGCGTCCAGAGCGTCTGCGACCGCGTGGCGCTGTTCAACCACGGCAAGATCGCGCTGATGGGCTCCGTGGTCGAACTCGCCAACCAGGTGCTGGGCGCCGGCCATCCCATCCTGGTCGAGGCCTCGGGCATCGACATCGCAAGCGCGCTGCGTGGCGTGGAAGGCGTGCAGACGGTCGTGCCCGAGGGCGTGGGGGCCTGGCGCGTGGTCGCGGACCGCGACGTCCGCGCTTCTGTGGCGCAGCGCATCGTCTCCTCGGGCGGGTCGCTGACGCGGCTGGCCGACCTGCAGCCCAGCCTGGAAGAAGTCTATACGCGCTACTTCGAGGAGGCGCGCCATGCCGCCTAGAGCAAGGCAGCGCGAGGGCTCGCCCTTCACCGGCCTCGGCCCGGTGTTCATGAAGGAATTCGCCGACCACCTGTCGAGCGCCCGCATGATGGTGCTCATGCTGTTCGTGATCGCCTTCGGCGCCTTCCCGGTGGCCTCGTCGCTGCAGCAGCTCAGGACCGTCACCGAGTCCGATGCCTACCTGTTCCTGCGCATCTTCACCTCGGCGCCGGAAAGTCTGCCGATCTCGTTCGTGTTCGCGCTCAACTTCATCATCCCGATGATGGCGATCGGCCTGGGCTTCGATGCCGTGAACTCCGAATTCAACCGCCGTACGCTGTCGCGCGTGCTGTCGCAGCCGATCTATCGCGACGCGCTGCTCCTCGGGAAATTCCTGGGCGGCCTTGCCACGCTCGCAGTCGTCCTGACGGCGCTGTGGCTGATCGTGTTCGGCGCCGGATTGCTGCTGCTCGGCTTGCCGCCGCGTGGCGTCGAAGTGGCGCGCGGCGCCTGCTTCCTGCTGGCGGCGATCGCCTATGGCGGCGTGTGGCTCGCAGCCTCGCTGCTGTTCTCGGTGATATTCCGTTCGACCGCCACCTCGGCACTCTGTGCGCTGGGCCTGTGGCTGTTCTTCTTCCTGCTGTGGCCGATGATCGCCGGTGCCATCACCATGGGCTTTGCACCCTCGCAGATCCGCAGTGCCGAGGAATATCTCGCGGTCGAGCAACTCGGCCTCGTTCTGTCCCGCTTTTCCCCCGGCACCTTGTTCAGCGAGGCCGTGGTCGGCTTGCTCAATCCCGAAACGCGAACCTTCGGCAGCATGCTGCCGGCGCAGATGCGCGGCGTCATTCCGGGTGCGCCGCTGCCGCTCGACCAGAGCCTGTTGCTGATCTGGCCGCAGATGACGGGGCTGATCGCCGGCATGATCGTGGTGTTTGCCGCCGCCTACGTGATCTTCCAGCGAGAGGAAGTACGGGCCTGAAGGATTTTACCCTCCCGGCCGCGCTCAACAACGCACGCTGGTGCGACGCGGTCTGCCGCGCGCATGGCAATCCCGGCCGCTTCCTGCTGCACAGCTGGGTCAATGCCGAGCCGGTGCCGCGTTTCTATCCCAACGTCATCACCCTGCAGCCCGGCAAGGCGGTGGTGCCCGAGCAGCGCGAGACCATCGATCTCCTTGTGAAGTCGAACCTGCCCGGCCGCTGGTCGGTGAAGGACAGTTTCCGCACGCTCGACCTCTCGCGCCTGGGCTTCGAGCTGTTGTTCGAGGCGCGCTGGATCCGCAACGTGATGCCCTTGCCCGGCGCGACGTCGGACATCGTCTGGCAGCGCGAGACCCAGGGATCGGCCAAGGGCGCGGCGGGCCTGCCGTTTGGCGATCCCGATTTCGCGATGTTCACCGGACGGCGCGGCTTCCAGACTGTGGCCGGCGGCATGCTCTATCGCGCCGAGGGCGTCGTGGGCCTCTCCAACGTGGTCGCCGATGCCGCCGATGCGCGCGGCGTGTGGCGTTCGTTGGCGCTGCTTGCTGCCCAGACTTTTCCGCGGCTGCCGCTGGTCGGCTACGAATCGGGAGAGGAACTGAAGGCGGCGAGCGATGCCGGCTTCGAGATCGGCGACAAGCTCCGCATCTGGGTCAGGTCGAAGGACTGAAGCCGCAGGCCAGCAGCGCCGCCATCATGTGCGGCGGCGGCGGCGCCGTCACGACCACCGGCGGCTTGTTCTTCGACAGGGCCAGAACGATCGCGCGCGAATGGAGATGGAGCTGCTGTCCCGCCTCGGGCCGGCCGTAGAAGCGGTCGCCGATCACCGGGCAGCCGGCATCGGCACAATGAACGCGGATCTGGTGGGTACGGCCGGTCTCGGGCTTCAACTCCAGCCAGGTCATGCCCGGCGCGCGGCCCAGGGTGCGGTAGCGCGTCACCGCGGTCTGGCCCTTGTCCGAAACCTTCACCGTCCAGCCGGTCTTGCTGTTGAGTTTCAGCAGGTTCTTGTCGAACACGCCTTCCTCGGCGGGCGGTGCGCCCTGCACGATGGCCCAGTAGGTCTTCTCGGTCGTGTGGCCGGAGAACAGCCGGCCGAGCTTGGCCAGCGCCTTGGGATGACGCCCCAGCACCAGCACGCCCGAGGTGTCGGCGTCGAGCCGATGGGCGAGGGACGGCGGCCGCGGCAGGCCGAAGCGCAGGGCGTCGAAACATTCTTCCAGGTTGGGCGCGCGGCTCGGCCCGGCATGGACGGCAAGACCGGCCGGCTTGTCGATCACCAGGATCAGCCCGTCGCGATGCAATACGCGGGCCTGAATTTCCTCAGCCGAGAGAGGCGGCGGCCTCGTCACAGTCCGGGCCGGCGCGACAGCCAGTCCTCGGACGACTCATAGAGCGCCGCCGCCCGCAGCACCGAGGCGTCATCGCGGAATCGCCCGACGATCTGCAGGCCGATCGGCAGCCCCTCCGAATCGTAACCGCAGCAGAGCGTCAACGCCGGATGGCCGGTGATGTTGAACGGCATGGTGTAGGGGAACCAGTTGCGGCGGAGCTCGCCCACCTCAACGCCGTCTATGGTAATCGGCTCGAAGAGATCCTGGTCGATCGGCAGGGCGGTGCGCGAGAGTGTCGGCGTCACCAGATAGTCATAGGTCTCGAACCAGCGCTGCACCCGGCGAAAAATCTCGGTGCGCTGGAATTGGGCGCGCTGGTAATCGGCGCCGCTCCACTCCGCTGCCATCGCGACCTGCCGCACCAATGATGAGGACATGCGGTTGCCGTCGCGGCGGATCAGCTCGTCGAAGCGCGCCTTCCACGTGGTGTGGTTGATGGTCTTCCACACCGGCTCCATGTCCGGCAGCTCTTCATCGAGCTCGACCAGTTCGGCGCCCAGTTCGCGGAGCCTGCCGAGCGACCGCTCGAAGGCGGCACGTACGTCCTTTGCCACCGTGGTTTCGCCGAAGGTGGCGCTGAACAGGATGCGCTTGCCCATGAGCGTGCCCTCGGGCCGGGCGGCGGCGATGTAGTCCTGCGGCGCGAGGCCGATCGACCAGGGATCGGAGGGATGAGGCCCGGTCATCGCCTGCAGCATCAGGGCGGTGTCCATCACGGTGCGAGTCATCGGCGTCACGTAGGTGTAGTTGCCGAAGGCGTCGGCCACCTGGCTGTGCGGGATGACGCCGTTGCTTTGCTTGAGGCCAACCATGCCGTTGGCCGCGGCCGGAATGCGCGTCGAGCCGCCGCCGTCGGTAGCGATGCCGATGGGCCCGATGCCGGCCGCGACCGCGACGGCTGCACCGCCACTGGAGCCGCCGGATGTGTGAGCCGCACTCCAGGCGTTGCGCGTGCGGCCGAACAGCGGCGCGTCGGTCAGCGCCTTGTGGCCGAATTCCGGAGTCGTCGTCTTGCCGAACAGGATCGCGCCGGCGGATTTCATCCGGGCTGCAGCGACCGCATCTTCCTTCGGCACATTATCCTCGTGCAGCAGCGAGCCGAAGGTCGTGCGAACGCCGGCCGTATTGACGAGGTCCTTGGCCGCGAAGGGGATGCCATGCAGCAGGCCGAGCGGCTTGCCGTTCATTAACGCCTGCTCCGCCACCTGGGCGGCCGCCAGGGCCTGCTCGCCGGCAATGGTGATGAAGCAGTTCAGCACCGGCTGCAGTCTCTCCGCCCGCGCCAGCACGGCTCGGGTCAGCTCGACCGGTGAGACCTTCTTCGCCGCAATCTGGTCGCGCAGGTCGGAGGCGGAGAGGAGAGTGAGGTCGGTCAACGCAGCAGGCCGCGCGCCGCGAGGTTACGCATCAGGGCCGAGGCGCCGAAGGTCCAGGGCGGGATCTTGTCGCAATGGTTCACCTTGTTGGTGAGCGTGCCGAGCTTGGGCGAGCGGATCGAGACGAGGTCGCCGACCTCGTGGGTAAAGCCCAGCCCATCCGGCTTGCGTTTCTGCGTCGGGGCGAACAGCGTGCCCGTCATCAGCACGAAGCCGTCGGGATATTGATGCGCGCTCGTCGCCTGCCGCACGAGCTCGGTCGGGTCGCGGCTGATCTTGGAGAGATCGCTCTCGCCGCGCAGCCGGAATTGATCCTGGCCCGTGACTTCAAGCCCGACCTTTGCCTTGCGCACGTCGTCGATCGAGAACGTGCCGTCGAACAGCCGCACGAACGGGCCAATGGCACACGAGGCGTTGTTGTCCTTGGCGATGCCGAGCAGCAGTGCGCTACGCCCTTCGATGTCGCGCAAATTGACGTCGTTGCCGAGTGTGGCGCCTACGATGGCGCCCTTGGCATTCACCACCAGGGTCACTTCCGGCTCGGGATTGTTCCAGTCGCTGTCGGCGCGGATGCCGATCTCGGCGCCGTAACCGACGGCGGCCATCGCCGGCGCCTTGGTGAAGATCTCGGCATAGGGGCCGATGCCGACCTCGAGATAGGGCGACCAGGCGCCGCGTGCCATCAGCGACTTCTTGAGCGCCTCGGCCTCCGGCGAGCCCGGCTTGATGGTGCTGACATCGGCGCCGATGATGGCGTTCAACTCGCCACGCACCGCCTCAGCCCGCGTCGGGTCGCCCTTGGCATGCTCCTCGATCAGCCGCTCCAGAAGGCTGACGGCAAAGGTGACGCCGGCCGCCTTGATCGCCTGCAGGTCGATGGGCGCCAACAGGCTTGGCACCAGCTCTTCCAACGAACCCAGGCGCGTACCGCCGCTTCGGGCAAGCGCCAGCGGATCGGCCGCATTGCAGAGATCGGCCACCGTGGCGGCCGCTGCGGTAATGTCGAACACCCCGTCCGATCGTACCGCGACGACGCTTGGCCCGGCCGGCGTGCTGACGCGGCCGATCAATGTCCCGGCAGTGCCATCCTCGGGAAGAATCTCGCTGGTCAAACCTGCCACTGGACGTCTCCGGCGCTTCGTTGCAGAAAAGGCGCGCTACTCGCACGCTACTCCCTAAGGGGGAAATCAAATCATGGCCACCGCGCGGATCAAAGGCGTTCTTTCGCCCGTCGTCACACCCTTCAAGCGCGATCTGTCGCCGGATGTCGGCCGATTCATCGCCCACTGCAAGTGGCTGATCAGCCAGGATTGCGGTCTCGCCGTGTTCGGTACCAATTCCGAGGCCAATTCGATGTCGGCCGACGAGCGCATGAGCCTTCTGGAAGCTGTCGTCTCGGCCGGCGTGCCGACGGCGCGCATGATGCCCGGCACGGGCGCCTCCTCGATCACCGAAGCGGCCAAGGTGAGCGCGCATGCCACCAAGCTCGGCGTCGCCGGTGTGCTGATGCTGCCGCCCTTCTACTACAAGGGCGTGCCGGAAGAGGGGCTGTTCCGCTTCTTCTCCGAGGTGGTGCAGCGCGTCGGCGACGACCGCCTGCGCGTCTATCTCTATCATATCCCGCCCGTGTCGGCGGTGCCGATCACGCACAAGCTGGTCGAGCGGCTGATGAAGGCATACCCGAAGCAGATCACCGGCATGAAGGACTCGTCCGATGACTGGCCGCACACCAAGAGCATGATCGATGCCTTCGCCAAGGACGGCTTCGACGTCTTCTCCGGCAACGAGAAGCCGCTGCTCGAAAACATCAAGGCGGGCGGCGTGGGCTGCATCAGCGCCACGGCCAACATCAACCCTGGCAAGATCGCCGAGACCTTCCGGAAGTACGGCACGCCCGAGGCTGACAAGCTGCAAGCCTGGATCAACGAAGTCCGCGGCGTGATGCAGGGCTACGTCATGATCCCGGCGCTGAAGTACGTGATCGCGCACTATGCCGGCGACGCGCCATGGATGCCGGTCCGACCGCCGCTGGTCGAGATCGACGAGAAGACCGGCAAGGACATGATCGCCAAGCTCGACAAGCTCGGCTTCACGATGCCGGGCCTCAAGCAGGCAATGGCCGTCGCGGCGGAGTGACGGCCCGTGGCCGTCATCCCGAGCATTCGCGAGGGATCTTTGCCGATCAGCAAAGGTCCCTCGCTTCGCTCGGGATGACACCGTTCGCGTTGACAGAGCTGCAATCTGGAGCGTATAAAATACGCATGCGCACGACCCTGCTCCAGAACGCTTGGTATTTTACGCCCCTTACATAGGCGGCGCGAAGGGTCATGACTCAACGAAGCCGCCGCATCCCGGCGGCTTCTGTGTTTCTGGAATAGGCCTCCGGGCCGCGGCGGGACCGCAACCGGAGGACGACATGTCGATCATCGAAGCAGAACTGGAAGAGATGGAACCGCCCTTGCAGCCGCCATCAATCCGCGTGCGGCTGGCGGGACCACGCGATTGCGCGGCACTTTGCGACCTGCTGGACAATCCGGCCGGCGCCCGCGAGCAGGTGCTGACCTGGCTGGAAAGCCCGGGCACGACGCTCCTCGTGGCGCAGAGCGAGCTCGGGATCCTGGGCGTCGCCGTCCTGATCACGCGCATCGTGCCTTTGCCCGGCGCGGGCGCTCACAAGGTCGTCGAGGTCGACAATCTCGTGGTGCGCGCCGACCTGCGCGGCCGCCGCATCGGCCGGCGTCTGCTGGCCGCCGCCGTCGAATGGTCGCGCCAGCGCCGCGCCGTCCAGGTCGAGGCCATCGTCGGCGACGTCAACCGCGATGGGCGTCGCTTCTACGAGAGCTTCGGCTTCGCGGCGGCCAACGATCGGCTCGTGCTGGCGGCGTGATGTCGGCGGTCATCAGGCCGGCGACGCTCGGCGACTACCGGGCGCTCTGCGCCCTGTTCGAGGAGCTGGACGAATTCCACCGCCAGGTGCGGCCGGAATTCTTCCGCCCCTTCGACGGGCCGGCGCGGAGCTGGGAGCAGGTCGGGGGATGGCTGGCCGGTCCCGATTCGACCGTGCTGGTGGCTGAGGACGCAGAGGTGGTCGGCCTCTGCTTGCTGCTGCCGCGCCCACAGGCCCCGTTTGCCGGCGCCGTGCCACGCAAGGTGGTGGTGATCGACAATCTCGTGGTCCGTGCGGGTTGCCGCAACAGGGGGATCGGCGAGGAACTGGTCGCGGCTTCGATGGGCTGGGCGCGCGGGCAGGGGGCCTCCCACGTCGAATTGGGCGTTCATGCCGTCAATCGCCACGCCCACAGGTTCTACGAGCGTTTAGGCTTCAGCGTCTCCGTGAACTGGATGAGCCGGGCCGCGTAAGCAATCGAGGCGGGCACCCGGCAATGTGATATACTCGCTTTTCTTGCACACCCAGTGCTGGACCAATGTGCAGGAGTTTTCGTGGCAAAAAACCACACCAAGCAGGCGATCGTGGCCAAGTTGCCGCCCGTCCTGAAGCAGACGATGGCCAAGCCGATTTCGGGCTACACCGACCCGACGGCCCTGCGGACATTGATGATTAATGCCAAACGGCTGGGCCGCGACGACATCTGGGGCGAGGCCTTCCGGAAGCTCTGTTCGCTCGAGGGCGCGGAGCAGACCGAGCCGCTGCATCGCGACTTCTACGAGACCTTGGCGGCCTATGAGTATCTGCTGAGCCAGAAGAACGGCCGCGCCACGCGCGCCAGCCGGACACGGCTCAAGCTCAAGAGCAAGGGCGTGATCCAGTGCCTCGAAGATTGGGTCACGAGCAAGACACCGACCGAAGGCTATGAGCTGCTGATGGCCAACGGCCTCGCTGAGATGACGGGCGAGAGCCTGGTGCTGAAATATCCGGAGCAGTTCCCGGAAGCCGCCGTCGCCGCTGCCAAGGCGCGGATGGCGGCCTGACGCCCGGCTTGCCGAGGAGATGCCAAGGGTGATCTGATCGCCGAAGGGAGGCGATCATGGACATTACGCTCACGGTCAACGGCGAGGCCCGATCGGTCGGCGCTGCGGAGAGTACGTCGCTCCTGGAAGTGCTGCGCAACCATCTCGGGCTGATGGGCACGCGCTACGGCTGCGGCCTCGAACAGTGCGGCAGTTGCATGGTGCTGGTCGACGACCAGCCGGCCTATGCCTGCACCCGCGAGCTGGGCACGGTGGCGGGCCGCAAGGTCACCACCATCGAAGGGCTCGGCACGGCAGCCAGGCTGCATCCTTTGCAGCAGGCGTTTCTCGACGAGCAGGCCGGTCAATGCGGCTACTGCCTCTCCGGTATTCTCATTTCCGCCAAGGCGCTGCTCGACCGCAATCCCGATCCCAGCCGCGCCGAGATCGTGGCCGCGCTGGACAGGCACCTTTGCCGCTGCGGCGCACACCAGCGCATCCTGCGCGCCGTCGAGCGGGCGGCCGCAATGCTGCGCAGTGGAGGCATGGCATGAATGCGCCCGTGTTGCCCGCGAGCCTGGTCGAGAACCCGCGTCTCGACCGCTGGATCAAGTTCGAGGCCGATCGCACCGTGCGCATCGCCACCGGCAAGGTCGAGATGGGGCAGGGCATCGTTACCGCCATCGGGCAGATCGCGGCTGAAGAACTGGACGTGCCGCTGGGTCGCGTCGCCGTGCTGTCCGGCAACACCACGCACGGCCCGGACGAGCTCTATACGACCTCGTCGCTGTCGGTCGACGTGTCGGGCAGCTCGGTAAGGCTGGTCTGCGCCGAGGTGCGCGCCAAGGCTCTCGATCGTGCGGCGCTGCGCCTCAACTGCAGCCGCGACGAGCTTACGGTGGTCGATGGCAGGTTCCTGCAGAACGGCGCAGCGACAGGCCAGGATTACTGGACCGTCGCGGCCGAAATCGATCTCACGCAGACTGTCACCGGCACGGTGCCGCCCAAGCAGGTCGCATCCTACAAGGTGGTCGGACAAAGCGTGCCGCGCGTCGACCTGCCGGCGAAGATGAGCGGGGCGGCCTTCGTGCACGACGTGTTGCCACGCGATGTCCTGCACGCGCGCACGTTGCGCCAGCCCAACCGCGGCGCCACGCTGGCGTCGCTGGATGAGGCGGCCATCCGCAAGGCGGCGAAGGGCGAGTTGCAGATCGTGCGCGAGGTCAATTTCGTGGCCTTCGTCAGTCCGGTCGAGAGTGTGGCCCAGCGCGCCGCCGTTGCCGCGCCGCTGCATGCCAAATGGGACAACCTGCGCCAGCTCGTGCCCGGGCAGCAGGAAGCCGCGTGGCTGCAGGGACAGCCCAGCGACGACCGCCATATCGGTGCGCCGCCGTCGGCGACGCCGCCGACGAACCTCGTGCAGGCGACTTTCTCGCGGCCTTACATTGCGCATGCCTCGATGGCGCCGTCCTGCGCGTTGGCCGAATTCCGTGACGGCCACCTCACGGTGCGCTCGCACGGGCAGGGCATGCATCCGCTGCGTCGGAACCTGGCCGATGTGCTTGGCCTGCCCATCGAGTCCATCACCGCGCAGCACCTGCATGGCGCCGGCTGCTACGGCCACAACGGCGCCGACGATGCTGCCCTCGATGCCGCACTGGTCGCGATGCGGCTGCCGGGCAAATGCATCCGCCTGATGTGGCGGCGCGAGGAGGAGTTCGGCTTCGAGCCGGTGGGGCCCGCCATGCTGGTGACCTTGCATGTCGATCTCGACGAACGTGGACGGCCGGCCGACTGGACGACCGAGATCTGGAGTCCGACCCATGTTCAGCGACCGGGCGCCGGCACCGGCTTCCTGCTTGCGGCCGAAGCGCTGGCCAATCCGCCGCCTGAAGTGGCGCCGTTCGATCCCACGGAACAGCGTGGCGGCGGCGGGACACGCAATGCCCTGCCGATCTACGACGTGCCGGCGCATCGCATCGTGCATCATCTGGTGATGCGCCCGCCGGTCCGGACCTCGGCGCTGCGGGGTCTCGGCGCGCTGCCCAATGTCTATGCCATCGAATCGCTGATCGACGATCTGGCGGCGCGCGTGGGTGAGGACCCCGTGGCCTATCGCCTGTCGATCCTGTCCGAGCCGCGTGCCCGGCGGCTGGTCGAACTGGTGGCCGCGCGCGCCGGCTGGGCGTCGCGCGGCGTGGGCGGCACCGGCAAGGGGCTTGGCCTGGGCTTCGCCCGCTACAAGAACCGCGCCGCCTACGCCGCTGTGGTCGCCGCCGTCACCGTCGAGGAGACCGTGCGCGTCGATCGCGTCTGGTGCGTGGCCGATGCCGGGCTGGTCGTGAACCCCGATGGCGCGCGCAACCAGCTCGAGGGCGGCATCGTCCAGGCCGTGAGCTGGACTCTCAAGGAACAGGTGCGCCTCGACGCCGAGGGCATCGCTTCACGCGACTGGGACAGCTATCCGATCCTGCGCTTCAGCGAGATCCCCGAGATGCAGGTCGAGTTCGTCGACGCCGCCGGCAATCCGGCGCTTGGCGTCGGCGAATGCACTGTGGGACCGACCGCGGCGGCGATCGGCAATGCCGTCAACCATGCGCTGGGTGTCCGCCTCCGCGACATGCCGCTCACGCGCGAACGCATCCTGGCGGCGCTGGCCTGAGCTAAGTTCGGGCCGTCAGGACTTGTCTTCGGTCAGCACCTCGAACAGCCGTGGTGCGGCGGCGCGGCCTAGGATCAGCGGTTCGGACATTCCCTGCAGCGTGACCAAGGCGCTCGAACGCGATTGAATTTCGGTGTTGCGCAGGCGATTGCGGTTGACGATCAGCGACCGGCCGATTCGCGGGAAGGGCGGCGACGGCAGCAGGCTCTCGACATGGGCCAGCGCCCGCCAGATCACCACCTCGGGCTGGTTGGCGACGTGGACGCGCGTGAAATTGACGTCGGCGCGCAGCGCCACGATCTCGGCCGGCTGAGCGAGCACCGTCCGCTTCGGTGTCTGGAGTTCGATGACACCGGACGCGGCTTTCGTCGCCGCTTGGGCGAGTGGCAATCGCCCCTGGGACCACCGTCAGTTGAATCATCTGTTGAGCACTAGCAAATTTGCTGATTAAATTTCAACGAGTCGGCTGGCGGATGCTTAGAGCCAATTTCCCGCTATGGCCGAACTACAGGGGGCGCCATGGGGGAAGGAAATCCACCCGAAACAGCAACGATTATTTTGCCAATCAGCGCATTGAGCGGCATTGGCGGCAAACCTGCTGTGCCAGAGGCGAAGTCGGAGAGTCAATTTTGGTCTCTCGATTTCTACAAGCTCGTCGGCGGTGGAATTTGCGCCGTTGTGGCAGCGATGTGGACCGCTCACCTGTACCTAGAGAACGATTGGAAGGAGAGCGCGGTTGCCATCACCAACGTGTCGCGTTCGATCGATGAGATCTCATACTTCTGCACCAGCGAATCGCCGAGTACGGAAGTACCGCCAGATAAGCCCGCGGTGCCGTCCAAGAAGCCGACAGATATCCAGCTTTTGGGAAAGTTGATGCTCAGCCGCCTGCTCGGGGACAGCGATGCCGGTAAGGTGCTTGCCGCCTCAATTTCAGAAAGTGAGGCTGTTCCCACGCTCTGTGCGAGGGCGGTATTTGAAACGCGCCAGATGATTGCAGTTGCTCGTACGAGAGTCGTTCGACCTTGGTCCATGCCAAACGACAATTGGCAGGCGCTGTGGGCCGAAGTGACAACGTCTATCGATAAGGTGACGGACTATGGCATCGGTGTGGGCGGTCGAAATCTCACAGAGCTTAGGAAGGCGTGGCGAACGCTGCTTTCAAAGAAGGGGTTGTAGACGATGGTTGCACACGGTGATCGTTTCGCTCTGCTCTTGATGGTCGGCTTGATTGTGACGACGCTGACCTCAGGTTCGGCGGTCGCCGAACCTGAAAAATCGGACCGAAAACTGGCTGACGCTGTTCTTCTTTGTCGAGGTGACTTGCCGAATGATGCTCCGGAAAACGGCTTCGCGCCTTTTGGACCCCGCAAGGAAACATTCCGGATTGGACCCGACGACACCTACAGCTCTTATCCACGTCTTCTCGCCACCTACCCGAATGGAATTTTTCAGTCGGGCCGATACGGTAGCGACGGTTTGCATTATTTCGTAACTCTGCCGGGTAACTCCCGGCCAGGAAAGCAGTTCGCGTGGACAATCCTGTCCATTCCTCGTGTCTACAAAGAGGAGGAACGTGAGAACAACACGCTCTGGGATGCGGCGATACTCGAATCGAGTTCGGACTTCTCTACGAACCTGAAGGCCGCAGCTGGAGAGGAGGCCGTGCAGCGGTTTGCCGAGGTAAAAAAGCATTCACCGGCATTCGTGGCGGACTACAATCGCCATATGGCAGCGTTCTCTCTAGCGGATGGAAAGAATCTTCGGCAAACCGTCACTGCGGGATGGGAGTTTCTGTTGGGTGAATGGGCGATGAACCACGTCATTATTCCCACTCATCCGAAGCGTGACAGTTCGATAAAGTCCAAAATCGGCTATGACCATTGGATCTATCTGCATTCGTTGACGCCGAATTCCGTTGCACCTGCTGCAAAGTACCAGTTCATAAGCAAGGCAAAGCTTGGGGCCGCGGGAGCGCCGGCATTTGCGTTTACAATCG
The DNA here is from genome assembly GCA_945862125.1 of Reyranella massiliensis 521. Lineage (GTDB taxonomy): Bacteria > Pseudomonadota > Alphaproteobacteria > Reyranellales > Reyranellaceae > Reyranella > Reyranella massiliensis_A. The sequence continues at coordinate 19,209 of CAMAYC010000090.1, forward strand.
ATAGCGACAAAAAGTGCATCGCAGCCAATCAAATCGCGACGAGGTGATTGAACTGAGACCAATAGGCTAAGCCGGCTCCTTGTCGCGCGCGTCCCACATCTTCTTGAAGGCGGGTCGCGCCTGGCAGGCGGCAAGCCATGCCTTCACGCGTGGGGCCGCGTCGAACAGCGCGGGCTCGGCCTGGGCGTAGCGCATGATCTCGGCCACGTTGAGGTCGGCCACCGTAAAGCGGCCACCGACCAGAAAACCTGTCTTGGCGAGCGCGCCGTCGAGCACGGCGAAGGGTGCCTTCAGCGCCTCGATGGCGGCGTCTGCCATAGGCTTGGGGACATCCGGGTTGCCGACGCGGTTGTAGAGGATGTTCAGCGCATGGGTCTCGACCTCGGTCGCCGCCCACAG
>CAMAYC010000091.1 GCA_945862125.1 Reyranella massiliensis 521
GCGGCGGCCAGTTCGCGCTCCGCCCGCGGCAGGCCGGCCTCGGGATTGTAGAAGATGTCCTTGTCGGTCCGGGTGCGGGCTTCCAGCACGTCGGGATCGCGCGCCAGCAACCTGAAATAGGGTGATTTCACGCGCGAGGCATCGACCAGGCTGGCGAGATGCCGCTCGGTCATGTCCTGTTCGGCCATTGGCTCGATCCAGGGCAACCAGTCGAGCATGTCGCGGGTGAAGACCACCGGCTCGGTGTGAGGCGGCGGGGTGAGGGTCTTCTCGGTCATAGGGTACTCGCCAGGGTGCTGAGGCCGGAAACGACCCGGATCTGGTAGGACAGGAAGGCGACGAGCTGAGACAGCGTCACGATGTCGGTGGTCGACCAGCCGGCATCCAGCAGCGCCTGCAGCGCCGGAGCGGCCGCGTCCCGCGGATGGAACACCAGCATGTGCGTATGCTCGAACGCCGCCGCCAGCCGCGCGCCCAGCGCCTGACGGCCGGCCTCGCTCATCTTCCAGGTCGGGCCGGGCGCATCCTCCGTGCTGAGCGGTCCCTTGGGGAAGTGGCCGTAGGGGCCCTTGCTGCTGGCCGCGGCTACTTCGGCCGCGACGGTGGCGCGCAGGTTTGTCGGCAGCCTGGCGGCATAAAAGGCATTCGTCCTGGGCTCGCCATGCAGGCCCGCGACGAAGGCAGCGATGGCATTGCGCTCGTAGGCCGCGACACCGCCCACCTCGCGAGGCTCGAACAGCGACGCATAGCTCGCCTGGGCGTGCTTGCGTGCCTCGCTGCGGTTGGCGCGGATCGCGTCGAGCTTCGAGCCCGGGGTGATTCCCACCAGCGTGTCGATGACGTCCTTCACCGGGGCCATCGTCAACCGCCCAACAGGGCGGGTGCGGCCTTGAGTTCCTGCCGCTCCACCTTCTTCACGATCTCGGTCAGCTTGGTATGCGTGGGGGCGGCGACACCGATGTAGTTGCCGCGCTCGGCGACATAGCCGTTCATGAATTCGATCTCGGTGCGGCGGCCCTTGCGGATGTCCTGGGCCATCGACGGGCGCTGTATGTCGGCGCGCGGATTGGGATTGGTGTTCGAGCCCGGGCGCAGGATGGCCTCGATCTCGTCGAGGGCAGCCTTGTCGCCTTCCGATGCCTTGGCCAGCGTCTCGGGCTCCATCTTCCCGATCTTCTCGATGTGGTAGCCCAGCGCCTGACCGACGCGGACAGCCTCGCCGCCGAGCTTGATGGAGAAGCGGCGGATCGCGTCGTTGCGGTCGCAGTCAGCACCAGTGAGGCCGGTCGCGGCCGAGACGCCGTTCTTCATGCCGTTCTGGCAGAGCTTGGACCAGCGCTCGCCCCACAGATTGGTCGTGGTCTTGGCGCTGTCGATGCGGCCCACCATCTCTCGCAGCTCCTCGACGCGCTTGGTGATGCGGCCATGGACCTCGCCGACGCGGAACACGGTGTGCTTGTCGCCGCCCTTGGCGACGGTCCGGCGGATGCGAGCAGGCTCGTACATGTCGACGGAGATCAGCGAGGCGACCATGCCCACGGTCTTGCCCCAGCCGACGACGCCCGCGATGCGCTCCTCGTTCAGGCAGTTCTGCAGCGACACGACATAGCCGTCCGGCGCCAGGTATTGCTTGATCAGTGCCGTCGCCCATTCGGTGTCATAGGACTTCATCGACACGAAGGCGATGTCGATCGGCTTCTGCCGCGACAGGGCCTCCATCTCCGTGAGATGCATGGTCTTGGCTTCGGTGACAGTGAATTTTTCCTCCGGGGTCACGCCGTCGAGCTCCAGGCCGCGCTTGCGGATGGTTTCTATGTTCTCCGGCCAGAAATCGATCAGTGTCACGTCCTCGCCCGCCTTGGCGAGATAGCCGCCGACATAGCCGCCCAATGCCCCGACACCGACGACTGCTATCCGCTTGCCCATGGTCCTGCTCCCTAAACTGTCGGCAGCTTGGCGAGGAATGCCTCGACTGCCCGATTGAAATGCGCGGGCTGATGCAGGTTCGCCGCATGTCCCGCGTCGGGAACGACCGCCTTGGTCGCCCCCTTGATCTTGGCCGCCATGTAGTCGGTGGCGGCGAGAAAGTTCGTATCGTTGGCCCCGACCAGCACCAGGGTCGGGACGGCCACCGTCTCAAGCGAGCGTATCACCCGGTCGTTCTGCTGGGCCAGCATGCCGCGAGCAGCGCCGGCTAGGCCCGTAGCGTCGCGATGCCGTGTGAGTTTGACCTCGTCGCTGGCGTTCAGTGCCGCGAGGCCTCGTGCATCGAAGTCGGCGGCGCGCTTTTGTGCCGTCTCGTTCCATTTGAGCCGTGCCTCGTCCTTCTTGAAGCCTGGACCGGTGTCGAACAGCATCAGGGCGCTCACCCGGTCAGGATGGCTGGCATTGAAGGCCAGCGACATGTAACCGCCCAGAGACAGACCAGCCACAATCGCCTTCTTGGCGCCCACGAGGTCGAGCAGGGCCAGCATGTCGCCAACCGTCAGCGCCTCGGAATAGAGGGCCGGATCGGCCGGATAGTCGCTTTCGCCGTGCCCGCGGAAGTCCCAGACGACGACTTTGTAGCGGTCCTTGAGGGCGGCAATCTGGCCGTCCCACATGCGACAGGTCGAGCTGTAGCCATGACTCAGCAGAAGCGTGGGGCCATCACCATGGATCTCGTAGTGGATTTTGACGCCATTGCGATCGAGCTTCGCCATCAGGGGTTCACACGTGTTTCGGCGCGTGCCTTCTCGAGGAAGCGATCAGCATCTTCCGGCAGCAGCAGGCGCTCCCGGACCAGCGTTTCGGTCGCCGTCTTGACCTTGGCGGCGTAGTCGGCGCGGCTGGGATAGCGTTCGGCGATCTTCGCGGCGGGGAAGGCGAGGTAGCTGCCGTCACGGTCGGCGATCTCGCCTATGGGGTAAGGCGCCTTGCATTCGTTCCAGCCGGTGTAGGTAGCAAGCGGCACGGCAATGTCGGGCAGGCGAATGCCCGCGACCTCGTTGCCGTCGGTATCGACGCGGCTCACCAGCGTGCGATAGGCCCGCGCAGAGGGCTTGGGGTTCACCCAGTCGCCGGGCGGCGTCACGCGGTTGGTGACGCGCACGACGGCGGCACCGGGAAGGGCAGGAAAGCCTGTCTTGTCCGGTTCGACCAGTGTGCCGTCGCCCAGGGTCGGGACACGGCTGGGGGGCGGCGTCCTGCCCGACACCACCCATTCGTCGAGCGCTACGAGAAGGGCGCGCACGGCCGGCATGGGATTGTGCGGATTGTGCGGATTGCGCGGGTTGACGTTTGGGCCGGGGTCGGTGGTCGCCCCGGCACGGCCGCCATGCTGGGTGCCGGCGATCATGTAGACGCGGCTGTTCTCCGGCAGGGCCACATCCTTCAGGCCAAGCGGATCGGTGGTGAGGAGCGACGCACCCTTCTGCCAATACTCGGTCGAGGTGTTGGTCTCGATCAGCTTGGGATCGGAACCGTCGCCGCGGAACAGTGATCCCGTCTGCTGGGTGAGCGGGTCCTCGAGGGTCGCCGTCGAGAACGGAAAGGCGTTCTCGGGATAGTCATGATCCTCGTGCTGCGTGCCGGTGCGCGCGGGCTGGGCAAACGGAGCGTTGAAGAAGACGCGGCCGATGCCCGCGATATGGCTGTGAATGCCGTCGAAGACGCGGCGGCCCTGTTCGTCGCGGTTGAAGCCTTGGCCGATATGGTCGCGAAGGTAACGTCCGGCCTGCGAGAAGCCGATGGCCAGCGCATGCGTGATCGGGCGTCCGGTCACGGTGACGCCCGTCGGGTCGTACCGAAGCCAGCTCACGAAATCGCGTGTGGCGGCAAAGCCCAGGCCTTGCACCTTGGGATTCCTGGCCTCGTAGTGGAATTCGTAGAGAAAGCCCGGTTTTGCTTTGCCCTCGGCGAGCCTGATCGAACGCGTATCGACCGGTGCCCAGCCAATGGTCTCCCCTTTGTCGGAAGCACGCGCGCGAACCGTGAGACGGGCGCCTTCAGGGCTCGCCATTTCATGGGAGAGTTTGAAGGAATCCAGAACGCCCAACCGCGTGCCCGAAACCCATTCTTCGCGCACGGTCTGGACAATCGGCTTGCCGTCGTCGGTTGCCACCGGCGCGGTAAGCGCGAGCCCCATGTTGGCGCGCGGCGCGTCGGGATCCCAACCCGACCAGACGATGGTGTAGCCCAGCTTGAGTGGAAAGCCGTTGCCGACGTCGGCCTGCGTCTTGGGATCGTTCATGCCCTGCGGGCCGTCGCAGATATTGCCGAACAGCATCTTGCGGCCGCGGTTGTTGACCTCATAGAGGATGCGGCCGTTGCCCTTCAGCGGATCCTTCGGCCGCAGGATGAAGATCACGGTCGAATACTCGACCCGCCCACGCGCGTTGAGAGGCGCCTTGTCGATGTTGACGATGCCCCGGTTGGCGGGATCTTCGGGATCGACCTCGCCATGCGCGGTGCCGATCACGCGTTCATAGGCCCCGGCCGCGCCGAAAGCCGCGCCGTCGGCCAGCGGCTCGACGGTCTCGATATCGACAGAAAGAAGCACGCCGCCTGCTTGCCGCTTACTTGGCGACGTTCTTGGTGGGCGAGGGCGGCGGGAAGTTGATCTCCACGCCGACGCCGTCGGGATCGTAGAGGAATATCTGCTGGCCGCCAGTGCGCGGGATGGTCTGCTCGCGGAACTTGACCTTCTTGGCCTTGAGCTTCTTTCGCACGCCATCGATATCTGTGCCGGAGAAGGCAATATGGTCAAAGCGGCCGGTGTCCTTGAATTTCTTCTTGGTGCCGCGCACCACGATGCCTTCACGGGGCTTGCGCGGCCCGAGCAGATGGACGGTGGCGACACCGCCAGAGTAGAGCCAATTGCCGGGGAAGCCGAGGGGCGGACGGTCGCCGTCCTCGAGGCCCAGCACGTCGCAGTAGAATTTCACGGTCCTTTTCAGGTTGGAGGGTTCGATCGTATAGTGCTGCAGGGCGCCGAGCGGCATGGGAGGTCTCCTCAGACGAAGGTGAGATCGGTGTCGACGCCCAGCATCCAGGCGCCGACGGTCTCGAAATGCGAGAGCCGGCCCTGCAGTTGCTGGGTGACGGTGTGGATGTCGCGGAAGCGGCGCTCCAGCGGATGCGATTCGAAGATCGCCGAGGCGCCGGCGGCGTTGTAGGCGAAGTCGACTGCCTCGCGGCCTTTGTGGATCGCGTTGGTCGCGGCCATGCGGATGGTGATGCGTTGCTCGACGGTGATCGTCTTGCCGTCCTGCAGGTCCTTCCAGATGGCCGCCATCGACTGCAGGACGAAGGCGCGGGCGGAGCGCAGATTGACCTCGGCCTGGGCCAGACCCGACTGTACCACGGCGTTGTCGGCGATCGGATGCTTGCCGCCGCGCACGACCTTGCTCCGGGCGAAGGTCGTGAAGTCGTCGAGCGCGCCGCGCGCGATGCCGCAGGCAACGCCGGCGAAGCCCATCTGGTAGCAGGTGCCGGCGCCCATGCGATAGAGCGGGCCGGTCTCGCGGCACTCCTTTTCGAAGTCGCGGGTGATCGAGTGGTCGGCGCGGACGAAGAAGTCGTTCAGCGCGAACTGATCGGAGGCCGTGCCGCGCAGACCGACCGTGTTCCAGATGTCGGTCCACTCGACGTCGCTGGGGCGCACCAGGAAAGTGCGTTCGATCTGCCGGCCGTCGGCGTCATGCTTGGGCGAGCCGTCGGCGTTGTAAAGCGGACAGTGCGCGCCAAGCAGGGTGGCATGCCGGCAGCCGGAGGCGAAGGCCCAGACGCCGGTGACTTTGTATCCGCCTTCGCACTCGACGGCCTTCACGCGCGGGCCAGGCCCCCAGGCGAGGACGGCGCGCGGGTCGCTGCCGAAGATCGAGTTGGCAACCGGCAGGTCGAGATAGGCCGCGGACATGGAGCAGCCGCCGGCCTGGCTGAGGCACCAGGCTGTCGAGGCATCGCCCCGGGCGATGGTCTCGATGACGTTGAAGAAGGTGATGGGATCGGTCTCGATGCCGTTCGACGAGCGCGGCAGCAGCAGGCGGAACAGTCGCGCTTCGTGGAGTTTGTCGAGCAGGGCAGGTGGCAACCGGCGCTTGTCCTCGATCTCGTTCGAGGCGGCCTCGACGGCCGGCCGCAGGGCCTCGGCGCGCGCCACGATCGAAGTGTCTCCGGCCAGTGTGCCGGGTGTCGGAATCACGGTGTCCAAGGCAGCCTCCCATGGCAACGCTACGCCCGCAGGCCCGGTCAAAACAAGGGTGGGAGGTCGGTGGTTTTGCCCCGTGGTTTTGCTATGCAGGGGCCCGAATCGAGGGAGGATTAACCGCCATGCATTGGACCGACCGCCGCCGGCGCTTTCGCGCGCTTCTCGCCGGGGATCGCTGCTTTCACCCCGGGTCGGTCTACGATCCGATCTCCGCCCGTATCGCCGAGGATCTCGGCTTCGAGATCGGCATGTTCGCGGGCTCCGTCGCCTCGATGACGGTGCTGGGGGCGCCCGACCTGATCGTGCTGACGCTGACGGAATTTGCGGCCCAGGCCTACCGCATCAACCGCGCCGGCAACCTCGCCTTGATGGTCGATGCCGACCACGGCTACGGCAATGCGCTCAATGTGAAGCGTACAGTCGAGGAGCTGGAGACGGCTGGCATCTGCGGCATGAGTATCGAGGACACCGAGCTGCCGACGCCGCACGGCACGACCAAGCCGCGGCTCATTTCCATCGCTGAAGGTGTCGGCAAGATGAAGGCGGCGCTGAGTGGTCGCCAGGACCCGCTGCTCTGCATTGCCGGCCGTACCAGCGCGATCACCATCACCGGCCTCGACGACGCCATCGCCCGCGGCCAGGCCTACGAGGCGGCCGGCGTCGACGCGCTGTTCTTCGTCGGCATCAAGACGCGGGCCGAGCTCGACGCGATCTCCGCGGCCACCAAATTACCGCTGATCATGGGCGGCGTGTCGGGAGACCTCGCCGACCGCGACTATCTCGCGTCGCGCCGCGTCCGCATCGCCCTGCAGGGCCACCAGCCCTTTGCCGCCGGCGTGAAAGTCGTGCACGACACGCTGAAGGCGCTCCGCGACGGCACGGCGCCGTCGAAGCTTCAGGGTGTGGCCGATGCCGAGATGATGAAGCGTGTCACCCGCGAGGGCGACTACAGCCAGTGGACCAAGGAGTTCCTCGGCGGCTGAGACTCAACCCGTCGGCACCAGCGTGACGCCGACGCTATAGGTGTGGGAATCGCCGCCCAGGATCACGCCGCGCAGCGGGCTCACGTCGGCGAAGTCGCGTCCCCAGGCGACGGCCACGTGATCCTCCTGGGCCACCAGGTCGTTGGTCGGGTCGAGATGGACCCAGCCCACGGCTTCGCCGCACCACACCGCCACCCAGGCGTGGCTGGCGTCGGCACCGCGCAGCGCGAGTTCTTCGCGGGAATGAACCGTGCGGATGTAACCCGAGACATAGCCGGCGGCGAGACCGTGGGCGCGCAGAGCCGCGATCTCGACATGGGCGAAGTCCTGGCAGACACCGGATTTGCCGGCGAAAACCTCGGCCAGGGGCGTGCTGATATCGGTGGCGCCGGGTTCATAGGCAAAGTCGGCCTTTATGCGCGCGGTGATTTCCCGGGCCGCTTCGAGGATCGGCCGGCCCGCCGTGAGCGACTGGGCGCCATAGGCCCGCAGCGCCTCGACGGCCGGCACCAGCGGGGAGTCGTAAACGAATTCGCTGGCCTCGACCGGCACCGGGAAGCCGTCGCCGCTCAAGGCGGCGCGGATATCCTCCCAGCGCGGGGTCGAGGCGGCGGGCGGCGGATCGGGAAAGCGGACGTCGATCGCGGCCCGGACCTCGATGTCGAAGCGCGTGTGCGGCTTGTCGATCCGGTAGATGTCGATGTGATTGCCGAAATGATCGATGTGCTGCACCGCCAGCGCCGGCGCCGGGTCGGTCTCGATGCCGATCGAGGTCACTTTCTGGCCGGGAAACTCGCGCGCCCTGAGATGGGCGATGTGGTGCGCCGAGTCGACGCTGCTGGCGTAGGTGTACGAGGTGCGATGGGAGAGCATGTATTTCATGGCCTGCTTCTCTCTCAGCCTCCCGACGTGCCGACGGCCTGTGAGGCCGGCACGTGGCTGAAATAGGCACGCGTGATCGCCTCCGAAAGCGCTTCCAGCCGCTCGTCGGCATCGGCGGTAACATCGCGCAGCATGGCCAGCGCCAGGCCCTCATGTCGCCACGCCTGCTCGTCGCCGGCGAATTGGCGGACGACCGCGGCGAGGTCCTTGTCGAGCGTGTCGGGTAGCGCCGGCACCTGCACGCCCGACGCGTGGGCGAGATAGTCGAGATGGACACCGATGGTGCGGAGCTGGAAGGCGAGCGCGCGCGGATTGCTGTCGTCGAGGATGACGAGGTCGAGCACCGGCGCCGGCTGCAATTGGCCCAGGTAGCGGGTGCGATATGTGATCGTGCTGTCGCAGAGCTCGAGAGCCAGGCGCATCGCGGCATCCCAGTCGATCGGCGACTGGGTGAAGGGATTGAGCGCGCCGGTCAGGATGAACTGCGCGCGCTCCAAGCGTCGCCCGAGATCGAGGAAGCGCCAGCCCGTGCCGCGGGTCATGTTTTCCTGGGAAAGGCCCGAGAGCGTTGCCACGAAGCGCACGATCTCGTCGAGGGCTGCCAGCAGCGGATCGAGGTTGCCGCGGGCCGACATCAGCCGTTGGCGCACCTCGGCCATCAGCGGGCCGGCCGCGATCGTCATGTCGGCGGAAAAGCGATCACGCAGCGTGCCGGCGAGGCGCTGGATGGCGTCGAGCACGGTGGCGAGCCCGCGTTCGTCGGCGGCCACGGCATCGAGACCCCGCTGGAAGGCGGCACTTTCCGGCGCCGCGAGGGCCGAGGCCGACTCCATCAGGTTGGCTTCGCTCAGCAGCCGGCCGAGCATGCGCAATTCGATCGAATCGCGCGGTCCCATGGCTCCCTGCGCCACCCGTGTGGCCGTGGTGCGCAGCAGGCGGGAATCGTTGTCCAGCCGCTCGATGTAGCGGCCGAGCCAGAACAGATTGTCGGCGACGCGGCTCTGCAGGTCGGCGCCGCCGCGTTCGACGGCGAGCTGATGGAACCGCCGGGTCGCCGGCAGCTCGACGTCGGCGGCGTCCTCGGCCAGCACCCACACGTCCTTCAAGGTGCCGTTGAGCCGGCTGAGCGAGTGCAGGGCGGTCTCGCCCGTCGGTTCGCGCGCCAGGCCGCCCGGCAGCACGCGATAGCCGTCGCCGTCGGCGCTCACGAAGACGCGCATCACTACGCTCGCCGGCGCCAGCCCTTTGCCGTCCCACTTGGGACTGAGCGAGGGCGTGAAAGGATGCTGAGCCACGAACTGGCCGGGCTGCGCGTGTATACGCTCCACCAGCGCCTTGCGTTCCTCGGGCTCCAGCATGCCGACCACGATCGGCTCGCGGTCGTTGCCGAGGCAAGGCCGCACGATCATGGAATCGAGGTTTGCCAGCACGAAGTTCGCGGCCGAGGGTTCGCCCAGCCACCATACGTCGAGCGACGGCAGTCCGAGCGGCTGGTCGAGCAGGCGCTCGCAGAGGCGTTCGAGGAAGGGCATGAGGGCCGGCGTCTCCACGACGCCGGAGCCCAGCGCATTGGCGAGCTCGATGCGGCCGCTGCGCGTCGCTTCGATCAGGCCGGTGACGCCCAGCGCCGAATCGGCGCGCAGTTCCAGAGGGTCGACGAAGGCGCTGTCGAGGCGGCGCAGCAGCATGTGTACCGGCCGCAGCCCGGCCAGAGTCTTCAGCGATACCTGGCCGTCGCGGGCCACCAGATCGCCACCCTCGACCAGCGGCACCCCCAGTGCCCGGGCGAGGTAGACGTGCTCGAAATAGGTCGCCGACAGCGAGCCTGGCGTCAGCACCGCCATGTTGGGCTGGGCGATGTCGGCCGGCGCCAGCGCCAGCAGCGAATCGTGCCAGCGGTCGACGAAGGGCCGGAGATGGCGGACCGGGATGGAGCGGAACGCCTCGGGCAGGCTGCGCGCCAGCACCCGTCGCATCTCCAGCGCATAGCCGATGCCGGCCGGCCCCTCGGTATGATCGGCCAGCACATGCCAGCGGCCGTCGCCCAGCCGCACCAGGTCGACGGCGTAGTGTGCGAGATGACGGGTCGGCGCCGCACCGTCGGTGACCTGGCAGGGCCGGTGGAAATGCCGGTTGACGTGAACCAGCATCGGCGGCAACAGCCGCTCCTTGAGAAGGCTTTGCGGGCCGTAGACGTCGGCCAGGATGGCGTCGAGCAGGCGAGCGCGCTGGATCAGGCCGGTCTCGAGCGCCGCCCACTCGTCGGGTGCCACGACGAAGGGCAGAGGATCGAACGTCCAGCGCGGCGCCGCGCGGTCGTCGAGCAGATTGACGGTGGCTCCCGATTCCTCGAGTTGCCGCCGCGCGCTTTCCACGCGCTCGCTCAGCCCGCCCGGCAGCGCGCGGATGACGCTCAGGATGCCCTGCCAGTGATAGCGGATCGACTTCTGGCCGGTAACCAGCTCGTCGTAGGCGCTTGCCGGCGAAGAAAGGAGGCCGCGCAACGACTCCATGGGCCCGCTGAAGGAAGGAATTGGAAGGGTTAGAATCGCATGCGGCGGGGGCGAGGTCTACCTCAGGCCCGCCTCAGATCGAGTGTCAGGGGATGCTCGGGATTGTCCATGGCCCTTGGCTCCGGCGTCTCGCCCGGCGTGTGGCCGATCGGGAAGAAGCGGACGCGGCGGCGCGCCTCGGCCTCGTTGGCGTTCACCGGCACGCGGTCATAGTTGCGGCCGCCGGGATGGGAAACATGGTAGCTGCAGCCGCCCAGCGACCGGCCACTCCAGCTGTCATGGATGTCGAAGGTGAGTGGCGCATGCACGCCGATGGTCGGGTGCAGCGCATTGGCCGGCTGCCAGGCGCGGTAGCGTACGCCGGCGACATATTCGCCAGCCGTGCCGGTGGCGCGCAGGGGCAAGCGCCAGCCGTTGCAGGCGATCACGTGGCGGGCATCGTTCAGCCCCTCGACTTTGACCTGCAGGCGCTCGACCGAGGAATCGACGTAGCGTACGGCGCCGCCGCCGCCCGGTTCCTCGCCCAGCACATGCCACGGCTCCAGCGCATGGCGCAGCTCGAGTTCGATGCCGCGCTGGGAGACCTCGCCCAGCCTCGGGAAGCGGAATTCGAAATGCGGCGCGAACCATTCCGGCTCGAAACGGTAGCCGGCCTCGGCGAGATCGGCGAGCACGTCGCTGAAGTCCTGCCACACGAAGTGCGGCAGCATGAAATCGTCGTGAAGGCGCGTGCCCCAGCGGCTGAGTGGCCGCTCGTAGGGCCGGTCCCAGAATTTTGCGACCAGGCCGCGCAGCAGCGCCTGCTGTGCCACGCTCATGCGCCAGTGCGGCGGCATCTCGAAGGCGCGCAATTCGAGCAGCCCGCGCCGGCCGGAAGCCGAATCGGGCGTGAAGAGCTTGTCGATGCAGAATTCGGTGCGATGCGCGTTGCCGGTCGCATCGACCAGCAGATTGCGGAACACGCGATCTACCAGCCAGGGCGGCGTCTGCTTGCCGGGTGCGATCTGGCGAAAGGCGATCTCCAGCTCATGCAGAGAATCATTGCGTGCCTCGTCGACCCTTGGATGCTGGCTGGTCGGGCCGATGAACAGGCCCGAGAACAGGTACGAGAGCGAGGGATGGTTGATCCAGTAGCCTAGAAGGCTCTTCAGCAGGTCGGGCCGGCGCAGCATCGGCGAATCGGGCGCCGACGGACCGCCCAGCACGAAGTGGTTGCCGCCGCCGGTGCCCGTGTGCCGGCCGTCGATCATGAATTTCTGCGCACCCAGCCGGGTCGTCCGCGCTTCCTCGTAGACGATCTCGGTGCGCTCCACGAGTTCGGGCCAGCTCGCCGAGGGATGGATGTTGACTTCGATCACGCCGGGGTCGGGTGTGACGCTGAAGTTCAGCAGCCGAGAATCGCTGCCGGGCGGTGGATAGCCTTCGATGAACACAGGTTGGCCCAGTTCCTCGGCGGTGTCTTCCACCGCCGCCACCAGGTCGAGATAATCCTCGGTGCGCTCGACCGGCGGCATGAAGACGTAGAGATGGCCGTCGCGCGTTTCGAACGACATGGCGGTGCGTACGATGGTGCCGGCCGACGCGCCGACGCCGGGCCGGCCCATGAGGTCAGGCGCCAGCGCGCGGCGCCAGGCTTCGCGGCGGGCCTCGCCATCGCCGTTGGTCTCGGGCGCGATGCCGCGTTCCTGGCGGCGCAGCACCGGTGCGCGCCGGAAAGTGTCGAGCGGCGGCAATTCGGGATAGGGCGCCATTGGATCTGGCTCTGCCAGGAAGCCGGTATCGGCCGGCGCCGCCCACGGCAGCGAATCGAGCGGCAGGCGATAACCGAGCGCCGAGTCGCCGGGGATCAGGTAGCACTTCTCCGAGCGCAGGAACCACGGCCCGCTGCGCCAGCGCCCCCCATGACCGTTGCCGTTGCTCCGTCCGTTGTGCTCGCGCGTGATCGGCAGCACGTAGCCCGCGGCGCTTTCCAGTCCCTTCTCGAAGACCCGCGCCAGCCGCTCCCGCTCCAGCGGGTCCTTCACCTTGGCCGCGTCAACCGCGACGTTGCTGGGCAGGCGCCGCTCGCGCCACAGGTAATACCAGGTGTCCTCGTAAGCCGCGAAGAGATAGCCGGGATTGAGTTGTAGCCGTTCGGCGATGGCGAGCGCGAAGCGCTGCGCCGATTCGGGCGTGGCACCGACAGGCTTGGATTCGACGGCGGTGAGATGCGGGTCGCGCCAGATCGGCTGGCCGTCCTTGCGCCAGAAGCAGCCCAGCGCCCAGCGCGGAAGTTGCTCGCCAGGATACCATTTGCCCTGGCCGAAATGCAGCAACGGCTTCTTGGCGAAGCGATCCGCGAGCTTGCGGAACAGGATGCCTGCCAGCCGGCGCTTCTCCGGCCCCAGCGCCAGCGTGTTCCATTCCGCGCCGTCCATGTCGTCGATGGATACGAACGTAGGCTCCCCGCCCATGGTGAGCCGCACGTCACCCTTGGCGATGTCGCTTTCGATCGCCTCGCCGACCTTCAGCAGCGTCGCCCATTGTTCCTCGGTGTAGGGCTTGGTGGTACGTGGCGTCTCGCGAACGCGCCGCACCGTCATCTCGTGGGCGAACTTGACCTCGGATTTCTCGACGGCGCCCTCGATGGGTGCTGCGCTCGACGGTTCCGGCGTGCAGGCCAGCGGGATGTGCCCTTCGCCTGTCAGCAGGCCGGAGGTCGGGTCGAGCCCGATCCAGCCCGCGCCCGGAAGATAGACCTCGCACCAGGCATGAAGGTCGGTGAAATCGTCGGTCGGGCCTTCCGGCCCGTCGAGCGGCTTCTCGTCAGGCTTGAGCTGGATCAGGTAGCCCGAGGCGAAGCGCGCGGCGAAGCCCAGGTGCCGCATGATGGTGACCAGCAGCCAGCCCGTGTCGCGGCACGAGCCCTTGGCGAGCGCCAGCGTCTGCTCGCAGGTCTGCACGCCGGGCTCCATCCGCACGATGTAGCCGATCTCCTTCTGCAGGCGCGCATTGAGGGCGACGATGAAGTCGACCGTCCGCATTTCCTTGCGCTCGACCTTGGCGAGCCATGCCTTTAGCAGTGGTCCCGGCGGTTCCAGTTTGCGGAACGGCGCAATCTCTTCGGCCAGCCCCGGATCGTAGGCGAAGGGCCAGGTCTCGGCCTCGGGCTCCAGGAAGAAATCGAAGGGATTGTTGACCGACATGTCGGCCACGAGATCGACCACGATCTCGAACCTGTCGGTCTTTTCCGGGAACACCAGCCGGGCCAGGTGGTTGCCCTGCGGATCCTGTTGCCAGTTGATGAAATGCTCGGCCGGCGTCACTTTCAGCGAATAGGACAGCACGGGCGTGCGCGAATGCGGCGCCGGGCGCAGACGGACAACCTGTGGCCCGAGAGCCACCGGCCGGTCGTACAGATAGGTCGTTCGATGATGCAGCGCGACGTGGATGCTCATTACGACCGTCTTGTTTCGTTCCCCGTTACTTTAAGCAAGGCACATGCCAGCCGCCAGTATGCCTCCTTCCGGGATTTTCCAACATGAAACCGTCATGGTGCCGTGATTGATGCCGGAAACGGGGAACGCCCATGGAGGGTCTTTTGACGACGGCCACGAAGGAATTATCGGTCGAGACGGCGTTGCCGCTCGTGGTACGGCCGTCGGTGGAAGGCGACGTGCCGGCCATGCTCGCCATCTACGAGCACCATATCCGGGACGGCCAGTCGGACCTCGATGCCGAATTCATGGCGCCGGATCCGTTGCGCGATGACGATATCAAGCGTCGCCGGAAGAACATGCTTCGCCGCCGCCTGCCTCATCTCGTCGCCGAACGCGGCAGTGCCGTCGTGGGCTATGCCTACGCCGTGCCCTTTCGGAAGCGGCCGGCTTACCGATATGCCGTGAAGCACTCGATTTACGTCCATCCCGACCATCTGCATTCGGGGATCGGCCGGGCCCTGCTGCCGGCGCTGGTCGAGGCCTGCACGCACGAAGGATTTCGACAGATGTTCGCCTATATCGATGCGACCAACGTCGCGTCGCGCAATCTCCACGAGGCCTTCGGCTTCAGGCTGGTCGGCGTCCTCGAAGGTGTCGGGCTCAAGTTCGGACGCTGGACCGACAGCCTGCTGATGCAGCGTGCTCTCGGTCCGGGCTCCAGCGAACCGCCAGCCTATTCGCGCACCACGTAGGTGTGGAACCGGACAGTGCCGTGTTTGTCCGTCTCGCGATAGATGCCCTGGATTTCGACATCGAAGCCGGGAAACAGGTTGGCGCTCCGTTCGAACATTTTTAGATAGTCGAGCATCGGCCGCGCCCGCTCGTCGAGCCGCTCGCCAGGGACAATGCTGGCGATGCCGGGCGGATAGACGACGAACATGGTGGTGGCGATCCGGCCCTGTGCCTCGCCGATCGGCACGTAGTCCACGTCGTTGCGGACAAGCCGTTGCACTGCCTCGTGCGGCGCCAGCACCGGCTCCGGAAGATGTTCCGGGGCAAACTGCGCGCGTTGCAGCGTGCTCACCGCGCTGTCCCGGAAGAAGGCGTGCATTTCCGCGCAAAGGTCGCGCAACCGCAGGCCGGCGTAGCGTGCCGGTCGGCGACGCACGAATTCGCCGATCACGTCGTCGAGCCGCGCATTGTCGTCGTGCAGTTTCTTGAAGGCGACCAGCGCGCTCAGCAGCGTGCCGGCCTTGCTCGATTCCACGCCTGGCGTCAGCAGGAACAGGAGGGAGTTGAGGTCGTTCTTCTCCGGCACGACCTGGTTCTCGCGCAGATACTGCGCCACCACCGGCGCGGGGATGCCGTGGTTGGCATAGCCGCCCGTCTCGCGGTCGAAACCGGGCGTCAGCACGATCAGCTTGTTGGGGTCCGTGATGGCATAGCCGGGCGCCAGATGATGGAACCCATGCCAGGGTGCGTCGGGCGCTAGTTCCCAGTGCCGGACATCTCGCGCCAGCTCGTCGGTCGGCACGTCTTCCCACGGCATATCGCGCCCACCCGATGTCGCGCGGTCGGCGATGAACGGCTCGAAGAACCAGCGACGCGAGGAGTCGCTCTCCTTGTCCTCGAACTCGCGGCGGATGGCGCGCATCTTCTTGCGAATCTCGATTCCCAGGCGAATCGTGTCGTCCCACAGCACCTCGCCGGACTTGCCCTTCATCATCTGCGCGCCGACGTCGAGCGAGGCGAACAACGGATAGAAGGGCGACGTCGAGGCGTGCAGCATGAAGAATTCGTTGAAGCGCCGGTGTTCGATGCGCCGGCGCTGGCCCGCGATGTGGCTGTCCCTGACATGGATCTGCGAAGCCTGGCTGAAGCTCGCGAGCTGCTTGTGTGCCGACTGAGTGGCGAAGATGCCGGGGCTGTCCGGCCCCAGCCCTTCGAGGCCCATGGCGAAACGGCCGGCATAGAGCGGGTGGAACTTCATGAAGCCCGCCCATGCCTCGTCGAACAGGATGTAGTCACAGAGATGGCCGATCTTCTCGATGATCGTGCGCGCGTCGTGGATCGTGCCGTCGTAGGTGCACTGTTCGATCACCGCGACGCGGAAAGGCCGGTCGCGCTTCCACGCCTCCTTGTCCTCGATCAGCGGATGGGTGCGGATCTTCTCGCGGATGCGCGCCTCGTCGAAGGCCTCGTGGAAGATGGGCCCGATCAGCCCATGCGCATTGCGGTCGGTTTCGAGGTACACCGGCGTGCCGCGGCCCAGGAACAGTGCGCCATGGTGCGCGGCCTTGTGATTGTTGCGGTCGAACAGGACGAGGTCGCCTTCGGCCACCAGCGCCTGCAGGACGATCTTGTTGGACGAAGACGTACCGTTCAGCACGAAATAGGTCTTCTCCGCGCCGAAGATCTGCGCGGCCTCCTGCTGGGCCTTGAGCGCCGGGCCCTCGTGGACGAGCAGGTCGCCGAGATCGAGGACCGAATTGTCGAGGTCGTCGCGGAATATCGCTTCGCTGAGGTGTTCCACGAAGATGCGGCCGATCGGGCTTCTGTTGTAGAAGATGCCGCCGTTGTGGCCCGGACAGGTCCAGAGCTGGTTGCCTTCTTCGGCATAGTCGACCAGGGCGCCGAAGAACGGTGTCTTCAGCGTTTCGGCATACTGCTTCAGGCGGCTCACCAGGTTCCTGGCGATGAAATCCGGCGTCTCTTCGGAGAGGAAGATGTAGCCGTCGATGTAATCCATCACCTCGACCGGAATGTCCTCCAGCCGCTTGCGACGGACCAGGATGACGATCGGCATTTCCAGCCCGCGCCGGCGCATCAGGTTGATCAGCGCCGCGGACTTGCCGTCGAGGCCTTTCTTGCCCCAGTCGACCACCATGCAGCCGATGGCCGCGTCGGTCTGCACCACCATCTCCGCATCCTCGACGCGCCTGGCCCGCACGACCTGGAAACCAAGTTTCTCGATGGACGTCGTTATCTCGCCGAGGCGGTGGCCTTCGAGATCGTCGGCGTCGAAGGCCGGCGCGCAGATCAGGATGGTGAAGCGTCTGAAGAAATCCATTGTGTGGCCTGTCTCAAAAGACGCTGGGAACGTGCAACTCGGCCGGTACCGGCTTTCGCGCGTAATCCGGCATGTGCTGCCGGGCAGGCAACAGAATGGGCGCATGTTCGACGTCGCGATAGGGAATTTGCTGCAGCAGATGATGAATGCAGTTGAGACGTGCCCGCTTCTTGTCGTTGCCTTCCACCACCCACCAGGGCGCTTCGGGAATATGCGTCCGCTCCAGCATCTCTTCCTTGGCTTTGGTGTATTCCTCCCAACGGCGCCGGGATTCGAGGTCCATTGGCGACAATTTCCACTGCTTGAGCGGATCGTGGATGCGCATCAGGAAGCGGAGATTTTGCTGCGCGTCGGTGATCGAGAACCAGTATTTGAGGAGGATAATTCCGGATCGCACCAGCATGCGCTCGAACTCCGGAGCGGAGCGGAAGAACTCCTGCACGTCGGCCTCGCTGCAGAAGCCCATCACACGCTCGACGCCGGCGCGGTTGTACCAGCTGCGGTCGAACAGGACGATCTCGCCGGCGCCGGGCAGGTGAGGCACGTAGCGCTGGAAGTACCATTGGCTGCGCTCGCGCTCGGTCGGCGCCGACAACGCCACGGTGCGGCAGATGCGCGGGTTGAGCCGCTGCGCCATCCGCTTGATGACGCCGCCCTTGCCGGCGGCATCGCGGCCCTCGAACAGGATCACGACCTTCAGTCCCTTGTGGACCACCCAGTCCTGCAGCTTCACCAGCTCGCGCTGCAGACGCAGCAGCTCCGAGAAATAACGCCGGCGGTCCATGCGCGGGCCGGCGTCGGCCGGGAACATCTCGTTGGCCACGCCTTCAGGCAGGCGGAGAAGCAGATCGTCGTCGATCTCGAGTTCCAGCTCCTCGTCGATGCCGTCGATCATTTCGTCATGGAGCAGGTCCTGGAGGCTCTGGCGGTCTGGTCCGGTGGCCATCTTGTTCTCCTTCATGCGGTGCAGGCGTCCGAAAGCGGGCTGGGCGAAAGCGGGTGGGGCGAAAGTGGGATGGACGTGTGACAAACGCGCGACAGCGGCCGAAGTGGCGCCAGGCAAACGTCTCCGCTCGGCCGCCCGGCCGGTTTCGCCGCGCGATGCCGGTCGGGCGGCTGAAAAGACGGGTGGCATGGCCAAGGCAGGGCCAGGTTCGATATCCTCGACGGCATGAGTACCAGCTACTTCGACCTCACGGGCAAGGTTGCCCTCGTCACGGGCGGCAGCCGCGGGCTGGGCTACCAGATGGTGAAGGCCTTCGCCGCCCACGGTGCCGACATCTTCATCACCAGCCGCAAGCTGGAAGCCTGCGACAAGGCCGCCGCCGAGGTTCGGGCGCTGGGTCGCAAGGCCGCCACCCATGCCTGCAACGTGGCCAACTGGCAGGAGCTGGATGGGCTGGTCGACGCGGCCTACGACGCCTTCGGCAGGATCGACATCCTGGTGAACAACGCCGGTTCCTCGCCGCTCGCGCCCTCGTCGCTGGAAACCTCCGAGCAGCTCTTCGACCGCATCGTGTCGCTCAACTTCAAGGCGCCGTTCCGCCTGATGTCCCTGGTCGGCAGCCGCATGGCAGCGGGCGACGGCGGTTCGATCATCAACATTTCCAGCGCCGGCGCGCTCCGCCCCCGGCCGCAGATCGCACCCTATGCCGGCGCCAAGGCCGCGCTCAACGCCCTGACCGAGGCCTTCGCCTTCGAGTACGGACCCAAGGTGCGCGTGAACACCATCTCGCCCGGCCGCTTCCTGACCGACGTCTCAAAGGCCTGGCCGGAAGAGCACAAGGCTAACCCGACGGCGGCGCTTCGGCGCAGCGGCCAGCCGGAGGAGATCGTGACGGCGGCGCTCTATCTCGCTTCGAGCAAATCGAGCTTCACCACCGGATCGCTGGTCCGGGTCGACGGAGGAATAGCCTGATGAAGATGAAAGCCGGCGTTCTCACGGTCTGCGGCGCGCCGCGACCCTTCGCCAAATCGAAGCCCATCCACGTCGTCGACGTCGATCTCGATCCGCCCGGCGAGGGCGAGGTGCTGGTCAAGGTGGGCGGCGCCGGGCTCTGCCATTCCGATCTGTCGCTGATCAACGGCGATCGGCCGCGTCCGGTGCCGATCGTGCTGGGCCACGAAGGTTCGGGCGAGATCGTCGAGCTGGGCAAGGGCGTTCACGACGTGAAGGTGGGCGACCATGTCTGCTTCACCTTCAACGTGAGCTGCGGCCGCTGCCGGCGCTGCCTCGAAGGCCGGCCCTACATCTGCGAGCGTTCGGTCACACCGCGTGCCGCGGGCCAGCTGCTGTCGGGCCATCACCGCCTGCATATGGACGGCAAGGCGGTGAACCATCAGTCCGGCGTCTCCTGCTATGCCGAATATGCCGTGGTCGACCGCGGCTCGATCGTGGTGATCGACAAGACCCTGCCGCTCGACGTGGCGGCGCTGTTCGGCTGTGCCGTGGTGACGGGCGTGGGTGCGGTGATCAAT
>CAMAYC010000092.1 GCA_945862125.1 Reyranella massiliensis 521
GAGGCGATGCGCGATACGCTCGACATCGCGGCCTGGAGCCTAAAACCCGGCGACGCCATCGCCTTCAGCTTCCGCACCGTCCATGGCGCGCCGGCCAACACGTCGGCCGGCATGCGCCGCGTCTTCTCCGCCCGCTGGGTCGGCGACGACGCGGTCTACGCCAAGCGCGCCGGCCGCACTTCGCCGCCCTTCCCCGGCCTCACCCTGGCCGATGGCGCGCCGCTTGATGATCCGCTCTTTCCTGTCGTTTATCCCTAAGGAGTACCCAATGTTGAAACTCACCAGGACTTTCGCGGCACTCGGCATCCTCGCCGGCGCCGCCGCATTCTCGCCCGCACAAGCGCAGGAAACCAAGGTCGCCATCGGCATTTCCGGCTGGACCGGCTTCGCGCCGCTGACGCTCGCCAAGGAGGCCGGCATCTACAAGGCCAACGGCCTCGATGTGACCATCAAGAAGATCCCGCAGAAGGACCGCCACCTCGCCATCGCCTCGGGCGACCTGCAGTGCGCCGCCACCACGGTGGAAACCTGGATCGTGTGGAACACCAACGGCATCGCCACCACGCAGCTGTTCAAGATGGACCAGGGCATGGGCTCCGACGGCATCGTCGCGCGCAACAGCATCCCCAAGGTCGCCGACCTCAAGGGCAAGACCGTCGCGGCCTCCGCGCCCGGCACCAACCCGCACTTCACCCTGGCGTGGATCCTGAAGAAGAACGGCATGTCGCTGAAGGACGTGAAGCTTGTCACGCTCGAGCCTGCGCCGGCCGCCAACGCCTTCGTCACCGGCACCGACCTCGACGCCGCCGTCACCTACGAGCCCTATCTCAGCCTGGTCCGCGACAAGCCCGAGACCGGCAAGCTGATCGCCGATTCGCTGCAGTACCCGATGGTGTTCGACTCCTTCGGCTGCACGCCCAAGTTCATCAAGGAGAACCCGAAGGCGGTGAAGGCGCTGGTCGACAGCTACTTCCAGGCGCTGGAGATGATCGAGAAGGACAAGGTCAAGGCCTTCACCATCATGGGCGCCGACGTGAAGCAGACCGCCGAGCAGTTCGAGAAGTCGCAGGCCAAGATCAAGTGGGCCGACCGCGCCGCCAACAAGAAGTTCTTCAGCGGCGAGATCCAGGCCTTCAACAAGGAAGCGGCCGAGCTGCTGCTCGAGATCGGCGTGATCAAGACGCTGCCGGCCAACATGGATACGCTGTTCGATACGAGCTATCTGAACTGAGGCTCATTCTCCTCCCCATTCTGATGGGGAGGTGCCTCGTCTTACGAGGCGGAGGGGTCATGACCCCTCCGTCGGCGAAGACGCCGCCACCTCCCCCGATGACGGGGGAGGAGATAAAGTGATGAAACCATGAAGCTGCTTGTTCCCGTCACGCGGGAGAAACGGACTCTCCTCGGCGTGGCGTTCTTCATCGGCTTCGTGGCGCTGTGGGGGCTGCTCACCTGGAGCGGCGCGGTGCCCAAGCACTTCCTCGCCTCGCCGCTGCAGACGCTGCTGTCGGGCTACGATCTGTTCGCCGCCCAGAAATTCGGCTTCGACGTCGGCATGACGATCTGGCGCGTGCTGGGCGGCTTCCTGATCGCGTCGGTGATCGCCGTGCCCCTCGGCATCGCCATGGGCGCCTATAAGCCGATCGAGGCCTTCTTCGAGCCCTTCGTCTCCTTCGCGCGCTACCTGCCGGCCTCGGCCTTCATCCCGCTGCTGATCCTGTGGGTCGGCATCGGCGAGGCGCAGAAGCTCACCGTCATCTTCATCGGCTGCTTCTTCCAGCTGACGTTAATGGTCACCATGATCGTGAGCGGCACGCGCCGCGACCTCGTCGAGGCCGCCTATACCTTGGGCTGCAAGGACACCGGCGTGGTGCGCCGCGTCCTCCTGCCGGGGGCGGCGCCAGAAATCGCCGAGGCGCTGCGCCAGGTGCTGGGTCTCGGCTGGACCTACATCATCGTGGCGGAGCTGATCGGCGCCTCGTCCGGCATCGGCCACATGATCACCGACAGCCAGGCGCTGATGGCGACCGACCACATCATTGCCGGCATCGTCGTCATCGGCCTGGTCGGCCTCGCCTCGGACCTGCTGTTCAAGCAGGCGAACCGCCGCCTGTTTGCCTGGAGCTTGCAGCGATGAGTGGGCAACGATGAGTGGGCAGCGATGAGCCGGCTCTCGATCCGCGGCGTCGGCAAGACCTTCCCCGGCGTGAAGCGGGGCGCCGCGCCCACCCAGGCGCTGCTGCCGGTCAGCCTCGACGTCGAGGACAACGATTTCATCACCGTGCTGGGTCCGTCGGGCTGTGGGAAATCCACCCTGCTGCGGCTGGTGGCCGGGCTGGAGCAACCTTCGGCCGGCACGATCCTGCTCGACGACGCGCCGATCGACGGGCCCGGCGCCGACCGCGGCGTCGTGTTCCAGAGTTACACCCTGTTTCCGTGGCTGAACGTGCGCCAGAACATCTGCTTTGGTCTCCGCGAAAAGGGCCTGCCCCAGGCGGAGCAGCGCGAGATCAGCGAGCGTTTCATTGCCCAGGTGGGCCTGCGCGGTTTCGAGGAGCATTTCCCCAAGCAGCTCTCCGGCGGCATGCAGCAGCGCGTGGCCATCGCGCGGGCGCTGGCCAACGATCCGAAGATCCTGCTGCTCGACGAGCCGTTCGGCGCGCTCGACAACCAGACGCGCGTGCTGATGCAGGAGCTGCTGCTCGGCATCTGGGAGCGCGCGCGCAAGACCGTGCTGTTCGTCACCCACGATATCGACGAGGCCATCTTCATGGCCAACCGCGTCGTGGTGTTCAGCGCGCGGCCGGGGCGGATCAAGGCCGAGGTCGCGACCGACCTGCCGCACCCGCGGCACTACACGATCAAGACGTCGCCGGAGTTCGTGGCGCTGAAGGCGCGCCTCACCGAGGAGATCCGGGTCGAGGCGATCCAGGCGCAGCACTGATCGCCCGTTGTGAAGCGACGGGAATCCGCGCAGAAGCCGGCTTGAGAGGCGGGCATCTCCTCCCGGCAGCGGGCCCGCCACCGGTCCATTTCCGCTGGCGCTCGCTTCAGTCGGTCGGCCGTTCGTCGACCCTGAGCGGCGGCCCGAGGAACTCGACGTTCCACTTCAGCCCGAAAGCATTGAGCGCGGCCTGGTCCGGGAGTCCGTCCCACATCGTCGCGGCGAGCTCGGTGAAGAACGCCTCGGCGTCGAGGGCCGGGGCGATGAGGATGTACTGTCGGGCGGGCTTGTCCGTCACGTTGACGAAGCCGTGCTCCACGCCGCCCGGGATGCTCACCACGTCTCCCGCCTCTGCGTAGAAGCGGCGCCCATCCGCCTCGTAGAGATAGCGTCCCTCGATGACGCGGAAGATCTCCGCCTCGTGGTGGCGATGCCGGGGTGGGCCCTTGCCCGGCGCGTTGAGGGTCTCGATCAGGCAGAATTCACCGGCGCTTGCCGCGGGCGGCATGCGCACGAACAGGTCGAGCCCGATGGCAGGAATCTTTATGGGAAGCTCGGTCCCACGTGAGTGGAGGAAAGCGATGCTCATCGGTCGGCCTCGTCCAGGGTTGCCTGCAAGGTATCACTGGAATCGCGCCTTGCCACACCCAGGGACGCACGGCTCGACGAGCCGTTTGGCGCGCTCAAGAACCGAACGCGCGCGCTGATGCAGGCGCTGCCGCCCAGCATCTGGGCACATGCGCGCGAGACCCTGCTGTTCGTGACCCACGACATCAACGAGGCGATCATCATGGCCAGCCGCGTCGTGGTGTTCAGCGCGGCGCCGGGCCGGATCACGGCCGAGGTCACCACCGACCTGCCGCACCCGCGCACCACATGATCAAGACCTCGCCGGAGTTCGTGGCGCTGAAGGCGCGGATTACCGAGGAGATTCGGGTCGAGGCGCTACAGGCGCAGCACTAGTCGCGTAGCGCCACTCGTCCCGAGTTAAGCGCCGAAGGCGCGCAATCGTAGGGCCTTCCCTCAAAAATAAGCGTGTAGAAGCGAGGCTCCTGGGGATCAACCTCAAGCCGCAGATGGACAATAGGACGTAGTTCAACTTGCAGTAGGCCTCTACTTTAGTGTCATAATGCGATTCTAGGGGGCGCAAATGAACACGAACAGAGCAAACAGTGGCGGGCCGACAACTGACCGCTCGCGTAGATCGATAACTTTTTCGCGTAGAGAAGGTTCTGCGTGAAACAGGTCATGATGAAGTCGCTGTCGCGGCAAGGATGCCGATTCATCATCTCTTCTCCACTGCCTAGGTGCGTATGGTGCCCCGCCACACCCTCTGGTGCAGCGGATTGAAGCCCATCCGATAAACCAGCTCGGCGGGACGCTCGACGTCCCAGATCGCGAGGTCGCAGGACTTGCCCGCCTCCAGCGTGCCGATCCGATCGAGGCGGCCAAGCGCGCGGGCGGCTTCGCGGGTGACGCCGGCCAGGCACTCGTCGACGGTGAGGCGGAACAGCGTGGCCGCCATGTTCATCGCCAGCAGCAGCGAGGTGAGCGGCGAGGAGCCGGGATTGCTGTCGGAGGCGATCGCGAGGGGAACGCCGTGGCGGCGCAGCAGGTCGACCGGCGGCTTGTGCGTCTCGCGGACGAAATAGAAGGCGCCGGGCAGCAGCACGGCCACGGTGCCGGAAGCGGCCAGGGCGGCGGCGCCCGCCTCGTCGATATATTCCAGGTGATCGGCCGATTGCGCGCCGAACCGCGCCGCCAGCGCGGCCCCGTGCAGGTTGGAGAGCTGCTCGGCGTGCAGTTTTACGGGCAGGCCAAGTCCCTTCGCTGTCTCGAAGACTCGCGCGACCTGCTCCGGGGTAAAACCGATGGCCTCGCAGAAGGCATCGACCGAGTCGGCGAGGCCGGCGGCGGCGACGGCCGGCAGCATGTCGCGGCAGACGAGGTCGATATAGGCGTCTTTGTCTCCGGCCGCCTCGGGCGGCAGGGCATGGGCGCCGAGGAAGGTCGTCGTCACCGAGAGCGGCCGGACCTCGCCCAGCCGCCGCGCCGCCTTCAGCGACTTCATCTCAGCAACGCGCTCCAGGCCGTAGCCCGATTTCACCTCCAGTGTGGTGACGCCCTCGGCGATCAGCGCATCGACGCGCGGCAGGGCCTGCGCCAGCAGCTCGTCCTCGCTCGCGGCCCGCGTCGCCTTCATGGTCGAGACGATGCCGCCGCCCGCCCGCGCCAGCTCCTCGTAGGTGGCGCCGGCCAGGCGCAGCTCGAACTCGTGCGCCCGGTTGCCGCCATGGACGATGTGGGTGTGGCAATCGACCAGGCCCGGCGTGATCCAGCGGCCGTCGCAATCCACGACCTCCGGCGCCGTGAAGGCGGGCGCCTCGGCCTCCGGGCCGGCGTAGACGATGTCGCCACCGCGCGCGGCGATCAGGCCCTTGTCGACGAGGCCGAGGCCCTGCCCGGTCATCGTGGCGAGACGCGCGTTCTTCCAGAGGCGGTCGCAGTGCATGCACCCATTTTAGCGCATTCCGGCGCCGAACGCGCATTTTTGGTGATAGTTGCAAATTCAGCAGGAATCGGCTAAGAAAAGGACCAGTCTGGGCGAATTGCATATTCGTCCTGTCCAGCCCGCCCGGCCCCTCTCAGGGGGCGCCGCGGCGGGCTTTTTCGTGCCTGCGGAGAAACCAAACATGGGAACGACGATCTACCCGACTGTGCCTGTGGCACAGCCGGAAGCAGAGCTATGGCCTGTTGACGAGCACACGATCCGCGTCGACGAGATGTTCGCGCGTCAGCTCGACATCGAGTTTTCGGCCGGCGTCCGGGCGCTGTTGCACGCGCCCGACTCCGGGATTGCCGCCCAGACCGGCGAGGCGGCGCTGGAAGCCATTGCCGGTGCCCTGCCGGCGCTCAACGAGCTGAAGGAACGCACGCTGTCCCAGGCCATGGGCCCGCGCCAGCGCGGTATCCTGGAACCCCTGATCGAGACGCGTCTCGACTGGGCCGCCGGCACGCTGGGACGGCTGGCAGAGCGCGCCACGGTCGAGGTCGACGACGCCAGCGTCGCCGACCGTATCGCCGGCCTGAGACAGGACGCAGCAGCGGCCTGGCACGACCCGGCCTATCTGCAGAAGCTCGGCCGGACCGCGGTCGAGGAACTGCGCTACCAGGGCGAACGCCGCGGCTGGGATCCCGCCGAGACCGACGCCAGGGTCCGGGGCGGCCTCTCCGATCTCTATGCCGGCGCGGTCGAGGCCGCGATCGGCACAGCGATCAATGGGGACGATCTCGACGGCGCCTCGGGCCTCTACGAGCACGCCCGCCCGATCATCGATCCCGGGCGCCAGGCCGCAATCGATCGCCGTTTCGTCCGGGCGCGCGAGTCCGCCGTCTACCGCGACATCGACCGCGACCTGGCCGGCATCCCGCTCGAGCCGGCGGGGCCGCCCGGTGCCGAGGTCTTCGAAAGCCGCGCCGTCGACCTCACGCCCGACGACGCGACCGAGAAGATGCGGGCCGGCATCGCCCAAGTGGCTGCGCACGCCCAGCGCCACGCCGAACGGCAATGGCACAAGCAGCAGGCCGAGGCCGGCGTCGCCGCCTTCGACTGGGTCGAGAAGAACCCCGGCCGGTCGTTCCTGGCGATCCCGCCGGGACTCCGCGACTGGCTGGCGCCGGACCAGTGGCGCGGCCTCGAAGCCCTCCTCATCGACGGCCGCCTCAGGACCGATCGCGACCTCTTCGAGCGCCTCGACCGGCAGATGATCTACCGGCCGGACGCCTTCGCTGGCGCCGATCTCGACCGCCACCGCCTGTCGCTCGACGACAAGGACCATGCGCGCTTCGCCGGCGCGCAGAAGGCCATCATTGAGGGGCGGATCGATCCGGACCTCGCCCGCTATGACCGGATGCGGCGCGGGATCGACCGGGCGTTCGAGGCCTTGGGCATCGACACCGAGGGGCCTGAAGCGGCCGATGCTCGCGTCGACGCACGCAACCGGCTCGATGGCTTCGAGGTTATCGAAGGCAGAGCACCGAAGGGTGTCGACATCGACACCATCGTTGCTCAATCAACCGATCCAGCCGTATCCGGCGGCGGACGCTTTGTTCCGGTCGCAGCAGGCGACTTGAAGTGCGTGGGCGGTAGTTGCACGCGTGGCGGTAGTCGGGGGACTACAGGCATGTACCACATCGACGGCAAAAATCTGTGTCGGAGTTGCGCCGTAAAGCAACTCGGCGTGGGAAACAGCCCCGCAGATGAGTTGATGAAGGCGCTGGCGCGATTCGAGAAGTAGCGAAGTCAACGTTCTCGAAATACAATCTACGCGTGCTGTACGGCCTTTAGTTCTCGCGGTATCAAGTTGCGATGACCGACAAGAGAGTAGATCTCCAAAAGCTCCGCCCGGGAGACCTGTTCCACGCCGCGTATCCGGGCACTGCAAAAGTCATCGGGCTCACGCTCGAAGTGACGGCTACGCGCATCAGAGGAAGAGATATCACGCGGCAGGAAATTCTGGAGATCGATCGAGCGACGGGGGTGTCGATCCCTACGGACGGCGATCCTTGCACGATCTTTTCGACAGAGGCCCTGCCGCCAGATCTCCACGAAGCGATCATTGGGCTGGATCGCAAGTATGGGTCCGGTCGCAGGTTGACCGACGAGGAGACCAAGCTGACGCTTGCGGAACGGAAGGCGTTGATATTCATCGATCGTTGAGCTGGCCCAGGTCAAACGAAGGGCAGGCCCTGCAGGCCAGACCTGAACGTTGCCCGCCGGGTACGATCCCTGGAGGATGAGGGGCCGTCCCTCGGCACGTGCGCAACACGGAGGGCGTCGTGCAGTTTCCCGACACGACGCACATTTATCGACACTCAGGTGTCGGAAAACGTCCGGCGAAAAGCCTTTCAGGTCAACGCTTTGAATTTTCCGACACGATTTTCCCGACACGAAGGTGTCGGGCAAACGACTCTAGACCGCCGTGTAAGGCTCGCCCCAGCGGTCCTGGTAGACGATCTCGTTGAGCGGGCCGCGGCCGACCGGGCCGAACTTGCCCATGGGATAGCCGATCGGGAGGATGGCGTAGGAGTGCACGCCCTCGGGCAGGCCCAGCGCCGCCTCGGCTTCCTTCTCGAAATGGAGATGGCGGGTGGTGAGCGTGGTGCCGAGGCCAAGGGCGCGCGTTGCCAGCACCATGTTCTGCACCGCCGGATAGATCGAGGAGCCCGTGCCGCGGTTAGGCGTCGGGCCGTCTTCGAGGCAGGCCACGATCCAGACCGGCGCCTCGGCATAGTGGTCGGTGAGATACTCCACCGCGGCCACCTGGCGGAGGTAGCGTTCCTTGGTGACGCCGGGCGGCGGTTCGCTCGAGCGGTAGCGCGGGCCGATCCATTCGTCGAAGGCCTTCTTGTACCAGACCGCGACCGCGTCCTTGATCTTGCGGTCCTTGATCACCAGGAAGCGCCACTTCTGGGTGTTGCCGCCGTTGGGCGCACAGGCGCCGGCGCGCAGGATTTTGGCGATCAACTCGTCGGGCACGGGATCGGGCTTCAGGCGCCGCATGGAGCGGGTGGTTTCGATGATCTCGAACAGGTCAGGCATGGGTGTCTCCGCTGGTCAGGCCTTGAGCAGGATGGGCAGCGCCTGCTGATAGGCGATCTCGGCCCGGGCCTTCAGTTCGGCGAGCGTACAGCTGCCGATCGGATGCTGGACCGTCAGGAAAGGATAGTCGGGCAGGCCGAGCACGCGCGCGATGTTGCGGGCCGTGACCTCGAACGGCGCGGTGCAAAGCACCACCGCGCGCTTGCCGAGTTGTTCGAAGGAGATGCCGTCGTGCAGACTGCACGTTGAGCAGGAGCCTCAATCCCCGAGGCCGGTGAGCAGGAAATCGACCTCCTGGGCGACCGCGACCAGGGTGCTGGCCGGCGCCGGGGCGCTGGCGTTGCGCTTGGAGGCGAGCGTGCGGATCGTGCAGCCGTGGCGCTGGACGAAGAGCTGGGCCACCTCGTTCAGCATCTCCTCGGCGTTGAGCTTGCTGTTCTCCAGCACGCCGATCCGCGCGCCCTCGAGAGTGGCAAGGGCCGGGGCGCGGAAGGATTTTCGCTTCGGCGCGGTGGATGTCGGCGCATAGAGCTGCATCGGGCTAACTCCTCTTGAGCGGGGCGTGCTGCATGATCGAGCCGCGGCCGCGGCTCCACGACGGGATGAAGCACGAATGGCCGCCGGCATCGCCGCCGCCCATGGTGATCAATATATCCTGCGGCGAGAGTCCGCGATGCACGAAGCCCGCCTCGACCAGCGCATGGGCGCCCTCGCCGTGCTGGGTGTCGTATTCGCGGTCGCGGTACTTGCCGACGCCCTTCATGCCCTCGACCGAACGCTTGGCGCGGGTGAAGAGGAAATCCTGCGCCCGCTCGCGCGTCCAGCCGGCGCCGCCGACGATGGCCATGTGCTCGGGCGCCAGGATCACCACGCTTTGGCCCAGGGTGATGCAGCCGTAGTTGGCCATGGCATCGGCGACCGAGCCCAGGATCTGCTCCGGCGTGTTGCCGCCGTGGTTCTCGACATTGCAGAAGCCGCCGCCGGCAAAGACGGTGACGCTGGACGTGCCCGCGGGATAGCCCTGCGCCGCGCAGAGCAGCGGCCACGGATTGCCGCGCGAACGCTCGGCGATGCAGAAACTGTATTTGCCCGGATTGCCCTGCGTCGACTTGTCGGAGATTCCGGGGATCATCTGGAAGACGTTGCGCAGGATCAGCCGCACCGCGCGCCCGATCGTCGAGTTGGCGCGATTGCCGGGCCCGAACAGGTTGACGTCGGCGTTCATGCCGATCTCGTCAGCATACGGACCGCTCACGACGAGCAACGGCGCCGAGCCGCCGGTGCTGGCGGTCGATCCGTGGAAATTGAACTCCGGCCGGTCCATGGCCTCGAAGGCCGCGACCAGCACCGGGAAATGCTCGGGCAGGCAGCCCGCCATCACGGCATTGACGGCCGCCGCATGCAGCGAGAGGTCGAGCCCGGTCGCGGGATGGTGGGAGATCACGGTCTCGGCCGGCCTGGCATCGGCGGCCAGCATGGCCTTCACCCGCGAGACTTCGGGCGGGACGACGGGCAGGCC
Organism: Reyranella massiliensis 521; assembly: GCA_945862125.1. Lineage (GTDB taxonomy): Bacteria > Pseudomonadota > Alphaproteobacteria > Reyranellales > Reyranellaceae > Reyranella > Reyranella massiliensis_A. Next base: position 10,066 of record CAMAYC010000092.1, read on the forward strand.
GTCGGTCCAGCCCTGCTCGTAGCAATAGTCGATGGCGGCGAGCAGGTCGTCCGGCGCCTCGTGAATGCGGGGAGAGACGGCCGCCATATTCAGTGTGCCAACAGAAGTGGGACAGGACAGGACGCGATCACCTTCGCGGTGGCGCCGCCCAACCCCAGGAAGTTCGTCAGGCCGCCGTGGCCGTAGGCGCCCATCACGAGCAGGCCGGCGCCTTTGTCCTGGGTGTACGCCAGCAGGGCACGACCGCGGGCGCGGCCGGTAATGTCGCCATGGCTCACGGTCTCGACGGTGGCCTTGACGCCGTGGCGCTCGAGCATGCGCGCCAAGAAGGGAGTCCCGAGATCGCCCGGCACCGCATCGGCCACGAGGACCGTGACCTTGGCCGCCTTGGCGAGGAACGGCAGGGCAAAGCCCGCCGCCCGCGCCGCCTGGGCACTGCCATTCCAGGCGACAACGACGGAGGCGATCCCGCCCTCGCCCAAGTTGGGTGGCGCGACAACGACCGGCCCCGCGCTGTCATAGATCGCGGCCTTCACCGTCTCCGGCGCAATGTTTTCGGCATCGAGGCTCGGCCTGCCCACCAGCACAAGGTCGGCATAACGCCCCATGCGGACGAGCTGATCGCGCGTGACGCCGTGGCCGCCGGTGAAGGTGGCGCCGGCCAGCGGCGCCAGCAGCTCCTTGTAGGCGCGCTCGGACTCGCGCGCGCGCGAATTGAGGCGATCGTCGGCCACGCGTTTCATGAACGGCATGGCCTGGCCTGCGATATCGGCATCGCCGGGACGGGTCTCGGAGTAGTGCACTGCATCCACGGTGCCGCCGAACATCGATGCGATCCGCGCCGCAAGCCGGAAGGAAATCGCTGCTTCCGGCCCGCCTTCGGAGATCGCGAGTATCGACTTGTACATCAGACTTTCTCGACCTCGCCGCCGGCATCGACCCAGCCCTTGAAGCCGCCGAGGTTGCGTACGTTGCTGTAGCCCATGTCCTTCAACGTCTTGCCGACCAGGGCCGAGCGGCCGCCGGAAGCGCAATAGGTCACGACTGTCTTGGACTTGTCGAAAGACTTGTCATGCATGGGCGAGGCCGAGTCGGCACGGAACTCGACGAGGCCGCGCGGCACGGCGACGGCGCCCGGCACCTTGCCCGAGGTTGCGACTTCGGCCGGCTCGCGCACGTCGAGGAACAGCACGTCGGCCCGGCCGACCAGGCCCTTGGCCTCGTCAGGACTGATGCGCGGAACGGCAGCGTCGGCTTCGGCCAGCATCGATTGGACGGTTTTCATGCGATTTACTCCGGATTGAAATTCAGCTCAGGAACCCGCCATCAACCACCAGCGGACTGCCAATCATAGCGGAAGCGGCATCAGAGCAAAGGAAGAGGACGGCATTCGCCACTTCGTCGGGCGAGGCGATGCGGCCACGCGGCGTGAGGCGGGTGATGGCGGTGGCAAATTTCGGATCGGCCGCCATCCATTCGGCGATGGGCGGCGTCTCGACCCAGCCCGGCGTGACCGCCGTGATGCGCACGCCGCTCGCACCATACTGGCGGGCAGCGCTATTGGTGAGACCCAGCACGCCGTGCTTGGCCGCGGCATAGGCTCCGCCGCCCGGAATTGAATGGCCGCGCAATCCATAGATCGACGACATGTTGACGATGACGCCGCTTTTGGCCGCCAGCATGGGCGGAAGCTGGTGGCGCATGCAGAGGAAAACCGACGTGAGATAGCCATCGATGGTCCGGCGCCAGCTTTCCTCGCTCATCTCGGCGATCGGCGCGATGTCCTCACCTCCGATGCTGCCGCCATTGTTGAAGGCATAGTCGACGCGGCCGTGGCGCTCGATGATCGTCTGGACGAGATGCGCCACCGACTTGCCGTCCGAGGTGTCGCTGCCGATCCACGAGGCCGACGCGCCCGCCTCAAATTTCTTGAGCGCCGCATGCGCGCGCTTCTCGTTGCGGCTGGTGACCACAACCGTGGCGCCCTCGCGGGCAAAGCCCTGGGCCGCCGCGAGCCCGATACCGCTGGTGCCGCCGGTCACGAGGGCGACCTTGCCCTTCATTTCGGGGTAGCGGCGGACCTGCTGGCCGGCTGTCGTCATCGATCAGAGCCCCGCGCGACGGGCGGCGCGGTAGCGGAAGAGAATGTAGGCGGCGGTTGCGACCACCACGACGTAGTTCAGATGGATGTAATACGGGGTGAACCTGCCCATGCTGTAGAATCGGCGATCCAGCTCGACGAGCAAGAGAGCTCCCAGACTGGCGGCGAAGAGCACCAGTGCCCATCGCGGGACATTGCGGTCGATCGTCTGGCAAGTGCGCCGGACATCTGCCAGCAGACGCGCGGTATCGAGTTTCATCATTCCTCCCCGGACATCCGGACCGGGAGTTTATCTCTCCGCCGGTCGGATCGGCCAGAGGCCGTGAGGTTGTTTCAGCAGCCCTGATGTTCCAGTCTCGCCCGGCAGAAAGCGCGAACCGGGGGGAAACGATGAAGGTCAAAGCCTACGAAATCTTCCAGTGCGACGCCGGCTGGCGGAGCTTCTCCTTCCTCAAGCTGGTCACCGACGACGGCATCGCCGGCTGGTCGGAGTACAATGAGAGCTTCGGCAGTCCCGGCCTGTCGGCGGTGATCGAGGTGCTGATGCCGAATGTGGTCGGCATGGACCCGATGGCGCTCGAGCTGATCAACGCCGTTCTCGCCACCAAGTCGACCCAGTCGCGAGGCGGCGTCGTGCGCCAGGCGATCGCGGCGATCGAGAACGCGCTGCTCGACATCAAGGGCAAGGCACTTGGCGTCCCCGTCTATCAGCTGTTCGGCGGCAAGCTGCGCGACCGCATCCCGGTCTACTGGTCGCATTGCGGCTCCTACCGCATGCGCAATGCCGACCTGGTCGGCACGCCACCGGTCCGGACCTACGACGACATGACCGCGGTCGGCCGCGAGGTGAAGGCAAAGGGTTTCTCGGCGCTGAAGACCAATATCGCCATCGAGATGGATGGTCAGATCAGCGCCTATCGGCCGGGCTTCGTCGTGGGCCGAGGCTTCCCCGAGCGCAACTGGGACGCGTTCATCGCCCGAAGTGCTGCCAAGACCGTGGAAGCCTTCCGCAAGGGCTGCGGGCCCGATGTCGGCATCATGCTCGACCTCAACTTCCACTTCCGCACCGAAGGTTTTAGGCGGATCGCCGAAGCCGTCGCGCCGACCCAGCTCACCTGGCTGGAACTGGATGCGCACGATCCGAAGTCGATCGCGCTCATCCGCCGCGACGCACCCTGCCCGATCGCCTCGGGCGAGACGCTGCTGGAGCGCCGCGACTTCCGGCCCTACTTCGAGGCCTATGCCTTCGACACCGCCATTGTCGACGTCATCTGGAACGGCTTCTACGAGTCGCTGAAGATTGCGGCCATGGCGGAGGTCTATGAGGTCAACGTGGCGCCGCACAATTTCTACGGCCACCTCGCCAGCGCCATCAGCGCGCACTTCTGCGCCGCCGTGCCCAACTTCCGCATCATGGAGATCGACATCGACAGCGTGAAATGGCGCGACGATTTCGTGAAAACCCCGCCGGTCATCGAGAACGGCGACTACATCCTGCCGACCGGCCCGGGCTGGGGCGTCGAGGTCAACGAAGCCGGCTTGAAAGCGCATCCCCTCAAGCGCGGCTGAGGATCACCACTGGCCGAAGAAGACACCGGCTTTCTTATGGGTGGCGGTGCGCTGGGCAACATAGGCGTCGTCGACCGTCACCCGGGTCTTGCGCGCCTTTAGCCACGCACCGAGCCGCTCCTCCATCTCGCGGCGAATGTGAGCGTACGCCTCATCTGCGCCGAGGTCGCGCCGCTCCTGCGGGTCATTGGCGAGGTCGAACAGCATCGGCCTGAAGTCCTGCCACCATATGTATTTCCAGCGGTCGGTCCGGACCATGATGGCGCGGCATTCGCCGGGCTTGCGCTTCAGGATCAGCCGCGCTTGGCGAAAGGAATAGTCGAGTTCCGAGAAGACGGCATCGCGCCAGGCGTCGAGGTGGATCCTGCGCGTAAGCGGAACCAGCGACCGACCCTCGACGAGATGGTCGTGCGGCGGCAGGCCGAGCACTTCGAGGATGGTCGGCACGACATCGACCGCCTCGACGAAGCGTTCGTCCACCGTGCCGCGGGTCAGGTCGGCTTCGGGGTCAGGATCGACGACGATGAAGGGCACGCGCAGCGCCTCCTCGAAAAACATCTCCTTCTCGCCCAGCCAATGATCGCCCTGGAAATCGCCGTGGTCGGAGGTGAAGAAGATCAACGTGTCGTCGAGGCGACCGCTCCTCTGCATGTGGGCGAAGAGGCGGCCCAGCCAGTCGTCAATCTGGCGGATCAGGCCCATGTAGGCCGGGCGCACGATGCCGGGCGCTTCGGGGCGGGAAAAGGAGATCGATTCCTCGTGCTCGCGGTAAGCGGCCAGCACTGGGTGTTCGTCCACTCGCTCCTGCTCGTCGCGGTTCAGCGGCAGCATGTCGGCAGCGCCGTACATGTTGTGATAGGGCGCGGGCGCCATGTAGGGCCAATGTGGCTTTACGTAGGAAAGATGCAGACACCACGGTTTGTCGCCTTGCTCGTCCATGAAGCGCATGGCCTCGCGTGTCATGTAGGCGGTCTCGGAATGCTCCTCTTTCACACGCGCCGGGAGGTGGACATTGCGCATGTGCCAACCGGAAAGCGTGTCGCCGTTCGGCCCATCGGCCGCGATCACATAGTCGGTCCAGGGATCCTGGGAATTGTAGCCATGCTCTCGGAGATAGTCGGGGTAGCCGCTCTCCTTGCCCGGCGGATGGTGGCCGTCGTAGCGGTCGATCTCCTCAAAGCGGCCGGCGCGCAGCAGCGCGTCGAGCGCAGAGCCACCCTCGATGCCGTAACGTTCCAGCCCCTCGAGATCGGGCATGACATGGGTCTTGCCGGCCAGTGCGACCTTGATACCAGCAGGCGTCAGGTAGTCGCCGATGGTCTTCTCGCGCAAGCTAAGCGGCACACGATTCCAGGTGGCACCGTGGGAGAACATGTAGCGGCCGGTGTAATAGCTCATGCGGCTGGGACCGCAGACGCCCGACTGCACATAGGCGCGCGGGAAGCGCACCCCCCGGGCGGCCAACGCGTCGATGGCGGGTGTTTTCAGATGCGGATGACCGGCGCACGACAGATGATCGGCGCGCAACTGGTCGCACATGATGAAGAGAACGTTCTTGACCTTGCCCATGCGGACTTTCCTCCCCGGCCTTCTTGGGCTTATCTAAAGCCCATGACCGACACGTCGTCCATCCGCGACATCCTCGATTTCTGGTTCCTGCCGCTCGGCCATCCCGAGCACGCCCAGGCGCGCGATATCTGGTGGCGCAGCACGCCCAAGTTCGACGCCGAGACGGTGGCGCGCTTTGGCGGCCGCATCGAGCAGGCGGTAGCGGGCGGGCTCGATGCCTGGCGGGACTCGCCAGAGGGCGCGCTGGCGCTGATCCTTCTGTGCGACCAGTTCCCCCGCAACTGCTTCCGCAAGACCGCGCGCGCCTTCTGCGGCGACCCCAAGGCGCTGGAGACGGCGCGGATTTCGCTCGCGCGTTCCTATCAGGTGGCCTTCTCATCCAACCACCGGCTGTTCTTCTATATGCCGTTCGGCCACAGCGAGGTGCTGGCCGACCAGCTCATGGCCTGCGCTCTGTTCGACACGCTTGGCGGCGAGGAGAATCTGAAATCGGCGGCGGAGCATCGCGACGTCGTCGCCCGGTTTGGCCGCTTCCCGCATCGCAACGAGGTGCTGGGCCGCGCGAGCACGCCCGATGAGCTCGACTATCTCAAGGACGCTAAACGCTACGGCCAGTGAGTTCCCGGTAGAGTTCGGCCGTCGCGGCATCGAAGCAGCAAAAGATGATGCGCTCGGGCATGCGAATCATCCGGGCCTCCTGCACGGCGATCCGGGCCGCGGGCTCCTTCGGGTAACCGTAGACGCCGGTCGAGATCGCGGGAAAGGCGATGCTGCTCAGGCCATGCACGACAGCGAGCGCCAGGGAGTTTCGATAGCAGTCCGCGAGCAACTTCGGCTCGCCAACGTGGCCGCCTCGCCACACGGGGCCGACGGTATGGATGACGTGGCTCGCCTTGAGTCGATAGCCTTTGGTGATTTTGGCCTGACCGGTCGGGCAGCCGCCCAGCGTGCGGCATTCGGCGAGAAGCTCAGGACCGGCGGCGCGATGAATCGCACCGTCTACGCCACCGCCGCCCAAAAGGCTTTCGTTGGCGGCGTTCACGATGGCATCGACATCGAGGCGCGTGATGTCGCCTTCGACGATCTCGATGCCACTCACTGTTACCAGTAGCGAACCGGGCCGGTGTCGAGGTGAACGAAACCGGAGCGCGGATAGAAACCGACGCCGCCCATGTTGAGCGAGCGCGCAGCCTGGCGAATCTTGAACACGGGCACGCCGGGGAAGCGGATGTCCAGAGCGTTGCCGTTCATGTGCTGGCTGTCGCGCGCGACGCCGCGGCTGACGCTGGCCAGCCAGGCGTTGGTGGAGGGCGACCGGAAGGCCGACAACACCTCGATGGAGCCGCCGTAACCCACGATCTGCATCGTGTGCCACAACACATCGAACAGCAGCGGGTCCATCTCGGTCTTGAGATTGTCACGGCTGTCGCGGAGGAAGTGGTTCAGCTTGTCGAGCGCGTCGCGGTGATAGGCGCCATTCGACCAATAGGTGACGGTGAGCGTCTCCTGAGTGTTGAAGCTGACCAGGCTGAGGCTGCGCGGACTCACCGTGTCGAGCGGTGGCGGTGGACCGGGCGGCTGTGCCGGGGCAAACCCGCCGTACCGCGCAGCGCGCAAGGTCTCCGGGGTTGCCCGTCGCGTGGTCGGGGCAGCGGCCTTCTGGGTCGTAACCTTCTTGGCGGGTGCCGCCGTCTTTGCGCCAGCCGGCGGCTTCTTCTTTGTCTCGGGATCTGCCGACGTCCCGCGCAGGACCTGAGGCGTAACCGATCCCGCAGGATTGGTCTGGGCGGCGCTGGTACCGGCAAATGCCAGCATGGCCGCCAGGCTCAATACAAAAGACCGCATCCCCGCCCCGGGTTGTTGCATTTTTGTCACAGATGCTCTTATCAGAGACCTACCCGCGACTCAAAGTGAAATTCACGGGGCTCCCCCGATTGGGCCATGGCGAGTCCCACGACCTCACCCACCATGCAGAGCGTCGTTCCTTGTAGATGCGCCCGCAGCGCCAGGCGCTCGATGGTGGCAAGTGTGCCGACGATACGGCGCTCCCGGTCGGTCGTGCCGTTCTCGATCAAGGCGACCGGTGTCGAGGGCGGCATGCCGTGGGCGACGAGCTGGCTCGCGATCGCCGGCAACGAACTCGCGCCCATATAAATGACGACCGTCTGGCGCGGGCGCGCCAGCATCGGCCAGTCGAGGTCGACACTGCCGTCCTTGAGATGGCCAGTCACGAAGATGCAAGCCTGGGCGTGATCGCGATGCGTCAGCGGAATGCCTGCGCTGGCCGCGCAGCCCAGCGCCGCCGTAATACCTGGCACTACCTCGACGGCGACACCGGCGCGGGCCAGCGCCTCGATCTCCTCGCCGCCGCGGCCGAACACGAACGGATCGCCGCCCTTCAGACGCACCACGCTCTTGCCCGCGCGCGCCAGCGCCACCAGGCGATGATTGATCTCGTCCTGGGACAGGCCATGGTTCGCGCGGCGCTTGCCGACGTAGATACGCTCGGCATCGCGCCGCGCCATGGCCAGCACATCGGCCGAGACCAGGCGATCATAGACCACGACATCGGCGCGCTGCAGCAGCCGATGGGCCTTCATGGTCAGCAAGTCTGGATCGCCGGGGCCTGCACCCACGAGATGCACGATCCCCGCGATCGGGCCCGCCGTGGGTGCGGTTTCGCGGCGCGTGCCGTCGAGCAGGCGGATCAATTCACGCCGAGCGCCAATCTCGTCGCCAGCCAACGCAAGCTCACCGATGCGGCCCTCGAACACGCGATCCCAGAAGCGGCGGCGCGCGCGCGGTTGATCGAGCGTGCGGCGCACCTGCGCGCGGAAGACTTCGGCGAAGCGCGCGAGGCGCCCGATCGCGGCCGGCATCGCCCGCTCGATTTCCGCCCGCAGCCGCCGCGCCAGTGCCGGTGCGGCGCCGCCGGTCGAGATGGCGATGGTGATCGGCGATCGATCGACAATGGCGGGCATGATGAAACTGGAAAGCCTCGGCCGGTCGACGACGTTCACCGGCAGACAGCGTTGCTGGGCGGCAAGCGAGACACGCGCCTGCAGCCCTTCATCGTCGCTGGCAACCACGACCAGCGACACACCGGCGAGATCTGCCTCGTCGAAGACGCGTCCCGCCCACGAGATGCGGCCCTCGTCGATCAGCTGGGCGATCTCGCCCACAACCGTGTCGGCAATCAGGGTCACCTGAGCGCCGGCCGACAGCAGCAGCTCGACCTTGCGCGCTGCAGCCTCAGTGCCGCCGGCCACCAGGGCGCGGCGACCCTGCAAGGACATGAACAGGGGGAAGGTTTGCATTATGCGGCTCGTTCGAGACGCGCGGCGTGCAGGAGCGCACGCAGTTCGGGACGGCACGAACCGCAATTGGTGCCAGCCTTCGTGACGGCCCCCAGGGCAGCGAGCGAAACGGCGCCCTTGTCGATCGCCGCCGTCACGGCAGACATCGATACGCCGAAGCAGGCACAGACCTCGCCCCCACGATCTGTCTCGCTGCCGCCGTGCAGCAGAACGTTGCGCTCCTCGACGGAAAGACGGTCCATTGCCATGAACGGTGCGAAGCGATCGTGCGCCCGCTCGTCGCGCGAGGGGCCGAGTACGAGAACGGCTTCGAGTCGGCCATCGGCAATCACCGCACCCATGCCCTCCTCGCCCGCGAGCCATGGCCCCGGATTGGTGGCGCGCACCGCAGCCGACAGCGCCTGTTGTGCGACGCCGAACGGCTGCTCGCCCGCCAGCAGGTAGGTGTGATAGCCGGCGCCCCGCGCCCGCGCCCAGTAGGTGATCTCAGGCAGCATCACCGGCCTGCGAGCGAGAATCGTGCCATGCCAGCGCATATCAAGACGGCGGATTTGGACGGGCGTGTGCTTGAGTTCGGGCTGGCCGGAGATTGGATCGACCGCGGGATTGACGGCGGCGTTGATGGCGCCGGCGCGCGAGACCTTCGCCGTCCAATGCATGGGCGCAAACGCGTCGCCCGCTCGTAAGGAGTCTGTAAGGTGGACGCGGAGTACCGCGCGGCCCCAATCGCTCGTCACCTCGGCGATGTCACC
>CAMAYC010000093.1 GCA_945862125.1 Reyranella massiliensis 521
CCAAAGTCCAGGCGATCGCCACGGCCGCCGGCTGCCAGCTCGTCGCCGCCTGCGATCTCGCCGTCGCCTCGAGCACGGCCACCTTCGCGACTTCAGGCATCAACAACGGTCTCTTCTGCGGCACGCCGTCGGTCTCGCTCGGCCGCAACGTCGGTTCCAAGCGCGCCCTCGACATGCTGTTTACCGGCCAGCCGATCGATGCCGCGACCGCTCTGCGCGACGGTCTGGTGAGCCGGGTCGTGCCGCCGGCCGACCTCGACAGGGAAACGATGGCCTTTGCCCAGCACATCGCCGCCCAGCCGCCGCAGCAGATCGCCGAGGGCAAGGCGATGTTCCACAAGCACATCACGATGGAACTCGACCAGGCCTACGCCTACGCCACCGAGTTCATGGCCGGCGCCATCCAGCGCGAGGACGCGCAAGCCGGCATCGACGCCTTCGTGAGCAAGAAGCCGAAGCCGGATTGGACGGGGCGCTAGGCTCTCTTCTCAACTCTCGAAGATCAGGCACGTCGTCGTGCCATGGGCGAGCAGGCGGCCCTTGTCGTCCGTGATCTTGCCCTCGGCCGTACCGACGCGGCGCCCCCGGTTCAACACGATGCCTTCCGCCCGGATCATGCCCGTCTCCGGCGTGATGGGCCGCACCAGTGAGATCTTGAATTCGAGGGTCGTCTGGCCGACGCCCTTGTCCAGGGTCATCCAGATGGCCAGTCCCATGCAGCTGTCGAGCAGCGTGGCTGCGAGGCCGCCATGCACGGTGCCGGCCGGATTGAGATGGGTATCGTCGGGCGTCGCCGAGACGACGACACGGCCGTTCTCTGCCTCGGTCACGTCGTACCCCAGGGTCCGGGCGATCGTGTTGAGCGGCAAGGTGCCATCGACGAGTCCCCGGACGAACTCGAGGCCGCTCATCTCCCTCCGTCGATCGGGGGAGACGGTTCCATAGGTCTTGCTGGCGACATGGCTCGGCATCTCTGCTCCTGGCTGAACTCAGATGGATGCGGCCAGCCTACCGAGCGCTTGCGAGCGCGGCTCGCGGAATTCGGACCCTATTGAATGGCCGAGAGTATTGACGGGCCGGGACACCAGACCGTTAACTTCCCCGGAAGAATAAGATCAAAGTTGAAGTGGGAGGACGCCTATGAAGACAATGAAATTGTCCCGACGCGCGGCTGTCGCGGCGGCGATGGCGGCTGTTGCGACCGCGGCGGCCCCGGCACGCGCGCAGGACCTTCAACAGGGCAAGCCCATCATGATCGTGGCTCCGTTCGGTCCCGGCACGACCAATGACATCATTGCCCGCCTGCTCGCGCAGGACATGAGCATCACGCTGGGCCAGAGCGTCATCGTCGAAAATCGCCCCGGCGCTACCGGCAACATCGGCGCCGACTATGTCGCGAAATCGCGCCCTGACGGGCACACGCTGGTGATTGCCTCCTTGAGCAACATCATCAACCAGGCCACCGGCAACGCCACGGCCAACCTGATCAACGACTTCACGCCCGTCTGCTTCAGCGGCGGCGTGCTCTACGCGATGCTGGTGCCCAACGAACTCCCGGCGAAGAACGTGGCCGAGCTGGTCGAGCTCGCCCGCAAGGAGCCCGGCAAGCTCAATTTCTCGGGCTTCGTCGGCGGCGTGCCGCAGTTCCTGGGCGAGATGCTCAACCGCGCGGCCAAGATCAACACGGTGATGGTGCCCTACAAGAGCACGACCGATGCCCTGCCCGACCTGCTGACCAATCGCATCCAGATGTGGTTCACACCCGTCGCATCGGGGGTGCCGGTCTACAACAACAAGCAGGCCCGCATGCTTGCCGTCACCGGCGAGAAGCGGACGGCCGTGGCGCCGGACGTCCCCACGTTCAAGGAACTCGGCTACCCCGATATGGTGGCCGAAGTTGCGTTCTACCTGCTGGCGCCCAAGGGGACGCCGCAGCCCATCGTAGAAAAGCTCTACCGCGCAGCCGACAAGGCGATGCAGAATCCGAAGGCACTGGAATCGTTTCGCGTCCAGGGCATCGAGGACAAGCGCGGCGGCCCCGCCGAGCTCAGCGCCTATCTCGTCAGCGATCTCCGGCGCTGGGGCGAAATCGTCAAGCTCTCGGCGCCGGCAAAGTAGCGGTCGCTGGCATAAGAGTCTTCCGGACCGCGAGCTTCCAGCTCGTTCACTCGATGAGGCGAGCTGGAAGCTCGCGGTCCAAAAGAAAAGAGCGCGCCTTGCGGCGCGCTCCCTTGATCCGTTCGCCGGTGACTACTGCCGCCAGTCGCTGCCCTTGCCTTCGATCTGGCGCAGGGCGGCATTCCAGTAGGTCATGCCGTATTCCGGATTGGCGCGCTGCTGTCTGGCGCGCTCGCCGTACTGGCGGATGACGTCGGGATCGATCGGATCGGGTTCCTCGTTCATGCCGCGGGCGATGACTTCGACCTCGCAGGCGCGCTCGAGCATGTACATCCGACGCAGCGCGCCCGGGATCGAAGCGCCGACCGTCAACAGGCCATGATTGCGCAGCACCACCGAGTTGCCGTGCTGGCAGGTCACGCCCAGAGCGTCGCATTCCTCCTGCGAGGTGGGCATGCCGTACTCGTGATAGACGAGATCGTCCCACACCGAGAGCACGTCCTGGCTGATCGGGCGCAGCCCCTTCTTCAGCACCGACACGCCGGTGCCCGCACGCGTGTGCGTATGCATCACGCAGTTGGCGTCGGGTCGCGCCTTGTACACGCCGGAGTGGATGGTGAAGCCCGCGGCATTGAAGCGGCCATCCTTGCCGTAGACCTTGCCGTCGATGTCCATCTTCACAAGACTTGAGGCCGTGATCTCGTCGAACAGGTCGCCGTAATTGTTGATGAGGAAACACTTGGGCTCGCCCGGAATGCGCACCGTCATGTGGGTGTCGATCGTGTCGGTCCAGCCGAAGAGATCGGTGATCCGGTAGAGGGCGGCGAGGTCGCAGCGCGCCTGCCATTCGGCCTCGGTCATTTCGAGGCGATCCTGTTGAACTACTGTGTCCATCCCGCACTCCTGATTGTTCAGCCGGCGCCGGGCGCCGTTGGCCGGTGGCAATATTAGCGTAACTGGAAGCCCGGCGCGACGAACTCATGCCCCTGCGAGACGCAAAGCCGCCCTGCGGATGCCCGGCACAGTATTTGCGTCTGTTTCCCTGTCTGGAACGGAAGCGGAGGCATCGGGCGTGGGCAAGCCATTTCATCTCGCGTGGTTCTTACAGGGATCCAGCGTCCAGGCCTGGGGCGAGCCCTGGACCGGGCATATCGGCACCTCGTGGGAGCAGCCGGAGCTTTTCCTCGACATGGCCCGTAGCCTCGAGCGTGCCTGTTTCGACTACATCCTGCTCGAAGACTCGTCCTATGTCGGCGAGAGCTTTGGCGGCTCGACCGAGATCTACCTGAAGAAGGCCATCGCCGTGCCACGGCAGGACCCCTCGGTCGTCGCGGCCCTGATGACGCAGGTAACGTCGCGCATCGGCATCGTGCCCACCTTCGGTACCTACGCCTATCATCCCTACCTGCTCGCTCGGCTGGTGGCGACGCTCGACCAGGTGTCGGCGGGGCGCGTCGGATGGAACGCTGTCACCGGCAGCTCCGATTTCGCGGCGATGAATTTCGGCCTGCCCGGAATGCCCGAGCACGACCTCCGCTACGACATGGCCGACGAATACATGCAGGTCGTGCGCGGCCTGTGGGGCTCGTGGGAACCGGGCGCCATCATCGCCGACCGCAAGAGCGGCGTCCTGGTCGATCACACCAAGGTTCATGCCGTCAATTACGAGGGCAAGTACTTCAAGACGCGCGGCCCCCTCAACTCGGGGCCCGGCCCGCAAGGCCAGCCCGTGATCGCCCAGGCCGGCGGCTCGCCGCGCGGACGGCGGTTTGCGGCGGCCCATGCCGACACGATCGTGGTCAATGCCAAAGGCATCGACGCCATGCGCGCCTATCGAGACGATGTGCACAAGCACATGGTGGCCCTTGGCCGCAATCCGAGCGACTGCAAGGTCCTCTTCCTGATCAACCCGATCCTGGGCGAGACCATGGAAGAGGCGCTCGACCGCAAGAAGAAGCGCGAGTGCATGGCCCAGGCGAACATCCAGGAGCGCCTCGCGCACTTCGGCAAGGTGACCAACATCGACTTCGGCAAGTTCGATATCGACAAGCCCCTGCCCGACGACGTCACCACCAACGGCCACCAGCTCAACCTTGAACAGTTCCGGACGCTGGCGGCCGGACGGTCCATCCGCCAGACGATGGCCTCGTTCAACGCCGTGGATCTGTCGATCGACCTCTGCGGCACCTGCGATTCGGTCGCCGCGCGCATGGGCGAGGTCATGCAGGAGGTCGGCGGCGACGGTTATCTGTTCTCGATGCCCAACGTCAATCGCCGGACCCTGGCCGAGATCGAGGACGGGTTGGTCCCCGCCCTGCAGGACCGCGGCCTGGTGCGTAAAGCCTACGAGCACAAGCAGTTCAGGGACAATCTCCTCGCATATTGATCAAGCAAACAGGAAGGCAGGTATCTCCATGCGCAAACTCACAGTCGGCCGCCGCACCGCGCTCGGCCTCGTCGGCGTCGGGCTTGCCGCCCCCTTCATCCGTCCCAGCTTCGGACAGACCGCCTGGCCCGAACAGACCTCCATCCCGGATATCCTGAAGGGCAGCGGCGAGATCCGCATCGCCGGCTATGGCGGCACCATGCAGGAAGCCCAGATGAAGGGTTACTACGAGTCCTTCGAGAAGCTCTCCGGCATCAAGGTGCGGCCCTTCCCGGGCGCCAACGCGCCTAAGGTCAAGGCCATGGTCGAGACCGGCAACGTCGAATGGGATCTGGCCCAGCTCAGCCGCGGCTCGATCATGAACCTGCAGAAGACCGGCGACTATTTCGAGAAGATCGACTACTCGATCGTCGACGACGGCGTCGGCAAGGAATACCGCTTCGAGTATGGCCTCGAGATGCTGCTGTGGGCACAGGTGCTCGCCTATCGCACCGATGCCTTCAAGGGCGCCGTGCCCTCGGGCTGGGCGGATTTCTGGGACACCAAGAAGTTCCCCGGCGATCGCGCCATGTTCGGCACCGGCGGCGGCGGCTGGCCGGAGATGGAAATCGCGCTGATGGCGGCGGGCGTACCGGCGGACAAGGTTTACCCGCTCGACGTCGACAAGGCGCTGGCCAGCTACAGCAAGATCAAGAAGGACGTCGTCAAGTGGTGGGAGACCGGCGCCGTGCCGATCCAGCTTCTCACCGACCGCGAGGTCACCATGACCACCGTGTGGAACGGCCGCATGGCGGCGCTGCAGGCGGCGGGCGTGCCCGCCGCAATCAGCTGGAATCAGGGCCTCCTGAAGCGCGATGCCTGGGGCATTCCCAAGGGCGCCAAGAACAAGGTCAACGCCATGAAGTTCGTGGCCTTTTCGACCATGGCGATTCCGCAGGCGCGCGTGGCGCTGGGCATTCCCTACGGTTCGGTCAACACCAAGTCGGACGAGTACATTCCGGCCGCCCGACAGGAAGTGCTGCCGAGCGCCCCGGCGATCAAGAAGCAGCTCGTCAACTACGACTACGATTGGTGGATCGCCAACCGCGAGGCCGTCATCCCGAAGTTCAACAAGTGGCTGTTGAGCTGACGCCCGTGGACGGAGCTGGCATCAACGGGACCGGCCGGGGAGCATCGGTCACGCTCGCCGACCTCGTGAAAAAATACGATCGCGTCAATGCGGTCGATGGCGTGTCGCTCGATATCCGCTCAGGAGAGTTCCTTACTCTCCTGGGCCCGAGCGGGTCGGGCAAGACCTCGACCCTGATGATGATCGCCGGCTTCGAGACGCCGACCGCCGGCGACATCGCGATCGACGGCACGTCGGTGGTCGCCATGCCGCCCTACCGCCGCAACATCGGCATGGTGTTCCAGAACTATGCCCTGTTCCCGCACCTCACCGTCGACGAGAACATCGGCTTCCCGCTGAAGCAGCGCGGCGTGCCGAAGGCCGAGCGCGCCAGGCTCGTGGCCGAGGCGCTCGAGCTGGTGCATCTGCCGGGCTATGGCGAACGCTATCCGCGCCAACTTTCGGGCGGCCAGCAGCAGCGTGTCGCCGTCGCCCGGGCCGTCGTCTTCAAGCCGCGCCTGCTGCTGATGGACGAGCCGCTGGGTGCGCTCGACAAGCAGCTTCGCGAGAACCTGCAGCTCGAAATGCGCCGCCTGCATGCCGACCTCGGCATCACCTTCATCTACGTGACGCACGACCAGGAAGAGGCGCTCACCATGTCCGACCGCATCGCCGTCATGAACGACGGCAAGGTGGCGCAAGTGGGCTCGCCGGAGGATCTCTACGACCGGCCGAGCGACCGCTTCGTCGCGGGCTTCATCGGCGAGTCGAACTTCCTGCCGGCGATTGTCCGCGGCATGGAGGACGACGTCGTTATCGCCGAATGCGACGGCGCTCTCATTCGCGCCATGTGCCCGGGCCGGCCGGCCAGCGGCGACAGGGTGACGCTCACCACGCGACCCGAGCGCCTGCGTTTCGCCGACAGTGCCTGGAACGCGACGACGCCGCAGAACCGCCTCAGCGTCACCGTCACCGAGGCGGTCTTTGCCGGCGAACGCTGCCGCTACATGCTGCAGGCGGGCGACGGCACGTCGATCGTCCTCAAGGAACCTTCCAGTGCCGCCATTCGGCGCCGCGCGATCGGCGAGCGCGCGGAGATCTCCTGGTCGGTCGCAGACACCATTCTCGTGTGAGGCAATCCTTGTCGGAGATCGCCCAGCCCTCGCCCATCGCCGTACCGCTCGGGGCCGTCCGGCCGCTGCTGCGGAATTGGCGCCGCCATGTACCGCTGCTGCTCGTGGCGCCTTTATTGATCTACATGCTGGTGCTCTACGCCTTGCCGGTGCTGGCGATGCTGCTGCGCAGCCTGAACGATCCGACCTGGACACTCTCGCACTACACCGCCTTGTTCGAGGACGTGGTGTTCGCGAAAACCTTCTGGGTCACCATCAACACCTCGGTCACCGTGACGCTCGGCTGCCTGGTTCTGGGCTATCCGGTCGCCATGGGCCTGGTGCGGGCGAAGGCGATGGCACCGCTCATCCTGGTCGTCATCCTGCTGCCCTTCTGGACCAGCGTGCTGGTGCGCAGCTACGCCTGGATGGTGCTGCTGGGCCGGCACGGTCTGGTCAACGAAGGCCTCATCGCGCTCGGCATGATCGACCGGCCGCTCCGCATCCTGAATACGCCGCTCGCGACCCAGATCGCGATGATCCACATTCTGCTGCCCTACATGATCCTGCCCATCGCCAATGCGCTCCGGCAGATCGATCCATCGCTGATCCGTGCCGCGTCGGGGCTCGGCGCCACGCCCTTCATGACCTTCCGGCAGATCATCCTGCCGCTGTCGATGTCGGGTGTCGCCGCGGGTACGCTGCTCACCTTCGTCCTGGCGCTCGGCTTTTACATCACGCCGGCAATGGTGGGCGGGCCGCGCGACATCACCCTTTCGATGCTGATCGCCCAGGAGGTCGACCAGCTCAACTGGGCCTATGCCGCGACGCTCTCCGCCGTCCTGCTGGCCACCGCGCTCGCCATTCTCGCCGCCGCCCGTCACCTGCCAGGCGTCGGCAACGCCTTCCGCATGAGCATACGATGATCCTCGCGCGGCTTGTGCCGGCCGGCGTCGTCGGCCTGATCCTGTTCTTCCTCGCCTTCCCGATCGTCGTGGTGACGGTCGTGTCGTTCTCGGAAGCCACCTATCTCACCTTCCCGCCACCCGCTTTCGGCTTCCGCTGGTACGAGGCCTATTTCAGCAACCCCGACTGGCTGAACCCGACGTGGGTCAGCCTCTGGGTCGCGGCGGCCGTGGTCGTGCTGGCAACCTTCCTCGGCACGCTCGCCGCCCTCGGCATCGCCCGCCTGCCGAAAGCCATGCGCATCTTCGCGACGGGTCTCATCCTGTCGCCGCTGATCGTGCCCGGGATCGTCGTGGCGATCGGCATCTACTACGCCTATTCGCACTACGGCCTGGTCGGCACGCCGATCGCCATGGTGCTGGCGCACACCTGCCTCGCCGTGCCGTTCGTCGTCACCAGCGTGACGGCAAGCCTCTCCGGCATCGACCCGCGGCTGGA
The DNA here is from genome assembly GCA_945862125.1 of Reyranella massiliensis 521. Taxonomy (GTDB): domain Bacteria; phylum Pseudomonadota; class Alphaproteobacteria; order Reyranellales; family Reyranellaceae; genus Reyranella; species Reyranella massiliensis_A. Next base: position 8,129 of record CAMAYC010000093.1, read on the forward strand.
GCAGGCCTCCCTCAGCCTCGGCGCCACGCCCGGCGCCACCTTCTGGCAGGTCACGCTGCCGCTGATCCGGCCGGGCGTGCTGGTCGGCGCTTTGTTCGCCTTCATCACCTCGTTCGACGAGCTGATCGTGGCACTCTTCATCTCAGGCACCGGCGCGGTCACGCTGCCTCGCCGCATGTGGGACGATCTACGCTTCCAGATCGATCCCACCATCGCCGCCGTCTCGACCCTGACGATCGTCCTCACGGTGATCCTGATGGGCGCGGCCCACCTGCTGCGCAAGCGCAGCGCGGCCTAGCCTGCCTTCATGCCTTTCATGTAGGTCGACGGCACGACGGTCTTCACGGATTGCGCGCGCTTGGCCAGCCAATAGGCCTGCGGCGGCGGCACCGATCCGAATTGCTTGTCGACGCCGAGCTTCTGGGCGGCGTCCATCGGCCAGTTCGGGTTGTAGAGAAGCTCGCGGGCGAGCGCGATCAGGTCCGCCTTGCCTTCCTGCAGGATCTGCTCGGCCTGGTCGGCATGAACGATCAGCCCGACGGCCATGCTCAGGATGTCGGCATCTCTCTTCAGCCGCTCCGCGTAAGGCACCTGGTAGCCGTAGGTGACGGGTCCGGCACTCACCACCGGCGACCCGCGCATGCCGCCCGAGCTGCAGTCGATCACATCCACCCCTTTGGGCTTCAGGATCTTCGCGAGCGCCACGCTCTGGTCCGGCCCCCAGCCGGAATCGTCCTCGACCGAGAAGCGCACGAACAGCGGCTTCGACGCCGGCCAATGGGCGCGCACGCTCTCCACCACTTCGATGGCAAAACGCATGCGGTTCAGTTCGCTGCCACCGTATTCGTCGTTGCGCACATTGGAGAACGGCGAGAGGAACTGGTGGATCAGGTAGCCGTGCGCCATGTGAAGATCGAGCACGTCGAAGCCTGCCTCATGGGCGCGCCGCGCGCCCTGCCCCCAGCGCTCCACGACTTCCGGGATTTCGGCCCGCGTCAGCGCGCGCGGCGTCGGATCGGTGGCGGGCGAATTGATGCCGCTCGACGACACGAGTTCCCAGCCGTCCCAGTCCCAGATATCCGGCGATTGTTTCAGAGGAGCGCCGCCCTCCCACGGCCGGAAGCGCCGCGCCTTGCGGCCGGAGTGGCCGAGCTGGATACCGGGCACCGAATTGTGCAGGCGGATGAAGTCGACGCAGCGCTTGAGCCCCGGAATGTGCGCGTCTTCCCAGATCCCGAGATCGCCGACAGTGCCGCAGCCGCGGCGCTCGACCTTGGTCGATTCCATGATCACGAGGCCCGCGCCACCGGCGGCATAGCGGCCGGCGTTCATCAGGTGCCAGTCGGTGGCAAAGCCCTTCTCGGCCGAATACTGGTGCATCGGCGCCACGACGACGCGGTTCTTGAGCGTAACGTCGCGAATGGAAATCGGGTCGAACAGCATCGGCTGTGCCATGTATACTTCCCCCACCATGAACCACGACCGTTATGACGATCTGTATCTGCGCCGGATCCTGCGCGAGACCAAGACCATCGCGATGGTCGGCGCTTCCGCCAACTGGAATCGGCCCTCGTATTTCGCCATGAAATATCTGCTCGACCGCGGATACAAGGTCATTCCGGTCAATCCCGCGGCCGTCGGCCAGGAAATCATGGGTCAGAAGGTCTACGGCTCACTCGAAGAGCTGCCGGTGAAGGCCGACATGGTCGACATCTTCCGCAATGCCGAAGCCGCCGGTCCGATCACCGACGAGGCCATCAGGCACGGCGCCAAGGTGGTGTGGATGCAGCTCGGCGTGGTCAATCCCGCCGCCGCCAAGCGGGCGGAAGATGCCGGCCTCAAGGTCGTCATGAACCGCTGCCCCAAGATCGAACATTCCCGCCTTGCCGGCACCATCGAGTGGCACGGCATCGCGAGCGGCGTCATCAGTTCAAAGAAGCGCGCCCTCTAGTGCCCGATTTCGCCACCCTCGCCCTTTTTGCCGCCGCCGCGCTGGCGCTCTGCGCCACCCCGGGCCCCGACATGCTGCTGATCGCCTCGCGCAGCGTCAGCCAAGGGAAGGCCTCGGGCTTTGCCACGCTGGCCGGCATCCAGGTCGGCACCTATTGCCACGCACTCGCGGCCGCTCTGGGCCTCTCGCAGCTCTTCCTCGTCGTACCCGTCGCCTACGACGTCGTCAGATACGCCGGTGCCGCCTACCTGCTCTATCTCGCGTGGCAGGCCCTTCGTTCCTCGGGGGCGATACTGACGCCCGTGGCCGGCGGGCGCCGCTACCCGATCGGTGTCGTGTTTCGCCAGGGCCTGCTGACCAATCTGCTGAATCCCAAGATGGCCTTGTTCGTCCTGGCGCTCTTTCCCCAGTTCGTCGATCCGAACGCGGGCTCCGTGGCCGTGCAGATCCTGCTCCTGGCGACCGTGCTCAACCTGATCGGGATCCTGGTCAACGGCGCTGTCATCCTGACGGCGAGCGGCCTCGGCCGTGCCTTCTCCGCCCGCACCCGCTGGCGCCGCGCGCCGCAAATCCTGCTCGGAACGGTGTTTGCCGGCCTTGCGGTCAGACTCGCGTTCGACGAACGGCGCTGATGCGCGAATATGCAGTCTTCACGGAGTTCTCGCCGGCATCGAAGCCGATGGTGCCGGGCTGGAACAGACGCATCTTCACCGACACCGATGCCAGGAAGGGCAACTCGATCCGCTGCGATTTCACGACAGGGATCGTGACGCTGGCACCGGGCTCGTATCACATCACCGGTCTGTCCATGGTCGCCTACACGACCGGGACGGAGCCGCCGGAAACCACGACGATCCGCTCCCCCGCCTCGGCCGGCTATTGCCGGCTGCGTATCGTCGAGCCAGGCGTCGTCGCGCAACCGGCCGACTTGCGGGAACTCCCCAACAGCGATCCCAGCATCGTCTGCATCGGCAGCCCGAGCACGGCCAACCTCGCGCCGAGCCTGATCGAGACTTTCTACGAAGCCGACAAGACCACCGAGATGCTTCTGGAACATCAATCGGGATCGAACCCGGAGCAGATCTACCTGAGGGTCTTCGTCCAGAATTCGAAATGGCACGCCTTCGCCCGGATCAGTATCCGGGGACTCTGAGTCAAATCACGGTCTCGACCAGCAGCAGGTCGGAGCCCGAACGGGCCGCGATCTCGACGCGCTCCTCGCCGCTGAAGGCAAGACTGTCGCGCCGGCCGAGAAGCGTGCCGGCGATCTCCGCCTCGCCTTCGAGCACGAAGGCATAAACGCCGTTGCCGCGCACCGGCCGGTAAACGTGCGTGCGGGCGCGATCGTTCGCCAGCCGCGACACCTTGATCTCCTGGCCGATCGGCAGCGCGCCCGGCTCGTTGCCGATCAGGCACGTGATGGTGTTGCCGTTCGTCGCGGCGTCGAACCGGCCGCGCAGGTACGACGGCGGCGCCAGAAGCCGGCTGGGCAGCACCCAGAGATAAATGACGCGGAGATCTTCATGGCCGATATTGAGTTCGGCGTGCTTGCCGCCAGAGCCTGCGGAGAAGACGTAGTAGTCGCCCGCGCGCAGTTCATCGACCTTGCCGATGGTGTTGACGTGCGTCAGCGCCCCGCCCAGCACGAAAGCCGCGATGATGAAGTTGTGGTGCGGGTGCATGTTGTAGCCGGTGCCGCCTGGGCTAAAAACCTCGTCGCCGAACACGCGGATGCTGCCGAAGCCGGCAATCCCCGACTGGTACTCATGAAAGTTGAAGCTCGAATGGCGGGTGATCACGCCATCGGGGTGCCCTGCCACATAGGTCGCGTTGATGCCGGTCGAGGCCAGCCGCGAGAAGCCGCGCTCACCGGCGCGCAGGACGAACCTCACGCTCATGCCCGACTCCAGTAGGGAATCTCGACCATCTCGAAGCCCGACTTGGCCGTGCCGCAATCCGGGCAGACCCAATCGTCGGGAACATCGCTCCAGCGCGTCCCCGGCGCGATGCCGTGCTCGGGCAGGCCACGGGCTTCGTCGTAGGAGAAGCCGCAACCGAGGCAGAGATACTTCTTCATGCTCCCGTTGTAGCATCCTCACATAAGGAGGAAACGTTCATGAAGTTCGGCGTCTTCGACCACATGGACCGCGCCGGCGCCGATCTCGGCTTGCAGTTCGAGGATCGCCTGAAACTCATCGAACTCTACGAGCGCGCGGGCTTCCACGCCTATCACCTGGCCGAGCATCATGCGACGCCTCTCGGCATGGCGCCCTCGCCCAGTGTCTTCCTGGCGGCGGTGGCGCAGCGGACGAAGACGCTGCGGTTCGGCCCGCTGGTCTACACCCTCAACCTCTATCATCCGCTCCGACTGATCGACGAGATCTGCATGCTCGACCAGATGAGCGGCGGAAGGCTCGAGCTCGGCGTCGGCCGCGGGATCTCGCCCTACGAGGTCGGCTACTACGGGGTCGATCCCGCCACCGGGCCGGAACGGTTCGCCGAGACGCTGTCGGTGATCCTGAAGGGCCTGACCGAGAAGAGACTGGACCACGACGGCAAACACTTTTCATTCAAGGACGTGCCGATGGAGATGCAGCCGGTACAGCGGCCTCATCCGCCGCTGTGGTACGGCGCCAATTCGCTGGAGAGCGCCGACCGGCTGGCGGCGCAGGGCCTGAATGTCGTGGTCGGCATGAAGGCAGATGGCGTGGGCGCGTTCTCCGCCCGTTATCGCGCCGCCTGGCGTGCGCTCGGCCACGACGAAGCGGCGCTTCCCTTCATCGGCCTCAGCCGCCACATCGTGGTCGGCGATACCGACCGCGAAGCGCAGAGTGCGGCCAAGCGCGCCTACGCGCTCTGGTACGACGCGCTCATCCATCTGTGGCGGGCCCATGGTGTCGGCCTGCCGCGGCAGATGATCCCCGCCGAGTTCGAAGGCGCCCTCGCCGGCGGCTACATCGTCGCGGGCTCGGCGGCGACCGTGCGCGATCGGTTGAAGCGCGACAACGCGACCGCCGGCATCAACTATTGCCTCTGCCGGCTCGCCTTCGGCGACCTGTCCTTCGAGGAGTCCAGCCGCTCCGTCGAACTATTGGCGCGCGACGTGATCCCTGCCCTTTAGCTTCTCGAGCTATGCGCGCTTTGGCAGGCGACTTTCCTCAGGGTTGTATGTAGAATAGCAAGGCAACCCTCTGTCATAAAACGAGAATAATGAAGTTCGCCGTCTTCGATCACCTCGACCGGTCCGGCCCCGATCTGGGGCGCCAGTATGAAGACCGCCTGCGGCTGATCGAGCTCTACGAATGGGCCGGCTTCCATGCCTATCACGTGGCCGAGCATCACGGCACGCCGCTGGGCTCCGCGCCCTCGCCTGGCCTGTTTCTCGCCGCCGTCGCGCAGCGCACGACCTCCCTTCGCCTCGGGCCTCTCGCCTATCCGCTCGGCCTCTATCATCCTCTGCGGCTGCTGGAAGAGATCTGCATGCTCGACGTCATGAGCGGCGGCCGGCTCGAGCTCGGCGTCGGCCGCGGCGCCTCGCCGTACGAGGCGGAGTTCTTCGGCATAGAACCCAGCACCGCCCAGGAGCGTTTCGACGAGAGCCTGGAAATCGTTCTCAAGGGGCTGGGTGCCGACCGGCTCGACCATGCCGGCAAGTACTTCACCTTCAAGAACGTCCCGCTGGTCATGCAGCCCGTGCAGCGGCCGCACCCGCCGCTATGGCATGTCACCCGCTCGCTCGAGAGCGCCGATCGCCTGGCCGCGCTCGGCTGCAACATCGCGCTCGCCATGCCGACCCACGACGCCGGCCAGTTCACCGCCCGCTACCGCGCCGCCTGGGCCGCCCTCGGCCGCACGCCGGAGGAGATGCCGTTCCTCGGCAACACGCGAAACGTCGTGGTGCTGGACAGCGACAGCGACGCGATCGCCGCCGCCCGGCGCGCCTTCCATGTCTGGTACGACTCGATGGTCCATCTGTGGCGGGCCAACGGCGTCGAGCTGCCCCGCCAGGTTTCCACACCCGACTTCGACGAAGCCGTCGACCAGGGCTACATCGTCGCCGGCTCCCCGGCCAAGGTGCGCGACCGCATGCTGCGCGACCAGTTCATCTCGGGCATCAACTACAGCATCTGCCGCTTCGCCTGCGGCGATCTCTCGTTCGAGGAGTCGGCGCGGTCGGTACGCCTGTTCGCACGCGAGGTGATGCCGGCGCTGCTGCCGGAAATCGATCGCGATCCCGCCCACTCCGCTACCGGCACGTTGGCGCCGGGCCTGCGCTGGATCGGCGACGAGGATCTCTCCGAGGTCGGCTTCCTCTTCCGCTAGTCGCGCACAAATAAAAACCCGCGGTCCGAATACTCCCGGACCGCGGGCTCCCCCTCCGTGACACGCCGTCCGAGGTTGTTCCGCCCGTGACGACGCGCCTCCCTAAACTCTGGCTTTACGCTTTGGATACGACAAAGCCGGCGATGGTGGGGCCACCGCCGGCTCGCCGGAAGGATTTTGCTACGCCGCCCGGGGAGAGATAGCGACGAAGCGGGTCATGCCCTCCCGATAGATTTTCATCAGCACCGGCTTGCCGGTGGTCTTGGCTTCCTTGAGCTTCTCGCCAGCCATCTTCGGGCTGTCGATCGCATCGCGGCCGACCTGCTGCAGGATGTCACCCGCCTTCAGGCCCTGGTCGTCGGCCGGGCTGCCCGGCTCGACCGCCGCCACCAGCGCGCCCTTGACCTCGGCATCCAGCTTCATCTGCTGGCGAGCCTCCGGCGTGATCGGCGCCAGCGAAACGCCGTAGGCCATCGGTTCCGGCTTCGCGGCCGGCTTGCCGTCGGCCTTGGCCTTGACGATCGGGTTCTCTTCCTTCTGGTCGCCGACCTTGGCGGTGAAGGACATGTCCTTGCCGTCGCGCCACACGCCGAGTTTGGCCGAAGTGCCCGGCTTCATCGCCGAGATCATGCGCGTCAGCTCCTTGATGCCGTCGACGTTCTTGCCGTCGACGCTCACGATCACGTCGCCCGACTTGATGCCGGCCGCGAGCGCCGGGCTCTCGGGCTGCACCATGGCAACCAGGGCGCCCTTCTCGGACTTGAGCGACAGGCTCTCGGCCAGCTCCTTGGTCACCGGCTGGATCTGGACGCCGAGCAATCCGCGCTCGACCCGGCCGTTGGACTGGAGCTGGGCCACCACCGGCTCGGCCTGGCTCGACGGGATGGCAAAGCCAAGCCCGATGTTGCCGCCGGTCGGCGAGTAGATCGCAGTGTTGATGCCGATCACCTTGCCGTCCATGTCGAACAGCGGGCCACCGGAGTTGCCGCGGTTGATGGCCGCGTCGGTCTGGATGTAGTCGTCGAACGGGCCCGACTGGATGTCGCGGCCGCGCGCCGACACGATGCCCGTGGTCACGGTGCCGCCGAGGCCGAACGGATTGCCGACCGCCATGACGGCCTGGCCGACGCGCACCATCGAGGCGTCGCCGAACGTCACGAACGGCAGGGCCTTGTCGCTCTCGACCTTGAGCACGGCGAGGTCGGTCTTCTCGTCGCCGCCCAGCATCTTGGCCGGCAGCTTGGTGCCGTCCGCCATCGTCACGGTGATCGAGTCGGCCTTCGACACGACGTGGAAGTTCGTCACGATCGTGCCCTTGGCGTCGACGATGAAGCCGGTGCCGACGGCCTGGCCCTTGTCGGCCGGGCGCTGCTTGCCTTGCGGCTTGCCGGGCTGGGCCGGCTGGCCGAAGCGCTCGGCGAAGCGCTTCATGAACTCTTCCATCTGCTTGTCCTGCTGACCGGACATGCGGACGTCATCGCCATCGTCCGAGCCGGCCTTCATGGTCACGGCGACGTTGACGACCGCCGGGGTCACCTTGGCGGCGAGATCGGAGAAGTCCTGCACGACCTGCGGCGCGGCAATGGCCGCCGGGGCGTTGAACATCGGGGCGATGAGCGCGGGGGCAGTGAGCGCTGTCGTCAGCGCCAGGGCGGTCAGAATACGGCTCTTGGTCTTTGTCATGAACAACCTCCTTTGGGGGCCTCGGGAAGGAATATGGGGGGTGGCCGGTGGCGCCCGGATGGCCGCCCGATTGAATGTTTGTATAGTTGGGGAACATTGCGCCGGAGGTCGGCGCCAGATAGACGGGCGCCGTGAAAATCCTCCTGGTTGAAGACGACAAGCAAACCGCCGACTACATCGCCAAAGGCCTGCGCGAGCATGGCCATGTGGTCGATCATGCCGACAACGGCCGCGACGGCCTCTACCTCGCCACGGGCGAGAAATACTACGAGGTGCTGATCGTCGACCGCATGCTGCCGGCCATGGACGGGCTATCGCTGGTCAAGGCCGCGCGCACCTCCGGCATCAAGACGCCGGTCCTGTTCCTCACCACCATGGGCGGCGTCGACGACCGCGTCGCCGGCCTCGAGGCAGGTGGCGACGACTACCTCGTAAAGCCGTTCGCCTTCGCCGAGCTGCTGGCTCGCGTCAGTGCGCTCGCCCGCCGGCCGCCGATCATGGCGGCGACGTCGCTCGCCGTGGGCGACCTCGAGATGGACCTGCTGGCCCGCACCGTGACCCGCGCCGGCAAGCGTCTCGACCTGCTCGCCCAGGAATTCAAGATCCTCGAATATCTGCTGCGCCACGCCGGCGAGGTCGTGACCCGCACCATGCTGCTGGAGAAGGTCTGGGACTTCCACTTCGATCCCAAGACCAACATCGTCGAGACGCACATCAGCCGCCTGCGCTCGAAGATCGACAAGGGCTTCGACAAGCCCCTGCTCCACACCGTCAGGGGGGCTGGCTATGTCATCCGCGCGCCCGGCTAGGACGCTCGCGCGGATCCTGCGTTCCGCCAGCTTCCGCCTGCCGCTGATCTATGCCGTGATGTTCATGGTCTCGGCCGGCGCGCTGCTCGCCACGGTCTACTATACGGCGACGGCGGCGATGCAGGCGGATATGGCAGCCGTGCTCCGCACCGAGGCGCTGCAGCTCACCGAGATCCACCGGCGCAGCGGCCTTGCCGGCCTCGCCGATCAGATCGCCCGGCGCATGAACTTCCGTACCAAGGGGCCGATCTTCTATCTCCTGCAGGCGCCCAACCGCCGCGTCGTGGTCGGCAACCTGCCCGGCATGCCACCGGTCAATGGCGTCATCGATTTCGTGCCGAAGCCCGAGGCAGCCGAAGCCGAGGCGGAGCAGCCGCCCAAGCTCACCGGCTACGGCCTCACCTTGTCCGACGGTTCGTTCCTGCTGGTGGCCCAGGACGCCAATCGCCTTACCGATATGCAGAACGCCATCGTCCGCGCCTTCGCCTGGGCCGGGGGCCTCACGCTCCTGCTGGCGATCGCCGGCGGCGCCTGGCTCGGGAATACGTTCCTGCGCCGCATCGACGCCATCACCCGCACCAGCAACGCCATCATGGAAGGCGACCTTTCGGCGCGCATTCCCGTGCGCGGCACGCACGACGAGCTCGACCAGCTCGTCACCAGCCTCAACGCCATGCTGGGCCGCATCCAGCAGCTGATGGACGGATTGCGCCAGGTCTCCAGCGACATCGCCCACGATTTGCGCACCCCGCTCGGCCGACTGCGCCAGCACCTCGAGGATGCGCGCGACCGGGCCAAGACCACCGCCGACTACGATCAGGCGACCGACGCTGCCATCGAGGAGGCGGACGCCCTCCTCGAGACCTTCTCGGCCCTGCTGCGCATTGCCCAGGTCGAGGCCGGCGCGCAGAAGAGCGCTTTCGCCGAACTCGACTTCTCCGCGCTCGTGCGCAGCATCGGCGAGGCCTATCAGCCCGCCGCCGAGGATTCGCGGCACAAGCTCCTGATCCAGGTCGAGGACGGCGTCATGCTCACCGGCGACCGCCAGCTCCTCGCCCAGATGATCTCCAACCTGGTCGAGAACGCGCTCCATCACACGCCGGAAGGCACCACGGTCTCGCTCGGCCTGCGCAAGAACGGTGCCGGCTTCGAAGCGCAAGTCGCCGATGACGGTCCTGGCATTCCCGCAGACGAGCATGACAAGGTGTTCGACCGCTTCTACCGCCTCGACCGCAGCCGCTCGACCGCCGGCAGCGGCCTCGGCCTCGCGCTGGTCAAGGCGATCGCCGGCCTGCACGGGCTGACCGTGCGGCTGGAAGATCGCAAGCCGGGCCTCTCTGTCATCCTGAGCGGAGCGAAGGATCCTTCGCTGCGCTCAGGATGACAATTGCTCCCTGGCTCTGGATCCCGCTCACGATCTTCGCTGCCCTGGCCCAGACCGTTCGCAACACCGCGCAGCGGCGGCTGGTCGACGACCTCGGCACGCTGGGCGCCACCCTTGTCCGCTTCCTCTACGGCATGCCGCTCCTCGCCCTGTGGCTCGGCCTCGTGATCGCCCTGGGCGGCCAGGCGATGCCACCCCTGACGACGGGCTTCGCCGCCTGGGTGCTGGTGGCGGCACTCAGTCAGATGGCCGGCACGGCGCTGTTGCTGCGCGCTATGGCGGCCCGCAGCTTCGCCATCGGCCTCGTCTATTCCAAGAGCGAAGTCATCCAGGTCGCCCTCTTCTCGGTGATCTTCCTGGGCGAGAGCCTGTCGCTGGCGACGGCGCTCGCGATCGTGCTGGCGACATTCGGTGTCGTGCTGCTGTCGCCGCGCGCCCAGGGGACTGTGCTCGCGCGCAGCTGGGCCGATCCTGCCGCCCTGTTCGGCCTGGCCTCGGGCTCGGCCTTCGCCATCTCGGTGGTCGGCTACCGTGGCGCCGCACTGGCGCTCGACGCCGGCTCGCCCTTCCTCGGCGCCGCCGGAACCCTGTTCTGGAGTCAGCTCACCCAGACCGTGCTGCTCGGCGCCTGGCTCGCCCTGCGCACGCCCCAGGTCGTGCTGGGTGCGTTGCGCGAATGGCGGATGTCGCTGTTTGCCGGTCTCGCCGGCGCATCGGCCTCGCTCGCCAACGTCACGGCGCTGGCGCTGGAACCTGCTTCAAACGTCCGAACGCTGATCCTGGTCGAAGTGCTGTTCACCTATTTCGTATCCCTGCGCATCTTCCGCGAAGCGATCAGCCGGCGCGAACTCGCCGGCATTGCGCTGGTCGTGCTGGGCGTCGGGATCGTTGTCGCGACTTCGCGTTGAAGGCATTGTCCGGGGATGAAAGATCTCTTCGCCTATGTTGGCAGCTACACCACGCCGGGCCGCAATGGTCATGGCAACGGCATCAACGTCTATCGCGTCGACCGACGCACCGGCGCCTTCAG
>CAMAYC010000094.1 GCA_945862125.1 Reyranella massiliensis 521
GTCATTGCCCTGATCGCTTTCGGCGGCCTGACCGAGAAGGACATGACGCCGGTTCAGTTCTCGTCGAACAACGCCATGTGGAAAGGCCTCATCAACAACGAAGTCGACGCCGTTCTCACGTCGACGATCTCGGGCCAGTCGAAGGAAGCGGACAATTCTCCACGCGGCATCATGTTTCCGCCGATGCCGGCCACCGACAAGGAAGGCTGGGCCCGCGTCCACAAGAAGGCACCCTATTTCGTGCCCGTGAAGGCGACATGCGGCGCCGGCGGCCTCTCGCCGCAAACCCCGGTCGAGATGGCCGGCTATGCCTATCCGATCTTCATGACCTACGCCGACCGCTCCGTCGACACGATCTATGCGATCACCAAGGCGATGATCGACACGTTCGACGCCTACAAGGGTGGCGCGCCGGGGGCCGAGGGCATGGCGCTGTCGTTGCAGAACCTGACCTGGGTTGTGCCCTATCACGACGGCACCATCCGTGCCTTCAAGGAGAAGGGCGTGTGGACCGACGCGGCGCAGAAGCACAACGACAACCTGGTGAAGCGCCAGCAGGTCATGATCGATGCTTGGAAGGCCTACGCGACCGGCGCACCGTCGGATGACAAGGCCTTCGCGGAGGGCTGGCTGAAGGCACGCGGCGCCGCTCTCCAGAAAGCCGGGATGGACGTCATCTTCGAATAGAGGCACGTCCGTCATGACCGATCAGGCCGTGCGGGTCGTTCTGGACGACCCGCACAAGACCGGCCCGGCCGAAGCCGAGACCCTGCGCACCCGCACGCTCTCCGGCGTGTGGCGGTGGCTGCTCGTGGCATTGACAGCGGTCACCATCTTTCTCTGCATCAACCAGCAGTTCACCCTGCGCTTCTTCGTTGGATTCACGCCGCTCAACACAGAGTATTTCTACCTCCTGATTCTCTGTATGCTGCCCTTTACCTTCGTGATCTTTCCGGGCAGCGTCAGTGCCTCGGTCGACCGGGTCGCCTGGTACGATGTCGTGCTGTTCGCGATCACGGCCGTCGCCTCGTTCTACCTGATGATCAACATCCGTAAGGCCGCCGAACTCGGATGGGAGTTCGGCGATCCGCCCGAACCCGTGATCTGGGCGGGCTACCTGATGTGGATCGTGCTCATGGAGGCGCTGCGACGGACGGGTGGCTGGAGCCTGCTGCTGAGCATCTTCCCGTTCACGGTCTATCCGCTTTTCGCCGGCGCCTCGTGGCTCGGGCCGCTCAAGGGCAACCAGTCGACGCTCGATCAGACCACCGCCTACCACATGCTCTCCACGGAGAGCCTGCTCGGCATACCAATCCAGGCCTTTGCCGATGTCGTCATCGGGTTCCTGGTGTTCGGCACGGCCCTCATGATGACCGGCGCCGGCAAGTTCTTCATCAACCTCTCGTTCGCGCTGTGCGGTACGTTCCGCGGCGGCGCCGCCAAGGTCTGCATCTTCGCCTCGGGCCTGCTCGGCATGATGTCCGGCAGCATCGTCAGCAATGTCCTCACCGCGGGCACCATGACGATTCCTACCATGAAGCGGACCGGCTTCAGCCCCTCCTACTCCGGGGCCATCGAGGCCTGCGCCTCGACGGGCGCGGTACTGGCGCCGCCGGTGATGGGCGCCACGGCTTTCGTGATGGCCCAGTTCCTCGGCACTACCTACTCCGAAGTCGCCCTTGCCGCCATCATCCCGGCCTTCCTCTTCTATGCTGGCCTTTTCATGCAGGTCGATTCGTATGCCGCGCGCCGAGGCCTGAAAGGTCTGGAGCGGCACGAACTTCCCAGCGCCTGGCAGGCCTTCAAGGGAGGCTGGTACTACGCTTTCGTCATCGCCCTGCTTATCGTCATGCTGCTGTACTTCAAGCGCGAGAGCCATGCGCCCTTCTATGCGACGGCGCTGCTGCTGGTTCTGAACCAGTGGTCGCAGCCTGGCCGATGGAAGATCGCCAACACGATCAACGTCGCAATCGCCGTGCTTGCCGCTGCCGTGATGACCGTCCGGAGCGAAAGCTATCCCAAGGCGCTGGCGGCCTCCGGACCCGGCACCTTCGACGCCTGGATGAATGCGATGCTGCTGCCGGCGCTGGGTGGGTTGGTGCTGTTGCTGGTGCTGAACGAGATCTGGGGAGACAAGCGCTGGGGTCTGCGCAAGTACATTTCCTTCCTCGAGGCGAACGGCCGGACCTTTGTCGAACTGGTCGGAATTCTCGCAGGCTGCGGCCTGCTGATCGGCGCCTTCTCGCTGACCGGCGTCATCGCTTCGCTGGCCAACGATCTGCTCAACATCGCCGGCAGCAACGTCCTTCTGCTCCTGGTCATGTGCGCCTTCACCAGCCTGATCCTCGGCCTCGGGCTGACCACGACCGCCTGCTACATCTTCCTCGCCATCCTGATCGGGCCGGCCCTCGAGAAGCTCGGCCTCAACAAGATGGCCGTCCACATGTTCATCTTCTACTGGGGCATGCTGTCGTCGATCACGCCGCCGGTTGCCATCGCCTCGTTTGCGGCGGCCGGAATCGCCGGGGCGCCGGCGATGAAGACGGGATGGGAATCGATGTGGGTGGGAAGCATCATCTATTTCATACCGTTCTTCTTCGTCGCCAATCCGGCTCTGGTGCTTCAGCCGGTGGCTGGCGGCGGCATCCCCTATTTCGAGGCGATCTACCTCGCCGTCACTGCCCTCGTCGGGATCTCCTTCATCTGCGGAGGCATCCAGGGCTATCAGGTCGGCATCGGAGATCTCCGGCACACCGGTGTGCTCGAATGGCCCCTGCGCTTGGCGCTTGTGGTGGGCGGTCTGGTCCTTGCGACGCCCGGCGGCGGCATCATGCCGCTCAGCAATACGGCGATGGAGCTTACGGCCGCCGCCATTCTTGTTCCCACCGTCCTCATCGCGCTATTGCTCGTCCGCCGCACTCGTGCGGCCTAAAACAAGCAGGAGAAGCAAGCCGATGGCTGGCGTTCTGGATGGAATACGTGTCCTCGATTTCGGTCGGTACATCGCCGGCCCGTTCTGCGGCACGATGCTGGGGGACCTTGGCGCGGAGGTCATCCGCATCGAGAAGCTCGAGGGCAGCGAGGATCGCTGGGTGACCCCGGTGGTCGACGGCGGCGAAGGTGCCATGTTCCTCCAGATGGGCCGCAACAAGCTCGGCCTGACGCTCAATCCCATGAAGCCCGAGGGCCGCGAGATCGTAAAGAAGCTGGTCGCCGTCTCGGACGTGGTGATCGCCAACCTGCCCTACGAAGATCTGCAGAAGATGGGCATCGACTACGACACCATCGCCGCCATCAACCCCAGGATCATCCTCGCCACCACCTCGACCTTCGGTTCGGAAGGCCCTTACGCCACACGCGTCGGCTTCGACACGATCGGCCAGGCGATGTCCGGCGCCATGTTCCTGTCAGGCGACGGCGAAGTACCGACTCGCATGAACGCCCCGTTCGTCGATTTCGGCACGGCACTTCTCAATACGGTCGGCGTGTTGGCCGCTCTGATCGACCGCGCCAAGAGCGGCAAGGGCCAGAAGGTCGAGACGGCGCTGCTGCGCACCGCCATCAACATCACCAACGGCCACCTGATCGAGCAGGCGATGCTCAGCCTCAACCGCATCGCCACCCTCAATCGCGGATTCACGGCCGGCCCGTCGGACACCTTCAAGTGCAAGGACGGCTGGATCTACGCCATGACCATCGGCCAGCCGCTGTTCGTGCGTTGGTGCAAGCTGATGGGCGACGAGACCCTGGCCAAAGACCCGCGCTTCAACGACGACCTTGCCCGTGGCGACAATGGCGAGGCGCTGTCGGCGATCATGCAGAAATGGTGCGATACCCGCACGACCGCCGAGGCGCTGGCCGCCCTGGAGGCCAATCGCATTCCGGCCGGCCCGGTCTATACGCCCCAGCAGGCGCTGGACGACAAGCACGTAAAAGACGCCAAGTTCCTGCATCCGATGGACTTTCCGGGCGCAAGCAAGCCGGTGCCGGTGCTCCAGGAGCCGGTAAAGTTGTCCCGCACGCCACTCACCATCCGCCGCAGGGCCCCTACTCTGGGCGAGCATACCGACCAGATCCTGCGGGAACTTGGCTACGAGCCGGCCGTTATCCAGAAGCTGCGGGATGACCGCGTCGTCTGACCACGGAGGTTGCCGAGTGATTTGCAGGCCCGATCCGACGTATAATCGAAGGAGGAGTCGGGATATGCGTCGGTTGGTTCTCGCGTTGGTTCTCATGGTCGCAGGGGCGGCCACAGCGGCCGCGGCCGATGATTTCCCTTATGGGAATACCCATTCGTTCGCCGTCTATCGCAATGGCCAGCTGATCGGCAGCCATAATCTGGCCTTTCAGGGCAATGGCCAGCAGCGTGCCGTGGCAACCTCGATAGATTTCGCGGTCAAGGCGATGGGGCTTACAGTCTATCGCTACAGCCATCGCGGCAACGAGGTATGGAACGGCTCGATCCTCAAGTCGATCGACACCAAGACCGACGACAACGGCAAGCAGTTCACGATGAGCGCCCGTCACGACGGCAGTCGCCTAGCCGTCGAACGAAAGGGCACCGATACGGCCTTCGGAACTTCGGTGAACGATCAGGGGCTCCAGCGCAACAGCCCCATGGTCGAGGCCCTGCCCCCCACGGTGCTGCCCTCGACGCACTGGAATCTGGACCAGGTAAAGCAGTCCACGCTGCTCAACACCCAGTACGGCACGCCATCCAAGGTCAAGATCACCAATCTGGGGCGGCAGACGATCAAGACCTCCTCGCGCTCGATCGAGGCGACGCACTATCGCTATACCGGCGACATCACCATGGACCAGTGGTTCGACGATCGTGGCCGCTGGGTAAAAGCGTCTTTCAAGGCTTTCGACGGTTCGGAGATCGAGTACATTCTGCAGGAATGAGCCCTGCCGACCGCTTCGCCCGACTGCCCGACCTTCTCGCCGCCGACGCAGACCTCCGCCGCCGCGGACGCTGGTTGGATGCCGACTGCCGCATCGATATCGGCGCCGAACCGTTCTACCTAACATTGCGAGAAGGCGCCCTCGCCGAACTCGTCCGTGGGCCTCGCCTTCTGCGCTCGGTGGCGTTCTCCGTGAGCGGCACCGAGGACGCCTGGGAGCGCCATTGGCAAACCATCCCTGAACCCGGCTGGCACGATCTCTTCGCACTGACCAAGCGCGGTGCAGCGTCGTTCGATGGCGACCTGCGCCCGCTCCTGCAGAACCTGCAATACTTCAAGGACCTGCTGGCGCTGCCGCGCCGGCTCCCGGGAGCCAACTGATCATGGCACCAGCTCTTGATCCGATGGTGGGCCGCTACCTCCGGCTCGCGATCGACGGCGTTGCCCACCGCCTTTACTTCGAGGAAGCCGGCTCCGAAGCCGGTATCCCCCTCGTCTGCCTGCACACCGCCGGTGCCGACAACCGGCAGTTTCGCCATTTGCTGGCCGACCCCGAGGTCACGCGCCGATTCCGCGTGCTCGCCTTCGACATGCCCTGGCATGGCAAGTCGACGCCACCGGACGGCTGGGAGCGCGAGGAATATCGCCTGACCACGGCCTCCTACACCGCCGCCGTCCGCGCTTTCTGCGCCGCTCTCGAACTCGACCGGCCTGTCGTCATGGGCTGTTCGATCGGCGGGCGTATCGTGCTCAATCTGGCGATCGAGCATGCCGCCGAATTCCGCGCGCTCATCGCGCTCGAGGCGGCCGATTTCCAGAAACCTTGGTACGATACCGCGTGGCTGCACCGGCCCGATGTCCACGGTGGCGAAGTCTGTGCGGCTCTCATCTCAGGCCTGATCGCACCACAAAGTCCACCCGTGAGCCGGCACGAGACGCTCTGGATGTACATGCAGGGCGGGCCCGGCGTCTTCAAGGGCGACCTCTACTTTTACCGCGTCGACGGCGACCTGCGTGAGAAAGTGAAGGCGATCGACACCAAGGTCTGTCCGCTCTACCTGCTGACCGGCGAATATGACTTCTCCTGCACGGCCGAGGACACGCTGCGGACGGCGGCACAGATCTCCGGCGTCGAAGTCCAGGTCATGAAGGAACTCGGCCACTTCCCGATGATCGAGAACCCGGCGAAGTTCCGTGAGTACATCCTGCCGGTGCTGGACAAGATCGCGCGCTAGAGGATCTGGAAGACCTCGTAGACCGGGCCCGTCGGCTCACGCCGGCCGGTCGACACGCAGACGATGCGGTTCAGGAACCGATACTTCTCCGACGAGGTCTCGAACCACGGCGTTGCGCGGAAATAGTACTGGCTGGGGTCGACCTTCTCGCCCTTGTTGAGCTGCTCGATCACCCAGGCCGGACCGTGCCGCATGCCGCGATAGCTCATGTAGATGAGATGGCCGTCGTCGGTCTTGAGCGTGAGACGAACATCGAGTTGCAGGATGCCGTCGCGCCGCAGCAGCAGCCAGTCGCCGCCCGGCGACGGCAGCACGGAGCCCCGCAACTCCTCGCCTTCGAAGCTGCCGCCCGTGACGGTAGCGATACGGCGACGCCCATAGGGTGTCTCGCCGATGTCCGTCATGTTCGGATCGACATCAAGGGTCAGGGTGAAGAGGTGCGAGGAGCGCAGTTTCGGGTCGGTCATCGTATCCTCAGATCTTGCTGCCGCGGCCTGCCCAGTAGGGCTCCCGCAATTCCCGTTTCATGATCTTGCCGATGGTGCTGCGCGGTAGCGAGTCGCGAATTTCGACGGCCACCAGACGCTGCGTCTTGGCAAGCTGGCCATTGGCCCAGTCGCGGATCTCCTCCGGTGTCGCCTCGGATCCCGGTGCCAGCACCGCCAGCGCCATCGGCGATTCACCCCACTGGTCGCTCGGGATGCCGATCACCGCCACGTCGACCACATCGGAGTGGCGGAGCAGCATCACCTCGATGTCGGCGGCGTAGACGTTGAAGCCGCCCGAAATGATCATGTCCTTCTTGCGATCAAGCAGGATAATGAAGCCGTCCTCGTCAATCTTTCCCATGTCGCCCGACTTGAAAAACAGCCGGCCGTCCCGGTCATGCCAGAAGAGATCGCGCGTCTTGTCTTCCTGTTTGTAGTAGCCCTTCATCATCACCTGCGCGCGGCCGGCCAGTTCACCCACCTCGCCCTGCGGCAGCACACGGCCCTGCTCGTCCAGAACCACGATCTCGCTGCCCAGCCCAGGCTTGCCGACGGTGTGGAGCTTGTCGGGATTGAGATTGGCCTCCAGCGTACAGCTTCCAGCCCCCTCTGTGAGACCATAGATCTCGATCAGGCGCCCTGGCCAGCGCGCGAGACAGTCCGCCTTGATGTGCGCCCTGAGTGGCGCACTGGTGGAGAGCTTTGCCTTGAATGACTTGAGATCGTACTTGTCGAAGTCCGGATGTGCGAGGATGCGCTGGTATTGCACCGGCACCAGCATGGCATGCGTCACGCGTTCCCGCTGGGAGATTTCCAGGAACTTCGGCACGTCCGATTTGGCCATCAGAATGGTCGTGCCGCCGACGCCGATGGTCGCCAGGACGGAAACGAGCGTCGTGTTGGAGTAGAGAGGCGTCGACGCCAGCGAGATCGTATCCGGTCCGTAATCGAACGCGGTGAAACGGACGGCCAGCATGTCGCGCATCACATGTGAATGCAGGATGCCCTTGGGCAGACCCGTGGTGCCGGAACTGTAGATGATGTTGAAGTCGTCGAGCACACCGATCGGCACCGCGAAGGCACCTTCGCTGGCCGGGGTCAGCCACTCCTCGAAGCTCCGCCAGCCCGGGCGGCTGAAATCGTAGGCGATGCGGCCACCGTCGATCAGCTTGCCAAGCCTGTTCTCATACGGCTCGACCAGCTCGCGATACTGATCCGACAGGAACAGGACCTTGGCGTCGCAATCATCGAGCATCTTCTCGAGCGCGTCCGCCGCCGCCATTGTCGACAGCGGCACGACGCAGGCGCCGGCCCGCAGGCCGCCCATGAAGGTTTCCAGGTACTCGACCGAATTGGCGGCCAGGATGGCGACTTTATCACCGCGGCCGACACCCATGCCGGCCAGGCCGCGGGCGATCCGGTTCACGCGCCGGTCGAAATCCCCCCAGCTTCGCGTGAGGCCGTCGCATTTGACCGCGGGCTTGTCAGGAAATAGGGCGGCGTTGTGCGCCACGCGCACGGGGATCGACAGGAACTCGGGAAAGTCCGATTCAGTCGGTTGCGGCACCAACGCCTGGTCGGAACCCATCGCGAAACGCCCCGGCTATTTCTTGGGCTCGACCGTTTCCACCGGACCGCCCGCCTTCTTCCAGGCGCCGAAGCCGCCCTCGAAGTGAGCGACCGGCGTAAGGCCCATGTCCTGCGCCGTCTTGGTCGCGAGTGCCGAGCGCCAGGCGCCGGCGCAGAAGAACACGAACTTGTTGCCGGTCTGGAAGAATTCCTTGGCGTAGGGACTCTTGGGATCGATCCACATCTCGAGCATGCCGCGCGTTACGTTGATGGCGCCAGGGATCGTCCCGTCACGCCACAATTCGCGCGGATCTCGGATGTCGATAAAGGTAATCCCCGACGAACCGTGGGCTTTCATAGCCTCGGCAAGCGGCATGGTCTCGATCGCGGCATTGGCCTCGTCGACCATTTGCTGCACGGTCTTCTTGATCTCGAGTGGCATCGGCTCGTCCTCCCTGCGCGACCCAGTCTACTTCTCAGGAACCTGCTGGGCGAGTTCAGCCAACCATACATCGGGACTGCCGTCGGAAGGCGCGCGCCAATCGCCGCGTGGCGACAGCGAGCCGCCCGACGAAATCTTGGGTCCATTGGGCAGTGCCGAGCGCTTGAACTGATTGGTGAAGAAACGGCGCAGGAAAAGCGTCATCCACTTCTTGATCTCGGCCAAAGTGAAGGCGCGCTTCGCGTCGGCCGGCAGATTTGCAGGCCAGGCACCCTTGGCTTCGTCGTGCCAGGCGTTCCACGCGAGGAAGGCGATCTTGGACGGCCGGAAGCCGAACCGCGTCAGGTAGAACAGGTTGAAGTCCTGCAGCGCATAGGGACCGACCGATTGCTCGGTCGACTGGATGGCGCCGCTTGCGCCGGCCGGGATCAATTCGGGCGAGATTTCCGTATTGAGAATATCGTGCAGGGTCTTGGCCGTGTCCTTGTCGACGTCGCCCGAGGCCGCAACGAAACGGATCAGGTGCTGGATCAGCGTCTTGGAGACCGAACCGTTGGGATTATAGTGGGACATGTGATCGCCCACGCCGTAGGTGCACCAGCCGAGTCCCAGTTCGGATAGATCGCCCGTGCCCACCACCATGCCGCCATGCTGGTTGGCGAGGCGGAACAGGTAGTCGGTGCGCAGGCCGGCTTGCACGTTCTCGAAAGTGACGTCGTAGACTTTCTTGCCGCTGCCGAAGGGATGGCCGATGTCCTTCAGCATTTGCAGGGCCGACGGCTTGATGTCGATCTCCGCCGCCGTCACACCCAGCTCGCGCATCAGGCGCCAGGCGTTCTTGTGGGTTTTGTCCGAGGTGCCGAAACCCGGCATGGTGAAGGCCAGCACGTTCTTGCGGTCGAGGCCGAGCAAATCCATCGCCCGGCAGGTCACCAGGAGCGCATGCGTCGAATCGAGGCCGCCGGAAACGCCGATGACCGCCTTGCCGACGCGGCTCGACTGCAGGCGCTGAGCCAGGCCCTGGATCTGGATGTTGTAGGCCTCGTAGCAATTGTCGCGCAGCTTCGCCGGGTCGGACGGCACATAGGGAAAGCGTTCTATGGCCCGCTGCAGCATCACGCCCTTCTTCGGCGCGTCGAGTTCGAACGTGACGGCGCGGAAGCGCGTCACCCGCGTGCCTTCGTTCGCGGCGCAATCGGCGAAGCCGTTATAGCGCAGCCGCTCCTGGCGGATGCGGCCGAGATCGATGTCGGCCTGGATGATCGTCGACTCCTGCGCGAAGCGCTGCGACTCCGACAACAGGTCGCCAATCTCGAAGATGGCGGCGTGGCCGTCCCAGGCGAGGTCGGTCGTCGATTCGCCCGCGCCTGCCGCCGAATAGGCATAGGCGGCGATCGCGCGCGAGGACTGGCTGGCGCACAGCAGCCGGCGCGTCTCAGCCTTGCCGATGGTGATGTTGCTGGCCGAGAGGTTCACCAGAACCTCGGCGCCGGCGAGGGCTGCGTGACTCGACGGCGGCACCGGCACCCAGACGTCCTCGCAGATCTCGACATGGAAGGTCATGGGCACGCTGCCCGTGGAGCGGAACAGGAAATCGGTGCCGAAGGGCACCTTCTGGCCGGCCAGCGTGATTTCCGGTTCGAGCACGTTGGCACCAGAGATGAAGTGCCGCTTCTCGTAGAACTCGCGGTAGTTCGGCAGGTAGATCTTGGGCACGACGCCCAGGATGGCGCCACGATGAATGACGATGGCGGTGTTGTAGAGTCGCCCGCGCACGCGCAATGGCGCGCCGACGATCAGCACGGGGTTGTGCTTCTTCGACGCCTTCACGACCTCGGCGACGGAGCGCTCGATTTCGTCAAGCAGAGCGTCCTGCAGCAGCAGGTCCTCGATGGCGTAGGACGAGAGCCCTAGCTCCGGAAAGACCATCAGCGCGGCACCGGCCTTGTCGCCTTCGGCCGCCAGCCTCAAGGTCTCGGCGAGATTGAAAGATGCATCGGCCACCCGGGTACGGGGGACACAACAGGCGATGCGGGCGAAGTCATGGCTGTAGAGGGAGAAGAAATCGGACATCGGAACTCCAGTGACGTTCTACAGTCCGATGGCGCCCCATTCATATCAAGGGGCCAGATCAAGGCCTGCCAGATCAAGGGCTTGAGGTGGGTGGCGGTGGTGGGCGCGACAGGGATCGAACCTGTGGCCACTGCCATGTCAAGACAGTGCTCTACCGCTGAGCTACGCGCCCATCGCCGATCGTGTCGCCACGTGTAAATACACGCCGCAACGCGGAAGCCCGGTCGTCTACATCGCTCCCCCCGAAATGGCAAGAGCGGGCGCGCGTGACGCGCCCCGCCCCGCACGCTATGAGCAGGGGATGGAATTCTCGCCGGCCCCGCCCGATCACGAGGCTTTGGACTGCCGCCTGCCGACCCGCCAAACACTGCCGGTCGTGGTCGCCTCGCCGCACAGCGGCTCGAATTATCCCACCGAGTTTCTGGCCCAGGCGGCGGTGCCGCTCGCGGCCCTGCGCCGGGCCGAGGACGCCTTCGTCGACGAATTGTTCAGCGCCGCCCCGGCACTCGGCATGCCCCTGCTGGCGGCCCGTTTCCCGCGTTCCTACGTCGACGCCAACCGCGAGCCATATGAACTAGACCCGGCCATGTTCGAGGGGCCTTTGCCGCGGCCGCTCAATCACCGGACGACGCGCGTGGCCGCAGGACTCGGCATGATCCCGCGGGTGGCCGCCAGCGGCGAGGCGATCTACCGCGGCCGGGTTCCGGCCGAAGTCATAGAACACCGGCTCGAGACCTGCTGGCGGCCTTATCATGTGGCGCTGTCGGGCCTGGTGGAGCAGACCTACAGCCTGTTCGGCGCCGCCTTGCTGATCGATGCCCATTCCATGCCGTCGTCGGTATCCAGCCTGGGTCAGCGGGAGCGCGACACCCGTGTAGATATCGTACTGGGCGACAATCACGGCGAATCATGCGCCCCGGAGCTGGTCGAGTGCGCCGAGCACTGGCTGGCCGCCCACGGCCTGCGGGTCCTGCGCAACCAGCCCTACGCTGGCGGCTTCACCACGCAGCGCTACGGCCGCCCTGGACTTGCCCGCCACGCTCTGCAGATCGAAATAAACCGGGCCCTCTATATGGACGAGGCACGTCACGAGCGGCTGCCGACAGCTGGCGTCATGGAACGGCTGATGGCTGGATTGCTCGAAGAGATCGGCAATCAGGCCCCGGAAATCCTGCTTCCAAGACCGCTCGCCGCTGAATAGCGCCAAACGGCCAAAAAAAAGGGCCGTGACAAGCACGGCCCGAGTTTAGGGAGGAAACGCCCAAGACGGGCATACAGCAAACAATGCGGTCACCGAGGTGACGTTTGCTGCCCCCAGAGAATGGTGCACCTGCGAAGAGATTTCAAGGGCGAAAAAGAGCCCTGAATTCACAGATTTAGCGAACATCGCCGATGGATTTGAGGTGTGGCTTTTTTGCAACGCACCAAAATTGCGCGATGCAGCTTTGCACTAGGCGCAATGCTCCTCCAGACGCAGGGGGCCTGCATTTAGGTAGATTGTTCAACGACTTAATTCTGAGTGGAGGCGGTCTTGGCGAAAAAGTTCGTAGTCGCAATGATGATGCACGAGACGAACACGTTCTCGCCCCTGCCAACCCCAATCTCCTCCTTTGCCCGCGCGACGGATCTTTCCGGCCCCCTTGCCATCAAGGAGTTCGAAGGCACCAACACCTCCCTCGGTGGATTCATCGAGGTAACGCGCAAGGCCGGCGCCGAATTCACCGTGCCTATGGCCGCCAGCGCCAATCCCTCGGGCCTCGTCACCAAGGCCGCCTACGAGCAGATGACGACGGCCATCGTCGACGAGGTCAGGAAGGGCTGCGATGCCGTGCTGCTCGCCCTGCACGGCGCGATGGTGGCGGAACACTATGACGACGGGGAAGGCGAACTGTTGAACCGCATCCGCAAGATCGCACCCGACGTGCCGATTGCAGTGGCGCTCGATTTCCACACCCAGATGACAGACGCCATGATCAACGGCGCCACGATCATCACCGGCTATCGCACCTATCCCCACATCGACATGGCCGATACCGCACGCCGCGCCGGGCGCACCCTGATGCGCGCGCTGGCGGGCGAGGTCGAGCCGAAGATGGTCTGGGGCAACCGGCCGATCATGAGCAGCTCTCTGGTCCACACGCCCTCACGTGAGCCGATGAAGACGCTGATGGGCATGGCCAATCAGGCCGAGGACACCGGGCAGGTGCTCAACGCCTCGGTGTTCGGCGGCTTTCCGCAGGCCGACATCCCCCACCTCGCCCTGTCCTCCGTCATCGTCTGCGACAAGCGCACGGCCGAGGGTGAGATCCTGCTGAACAAGATCCTCGATACCGCGTGGGAGAAGCGCGAGGGCTTCCTGTTCCACCCCGAACCGCTTTCTGTTCAGGTGGCGCGCGCCAAGTCGCTGGACGGCGGCCCGGTCGTGATGGCCGACCACGGCGACAACACCGCCTCGGGCGGTACCCAGGACGTGATGAGCGTCATCGAGGAGGCGATCAAGCAGGGCATGGAAGATGCCTGCGCCGGCCCGATCTGCGATCCCGCCTGCGTCGAACAGATGATCAAAGCCGGCGTCGGCGCCGAGATCACGCTGGAGTTGGGCGGCAAGATCGACATGCCGGCCATGGGCCTGAAGGGCAAGCCGCTAAAAATCACCGGCAAGGTCAAGGCCATCACCGACGGCCAGTTCACGGTCACCGGACCGATGGCCACCGGCACCACGGTGCGCATGGGCCGCACCGCCGTGCTCGACACCGGCAAGATGCAGATCGTGGTGTCCGAGAAGCGCGCCGAGCCCTACGACCTCGGCGTCTTCACCCACTGCGGTATCGATCCACGCCGCAAGAAGTTCGTGCTGATCAAGTCGCGCCAGCATTTCCGTGCCGGCTTCGAGCCGATCGCCAAGCACATCGTGATGTGCGACGGCGACGGCTGCACCGCCTCGGACCTCAAGCTCTTCAAGTACACCCGGGTCAAGCGGCCGCTCTATCCGTTCGACCTCGACATGCGGCTCGGCCGCAACGAAGCGTAGGGAGTACGCCATGGCCACCTACGATACCGTCATCCGCAACGGCCAGGTCGCCGACGGCACCGGCGCGAAGCTGTTCGCCGCCGACGTGGCCCTCAAAGGCGACCGGATCGCCGCGGTTGGCACGCCAGGCTCGTTGAAGGGCGACAACGAAATCGATGCCTCAGGCAAGGTCGTGGCGCCGGGCTTCATCGACGTGCACACCCACGACGACACCTACATCATCGACAATCCGTTGATGGCGATGAAGGCGAGCCAGGGCGTGACCACCGTGGTCTGCGGCAATTGCGGCATCTCGGCGTCGCCCTATGGACGCTCCGACATCCCCCATCTCATCTCGCTGTCGGTGAAGAAGACGGAAAACCTCGGCAAGACCTTCGCCGAGTTCGCCGGCAAGGTCGATGCGGCCCGACCGGCCATCAATGGCGCGTTTCTGGTCGGTCACTCGACGTTGCGCTTCGATGCCATGAACCTCGACGTCAACCGCCGGGCGACAGCCTCCGAGATCGGCGCCATGCGCGAGCAACTCGATCTCGCCCTCGAGCAGGGCGCGATCGGCATGTCGAGCGGCCTGTTCTATCCGCCGGCCATGGCCGCCACCACCGACGAAGTGGCCGAGGTCGCAATGCCACTCGGCAAGTGG
The DNA here is from genome assembly GCA_945862125.1 of Reyranella massiliensis 521. GTDB lineage: Bacteria > Pseudomonadota > Alphaproteobacteria > Reyranellales > Reyranellaceae > Reyranella > Reyranella massiliensis_A. The sequence goes on from CAMAYC010000094.1 coordinate 14,383, forward strand.
GGCGCCGTCTATACCGCCCACATGAGGGACGAGAGCGAAGACATTCTGAAGTCGATGGATGAGACTTTCGAAATCGGCCGGCGTGCCGGTGCGCATATCGTCGTGTCGCATCACAAATGTGCCGGGCGGTCCAATTTCGGCCGCATGAGGGAGACGCTGCCCAAGTTCAGCGATGCGATGAAGCAGCAGGAAATCGCCTTCGACGTCTATCCCTACGTCGCCGGCTCCACGATCCTGCGCAAGGACATGCTGGATCGGGCCGACAAGGTGCTGATCAGCTGGTCCGATTCGGTGAAGGGCGTGAGCGGACGCGATCTCAGGGACATCGCCAAGGAGATGGGGTGCTCCGTCGACGAGGCCTGCGACCGTCTCCAGCCGGCCGGCGCCATCTACTTCATGATGGACGAGAAGGACGTGCAGGGTGCCATGTCCCACAGCGGCGCCATGATCGGCTCCGACGGCATCCCCTTCGACACCCATCCGCATCCACGCCTGTGGGGCACTTTTCCGCGCGTCCTGGGGCACTACTCGCGCGACCTAAAGCTGTTCCCGCTCGAAGATGCCGTGCGGCGCATGACGTCCTACTCGGCGCGTCACTTCAGGCTCGCCAAGCGCGGCGAGGTCAAGGCCGGCTTCTACGCCGATCTCTGCATCTTCGATCCGACGACGGTGATCGATACGGCGAGCTTCGAAAAGCCTATCTCGCCGGCCAAGGGGATCGACACGGTATTCTGCAACGGCGCGATCGCCTGGCATGACGGCAAGCCAGGTGGCGGCCGGACCGGCCGCGCACTCAATCGCCAGCAGATGCAGGACGAAGCAAAAGCTTAGTCGGCGCCTTCGTCGCGCCGCGTGCGCTCCATACGCTCGTGGCGCTCCTGCGCCTCGACCGAGAGCGTCGCGATCGGACGCGCTTCCAGGCGCTTCAGAGAGATCGGCTCACCGGTCTCCTCGCAATAGCCATAGGTGCCTTCGTCGATCGACTTCATGGCCTGGTCGATCTTGGAAATCAGCTTGCGGAAGCGATCGCGGGTGCGCAGTTCGAGAGAGCGGTCGGTCTCGGCGGTGGCGCGATCGGCGAGATCGGGTTGCGCCAGGCTCTCTTCCTGCATGTTCTGCAGCGTCTGGTTGGACTCGTCGATCAGCTCGTTCTTCCACTTCAGCAACTTCTGCCGGAAGTACTCCTGCTGCATCGGGTTCATGAAGGTTTCGCGATCGGTAGGCCGGTAATTCTGCGGCAACGTAATCGACATCGTCGGCAACTCCACTCGCAGCGACTGGACATCCGCCTCGGGGGAAGGCGGACTTTTAAGGCGCGCGGAGTATAGGGATGGTCGGTTACGCTGCAAGATCGTTCAGGGATGTCGGTGGATTCTTGCCGTGCACCGCAGCAAAACACCGCCTCGCATCAATCCCATGCCAGGCGGCTTTTTATGCTCCCCCCACTTCGTCTTGCTGCATTGCAGCAAATGCCTCCAAACTAAGCAGCCGGGCAAACATTGCGGACAGATCCAAAGACGGGTCGACGTGCGACGCCCGCTCCGCTGCCGCTTCCAGGCACAGGCCGTCGATCAAGGCAGCAACAAAGGCCGCTTCCCCCGCCGCGAGGATGACGAACGCCGCATCGTCGGACCGGCGGAGCACCAGCAGATCAGCACGGCCGTCGCCGAGGTCTACCTTGTCGGCGGTCGCGCCCGGCTGCGACGCGTTCCAGATGCGGTCGAGCGGGTAGCGCGAACCGATCAACGTCGCGCCCTCCGGTAACGCGAGCGACAGCGACGGCAACTTCTCCGCAGCGATCCCGGCGAGATCGGACGTGGCGAGCCGGCGGCCCGCCGGACTGTGGAACGCGACATTCAGCGCCCAGTCGAGCCGGGCAATGTCTGCCAGATACGGAAGCGAGGCCGCCGGCTCGTAGCCCGCGACGAAAGCCGGAAAGTCGGCGCCATATTCAGCGAGCACAGGCTGCTCCGGCAGTGTCTGCCCGACGAAGCGCTGCGCCATCGCGCGGAAGAATGCCTCGCCGACCAGCGCGTGGACGGTCGGAAAGGTGGCGGCGAGCGCGCTGCCGAGACTATGGGCGACGTGATGCCGATGGATGCGCAGCCGCGCTTCAGCCGTCATCGAGTCGCCCACGACCTCCTCTACAAGATCGGCCCGATCGCGGCCGGCGACCTGATCGGCGAAGGCCGCCTGGAGTTCACGCAGCGCGAGCGGCATCTGCCCTCACCTGCTGGATCATGCGCTCGGCCCGCGCGGCTTCCTCGAGGAGTACCGACAGCGCCGGAATATCGGTGTCCCATTCAATCAGTGTCGGTCGCGGGCCGTAGCGCCGCAGTGCCTCGCCGAACAGCGCCCAGACCTCGTCGCCCACCCGGCTGCCGTGATCGTCGATCAGGACCGGCTCGCCGTCGCAGTCGTTCACGGCATGGCCGGCCAGATGATATTCAGTGATCGCCTCACCGGGCAGGCCCGACAGCCACCCGCGCGGATCGAGCCTGAGATTGTGCGCGGTCACGACGATGTTGTTGACGTCGAGCAGCAGGCCGCAGCCGCTTCGCCGCACCAACTCGGCGAGAAATTCCGGCTCCGTGAGGGTCGAATGGCCAAAGCCCAGATAGCACGACGGGTTCTCGATCGAGACCTGCCGGCCCAATCTCTCCTGAAGCCGCCCGATATTGCGAACGACAACGTCGAGCGCCTCCTCGGTATAGGGCAGCGGCAGCAGGTCGTTGAAGTAGCGGCCGCCGTGCACGCTCCACGACAGATGATCGGAGACCAGCGCCGGTTTTAGCCGCTTCACCAGGTCGACGACGCGGGCGAGATGGACCTCGTCGAGACCGTCGACCGATCCCAGCGACAGGCCGACGGCATGGACCGAGAAATCGTAATTTTCGCGCAGCTGCTCGATGGCTTGCCGCGCCGGCGACCTGCCGAGATGGTTCTCGGCGTGGATTTCGAGAAAGCCGGTCGCCGGCCGGTCGCGCCCAATCTCCGCCAGATGCGGCGACCGCAGCCCGATGCCGGCGACCAGGTTCATGCAGCTACTTCTTGGCGGCGAGGCTGCCACCGACGATCTTCTCGCACGCGCCCTTGGGCACGCTGAGCCAGGCGTCGGTCTGACCGTCCCTCTTGGAGGTGCCGGCGCACGAGGAGGTCGCGGTCTGGCAGTCGTTCTTGCCGGCCTTGGAGATGCCGTAGCACTTCTCCGTATTGCCTTGGGCCTGGGCGGCCACCGGCAGCACGAGCGCGGCGGCGAGGGCCGAAGCGATGGCGAGGCGGGTCTTTGTCATGGGGTCCTCCTTGGCTGATGACGACACGATCATACGACGATTTTGCCTCACCTTCCCTCACACGCCGGCTATCGCTTCGATAGCCGGCGGTCACGTAAGCTTGAGGCGGCCAGGCGCGTGGCTTTGGCGAATTCGGCCGGGGTATTGACGTTCAGGAACGGCGCCGCGCCGCCCGGCCACACAAGTTCGGCGAAGGCGTAGCGCCGTGCGAATTCCTCGACCCGCCGCACGCCCTCGTCCAGCAGCGCGCGGCGGAGATCGGCCGCCAGCTTCACCGACCAGACCGCAATCGTGTGCTCGCGCCGCCTGCCGTGGCGGACCATCAGCACGTCGGGCTCCGGCACATGCATGTGGCCGCACAGCCGCACCGTGAGATCGAGCGGCAGGAACGGCACATCGGCCGGCGCCGTCAGGATCCAGCCGGCATGTGGATGATGCGCCGCGGCCCATTCCATGCCGGCCAGAATGCCGGCCAGCGGTCCCAGCTTCCGGCCATCGGCCCTGGCCGCGCGCTGGATGTCCGGCGGATCGGCGATCACCGCCGCCTTCAGCGCCCTGAAGGCCGCGGCCGGCTGGTTGGCGATCACCACCAGGTCCATCACCTGCGGCCGCAGGCGCTCCACGACATGGGCCACCATCGGCCGGCCCGCGAGCGGCCGCAGCGGCTTCAGCGGCCCCGGCCCCATGCGCTTGCCCTCGCCGCCCGCCAGCACCACGCCCACCACCGCGCCAGACCGGACCGGGCCAGAATTCTTCGCCGCTTTAACCGCCATGGTGGCACTATGCGGGCCGCATCGCTGCAAGCAAGGGGAGGAACAACATGGCTCTCAGCATCGCCAAGGTCGCCAGCTGGCTGCATTCCGTCGACAAGGCCCGCGCCGTCGTCGGCTGGTGGCCGGCGCAGTTCGCGACCGACGACGAACGGCTGGCCTACAAGGTCCAGGACGCTTTCCTGAAGAAGCAGGTCGTCAAGCAGGGCCCGCTGGTCGGCTACAAGATCGCGCTCACCTCGCCGCAGATCCTGGCGCAGACCGGCCTGAAAGGTCCCGCCTACGGACCGATCCGCAAGAAGCGCGTGTTCGAGCACAAGGCCTCGGTGCGCGCCGACAGATGGACGCGGCTGGGTGTCGAACTGGAAATCATCCTGACCGTGAACGCCGATGTGCCGAAACCGAAAGCCAGGCCCTACGACAAAGATTCGATCGCCCGTTACGTCGGCTCCGCCCGCGCCGGCTTCGAGCTGATCGAGGATCGCGGCGCCGATTATAGCCGCCTCGCGGTCAACCCGCTGATTATGGACGCCGGCTGGAACGGCGGCTCGCTGCTGGCCAAGCCCAACAAGGGCTGGAGCAAGCTCGACCTCGGCAATCTCAATGGCTCGATCGCCTTCGACGGCAAGGTGGTGCGCGAGGGCCATTCCGGCGACGTGCTGGGCCATTGCTACAATTCGCTGGCCTGGCTCGCCAACAAGCTGGGCGAGCACGGCAAGACGCTGAAGAAGGGCATGATCGTCTCGACCGGCAGCATGGTCGCCTGCCAGTTCGTCCCGCCCGGCAGCACCGCCACCGGCA
>CAMAYC010000095.1 GCA_945862125.1 Reyranella massiliensis 521
CCCTACAAGACGCTGGCCGACTACATCGCTGCTGCCAAGGCCAAGCCCGACCAGATCGCCTTCGGCAGTTCCGGCATCGGCTCCAACACCCATCTGATGGGCGAACTGCTGTCCAGCGAGGCCGGCATCAAACTGAAGCACGTCCCCTACCGCGGCTCGGCGCCGTCGCTGCAGGACATGCTGGCGGGCACCATTCCGTCGATGTTCGACCCGATCACCACCAACGTACCGCACATCAACGCCGGCAAGGTCCGCCTGCTGGCGATCAGCTCGGACAAGCGCATCGACATGTATCCCAACGCACCGACCTTCGCCGAGCAGGGCTTCCCCAAGCTCACGACCTCGACCTGGGTCGGTATCTCGGGCCCCAAGGGCATGTCGCCGGACGTCGTGGCCCGCCTCTATGACGAGCTGCAGAAAGCCTACAAGGCACCGGAAGTCGTCGAACGCTTCAAGGAAGTGGTGCTGCTGCCCGGCGACAAGCCGATGACACCAGCCGAATACACCGCTTTCGTCGGCGACTTCGCCAAGTTGTGGGCCGGAGTCAGCAAGTCTGCCGGGATCGAACTAGAACTCGGCTAGCCGCAGCGCGAATATCCGCAATTGAGGCAAACATCGCAGCCTTCCTGATGCGTCAGGGAGGCTGCGCCGCAATTGGGGCACTGACCCATCGTCGTAGGAGCAGTGCCACCCGACGGCTCGCGCGCGCCGGCTGCCAATCTCACGCGCTGCTCCGACTCGTTGGTCAGCATCGGCGCATCGGCCGGGCTCAAGAATCCGATTTCGATCAGGTGGCGTTCGATCACGCCGCCGATCGCCGCCAGCAGTGACGGCACGTAGCGGCCCTCCATCCACTGGCCGCCGCGCGGATCGAACACCGCCTTCAGCTCTTCCACCACGAACGACACATCGCCGCCGCGGCGGAACACTGCCGAGATCATGCGCGTCAGCGCCACGGTCCAGGCGTAGTGCTCCATATTCTTGGAGTTGATGAAGATCTCGAACGGCCGGCGACGGCCGTCCTGCATCACGTCGTTGATGGTGATGTAGATCGCGTGATCGCTGCCCGGCCATTTGATCTTGTAGGTGCGGCCCGGCAGGTCTTCCGGCCGGTCGAGCGGCTGGGCGATGTAGACGACACCTTCCTCGCGCGTCGTCACTGGAACGAGTGCCGGCGTCGCCCGCTCCGCAGGCTTCACTTCCAGCACGGCACCCGTCACATCGTTCGGCCTATAGGTCGTGCAGCCCTTGCAGCCCTGCGCATAGGCTTCCTCGTAGACGCCCTTGAAGGCTTCGAACGAGATGTCGCGCGGCAGGTTGATGGTCTTGGAGATCGAGCTGTCGACGAAGTCCTGGGCGGCCGCCTGCATGGCGAGGTGGTCGGCGGGCGAGAGTGTCTGGGCGTCGACGAACACGTCAGACGGCGGCGCTTCGTTGCCCTTCAACTCGCGCCACGCCCGGAACGCATAGTCTTCCACGCTTTCCTCGCGCTTGGTGCCGTCGGGCTGAAGCACGTGCCGGACGTAGCCGAAGGCGAAGACCGGCTCGATGCCTGAGGAGACATTGTCGGCCAGCAGCGAAATCGTGCCGGTCGGCGCGATTGAGTTCAGCAGGGCGTTGCGGATGCCGTAGCGGCCGATCGCAGTGCGCACATCCTCCGGCAGGCCGCGCACCGTCTCGCCGGCGAGATAGCGGGTACGATCGTAGAGCTCGAAACTGCCCTTCTCGGCCGCGATGTCAGCCGAGGCGAGATAGGAGAAGCGCTGGACCGCGCCCAGCCAGTCGCGCGTGAGCCGGACCGCCTCGGGCGAGCCGTAGCGGACGCCGCAGAAGATCAGCGCATCGGCCAGCCCGGTGACGCCGAGCCCGATGCGGCGCTTGGCCTTGGCCTCCTTCTCCTGCTGCGGCAGGGGAAAGCGCGAGACGTCGATCACGTTGTCGAGCATGCGCACGGCGACCGGCACGAGTTGCTCCAGTGCTTCGAGATCGAGCCGTGCTTCGGACGTGAACGCATCCTTCACCAGCGCCGCAAGGTTGATTGAGCCCAGCAGGCAGGCGCCATAAGGCGGCAACGGCTGTTCGCCACAGGGATTGGTTGCCTGGATGGTCTCGCAATAGTGCAGGTTGTTCCGCCGGTTGACCCTATCGATGAAGATCACGCCGGGTTCGGCCACGTCGTAGGTGGCGCGCATGATGCGTTCCCAAAGCGCCTTCGCCTTCACCGTCCTGTAGACCTTGCCGCCGAACACGAGGTCCCAGTCGGCATCGTCCTTCACCGCCTTCATGAAGGCATCGGTGACCAGCACCGAGACGTTGAACATGCGCAGGCGTGCCGGATCGCGCTTGGCATCGACGAAGGCTTCTATGTCGGGATGGTCGCACCGCAGCGTCGCCATCATGGCGCCGCGGCGCGATCCCGCGCTCATGATGGTGCGGCACATCGAATCCCACACATCCATGAACGACAGCGGACCGGAGGCGTCGGCGCCGACGCCCCTCACCGGCGCGCCCTGCGGGCGGAGCGTCGAGAAGTCGTGCCCAATGCCACCGCCCTGCTGCATGGTGAGCGCCGCTTCGCGCAGGTTCTCGAAAATCGACGACATGTCGTCGCCGATCGTTCCCATGACAAAGCAGTTGAAGAGCGTGACCGTGCGGCCCGTGCCGGCGCCGGCAATCACGCGTCCAGCCGGCAGGAACCTGAAGCCCGACAGCGCGTCGTGGAAGCGCCCGGCCCACAGCTCAGGATCGCGCTCCGGTGAGGCCAGCGCGCGCGCCAACCGCCACCAAGTGGCGTCCAGATCGGCATCGGCCTGTCCGGAGGGGTCGCGAAAGCGGTATTTCATGTCCCAGATACGCTGGGAAACCGGAGCCCATTCCATCAAAAGAAGTTAAGCGTCAGGCCGGTAGATATCAACAGATTGTTCTTTTTTTGTTCTATTTTTGAGCCGACTTTACCAGCCGCTCCGTCGCCCCCTCGATGCGCTCCCGCAACGTCGCCATGAAGGCTTTCCGGTCGAGCCCGGGCAGGATGGCCGGCAGCACTTCGACATCGATGACACCGGGCCATTTGATGAATTTCCGCCGGCCCCAGAAGACGCCCGAATTGAGCGCCACCGGCACGACCGGCACGCCGAGCTGACGGTAGAGCGCCGCGGTACCGACCTGATAGGGCGGCTGGGAGCCGACCGGCGTCCGCGTGCCCTCGGGGTAAATGAGGAGGGAACGGCCCTCGGCCAGCGCCGCCTTGGCCTGTCGTACCAGGCCGCGCAACGCCTTGGCCCCATCGCCGCGTTCGACGCCGATGTGACCGGCCCGGGCCATTGCCCAGCCGACGACGGGAATGAACAGCAGCTCGCGCTTCAGGATGATCGCGGCATTCGGAAACAGCAGGGCGAAGGCCAGCGTCTCCCACGTCGATTGATGCTTGGCCGCGATGATGACCGGTCCGGACGGCATGTTGCCAAGGCCATCCAGGCGATGCGTGAGCAGGCAGGTGATCCTCAGCCAGCCCAGGCAGAAGCGGATCCAGAAATGCGACCAGGCAACAACCCAACGCCGTGGCGCCAGCAGGAGCGGCATGCCAACGATGGCAATCACAGTCGACCCGACATACCAGCCGACATTGAAGAGCAGCGAGCGAAGACCGAGGAAACCAGAATGGGGCATGAAGGGCGAAGGCACGTCCAGTGTTGCTTGTAAGGCCAGTTTTAGTGGCCTAACGTCCGCCCGCAAGCACATCTAGGGGAACTTCCCCACTCATCATGCACGTTACTTGTTCAAACTGCGGTGCCCGATACGCCGTCGATCCAGCGGCGCTCGGCCAGGACGGGCGTACCGTCCAGTGCGCCCGCTGCAGCCATCGCTGGTTCGCGAAGCCGGAGGCCACGGCAGCGGCTTCTCCGGAGTCCGCCCCACAGGCGCGGCCCGTACCTGATTTCGTGATCCGGCCGCAAGCCCAGGGCGCGGGTCTGCCGGCGCTCACGCGACAGCAGCCCAGGAGCCATTGGGGGCGGTGGGTGGCGGGCGCTGCCGTCGTGGTCGTTGTAGTCGGCGCCGCAGCCTACGCCGGACGGCACGAGATTCGGGGGCAGCTTTCGCCCCAATGGCAATCGATCCTCAGCCTCGACACGCTCCGCTCATTGTTCGGAGCCCCGACGACTCCGGGCCGCCCTGCCCCAGCTAACCAGGCGCGGCTCGAGATCGATCTCGACGCCACCAAGATCGAACTGGTCGATGGCCGTTACGTCGTGCAGGGCGACATCGTCAACGCCGGCCGTGCTCCGGGATCGACCAGCCGATTGAAATTGATCTTCCGGAAGGACAGCGATGTGTTGGGCGAACGCGCCTACCCGTTGATCCAGGGCCCGATCGGGCCCGGTGCCCGGGCGAGCTTTCGCCAGACGCTCGACGAGCCGCCCTCCGGCACCACCGAGATCGTCCCCACCGTCGAATAGCCGAGTCCGCCATGCCCAACCGCCCAACCGTCTCGATCCGATTTTCTGCCGCCGAGATCGCCGCACGCGTCGACGAGATGGCGGCTGACCTCGCGGTCAAACTGGCGCCCGACACTCTGGTCGTCTCGGTTCTCAAAGGCAGCTTCGTGTTCGCGGCCGACCTGATCCGGGCGCTGAGCCGCGCCGGCGCGGACTGGTCGATGGATTTCCTGACGCTGTCTAGCTACGGCAGCGGCACCGAGACGACCGGCCACGTGAAGGTCGTGCGCGACATCGTCGACGACGTCCGCGACCGCGACGTGCTGCTGGTCGACGACATTCTGGAATCGGGCTTTACGCTGAGCTTCGCAAAGAAGCTCCTGGAGGAGCGCGGCGCGAGGCGTGTGTCGATCTGCACCCTTCTCGACAAGCCGGAGAAGCGGCGCACGACGCTGCAGGCTGATTTCGTCGGCTTCGAGGCCGGCGACGAATTTCTCGTCGGCTACGGCCTCGACTGGGCGCACCGCTTCCGCGGGCTGCCCTACATCGGTGTGGTCGAGAAGACGGCCTAGTAGGTCTTCAGCAGGCGGTCGATGTAGTCGAGCTCTTCCTTCGGCCGGAGCTGGTCGCCGGCGCGGCGGCGCAACTCGTCGAGGATCTCGCGGCTGCGCTGGCGTTCGAGTTCGAGCGGCACCTTGTCGGTGCCGGTGTCGACCGCATCGCCATAGTTGCCGTCGGAACGGCCAAGCGGATCGCGATCCTCGCTCTTGCGCTCGCGCTCCTCGATCTCGGCAAGGTCCTGGCCGCTGCCCGGCCCGCGCTGGCGCATCTGATCGGCCATGTCGCCCATGCCCTGCTGGAGATTGTCGAGGGCGCGCCGCTGCGAACGCGACGCCTCGCGTGGGTCGCCACGGCGCAGCGACTCCTCGGCCTCGCGCATGGAACGTTCGGCGCGACCCAGCGCCTCCGGCATCGGCATGCCGTTCTCGTCGAGCCGGCGCATGAGGTCGCCGAGCTGTCGGCGCAGGCCTTCCTGCTGGCCGCGCTGCTGTTCGCCCCACTGGCCGTCGCCGGGCTGTCCCTGACCCTGCCCTGGCTGTCCCTGGCGCGGTTGGCCCGGCTGCTGGCCTTGGCCCTGTTGCCCCTGCTGGCCGCGCTGGCCCTGTTGGCCGCGCTGTCCCTGCTGGCCTTGCTGGCGGCCTTCGCGCTCGGACTCGCCCAGAAGCTGGTTCTGGCGGCGCGACAGACGGTCGAGCTGGTTCATCATTTCGCGGCCCTGCTGATTGCCCTGGCCCTGCTGGCCGCGCTGCTGGCCGGGTTGGCGCTGCTGGCCGGGCTGGGCCATCATCGGCGTGGCGTTTTCCATCATCTTGCGCAGCTCTTCGAGCGCGCGCTTGGCGCCCTCGCGGTCGCCGTTCTTCGCCATCTCGCGAATCTTGTCGAGCATCTTCTGCAGGTCGTCGCCGGTGATGGTGTTGTTGGGATCCATCTTCTCCGCCTGCTCCTGCATGCGGCGGCGCTCCTCGGGATCCTTCATCTTCTCGGCGAGTTCGCGCTGCCAACGGGCCATCGCGTCATAGAGCTGCTGGATGAGCTTCTCGATTTCCTCGTCGCCGGCCTGCCGCTGCATGGCATCGCGCAGCTCCTGCCGCGCCTGCTCGAGTGCCTGCTCGGCCTCGGACGTGCTGCCGCTCTCGAGGCGCATGGCGAGATCCCACAGAAGCTTCTGGGTCTCCGTGATGTTCTCCTTGTCGCCGTTCTGCGCCAGCCGTGCCGCACCGATGCGCAGGCCGAGCTGCACGACCGGATCCTCGCGATAGCTCTCCGGCTTGATCTGGATCATGCGCATGCCGTCGGCGACATCGACGCGATAGCCCTTGGGATCCCGCGTCAGTGCCTTGCGCAACACGATCAGCGCCCGCGCGGTCGGGTCGTTGAAAACCCGCTCAGGCAACAGGAAGGTCTCGACGGCGCTGCGACCCTTCTGGTCGATGGCGTCCGACGCAAACAGCATGACCGTGACCTTGAGACCGGCCCACGGATGGCTGGTGAGGTCACGCACGAAGGTGTCTGACACCTTCTTGGTGTTGCCGGCGACCGGCAGGTCGACGCGCAGGACTTCGGGCTCCTCGTCGCTGCTGAGGGCATCGTCGCCCAGCACGCTGCCGTGCAGCCGGATCTGGAGCTGAACGCCCTTCACGCCGAAATCGTCGCCGGCGATGTACTCGATCTTGGTCGACCATTTGTCGACGGCTATCGGGCGGGCGAACTCGATGGTCGGCGCCAGATCGGGAATGACGTGCAGCTTCCAGCGCGCCTGCTCGTCGCCCCGCGCCTGCAGCGCGATCTGCTTGCCTTCGGTAATGACCTGCTCGACCTGGTACTTGCCCTTGCCGACGGTGGTGAATTCGGTCGTCTTTCCGTCGATTGCGAGCAGCGGCGGCTTGCGGCCGCGCACGTCATCGACGAAGCCCGCCAGCTTGCTGCCGACCGGCACGCGCAGGAGCTTGTCGCGATCGGCGACGTCGAGATAGATCGGCGGCTTGCCGGTATAGGCCGGTGGCGCGATCCAGAGATTGGCGACCACCGGCGGCGGCGGCGGAAAGGCCGGCGTGAAGGCCGCCGTCATGCGATCGGTGCGCCAGCCGCCAGCGCTCGCGACGGCCACGATCAGCAGCAGCACCGGCACGAGGCGCAACGCCCATGTGTCGAGTTTGGCAAGCCCGGGATGGGCCGGCCTGTTGCCGAGGCCGGCCAGGCGCTCGACCTCGCGGCGACGATGGGCGTCCCACAAGGCCGCAGCCATTGGATCGTCCTGGCCGGCGGCAAGCCGATCCTGGACAGCCACCAGCGGGCGGTGCGGCACGCCGCTGTCGCGCTCGAGCCGGCGGATCGCGTCTTCCCGCGCGGGCCAGGCAAAATTACGAAGTTCCCACCAGGCAAGCCCGCCCAGGGAAAGCGCCAGCACGGCCAGCACGCCGGTATGGGTCCAGGGCTCGAGGCCGGCAAACAGGTCGAGATGGGCCGCGGCCACGAACAGGGCGGCATAGGCCAGGATCGGCACGAGGCGCGGCCACAGGCCTTCCCAGGCAAGCGCCGCCCATGCCACACCGATCTTGCGCCGGAGGCCCGGCGCTTCGATCGTTGAGGTCTGGCTGGCGTCCATCGCCGTCCTTTCGTTACGCTTTGACAGGCTCCATCCAGGACGGGAACCGCTCGGCCTGGAGCATCTCGTCGATCGTCGGTCTGGGTCTAATGACCGCAAATCGCGTGCCATCGACCATCACTTCCGGCGCCAGGGGGCGGCTGTTGTAGCTTGAACCCATCACCGCCCCGTAGGCACCGGCCGAGCGTATCATGACGAGGTCGCCGGCAGCCAGCGGGGGTAGTTCACGGTTCTGTGCCAGGAAATCGCCCGATTCGCAGATCGGACCGACAATGTCGCAGCGGATCGTGGCGGTATCTTGGCGGGGTTGGCGCACCGGCAGGATATCGTGCCAGGCCTCGTACAGGGTCGGGCGGATGAGGTCGTTCATGGCGGCATCGACAATGACGAAAGTCTTTGCCGCGCCGGGCTTCACGAGGATGACCTCACTCACCAGGACGCCGGCCTCGCCGACCAGCCGCCGGCCCGGCTCGAAGGTCAGTTCGCAGCCGAGCCCAGCCGTCTCCCGGGCGACCACGGCCATGAAATCGGCGATCGAAGGTGGCTTCTCGTCGGCGTAAACAATCCCCAGGCCGCCGCCGATATCGAAGCGGCCGATGCGATGGCCGTCGGCGCGCAACTGGCTGATCAGATCGCGCACGCGCACGATGGCGGCGCGGTAGGGATCGAGCGAGGTGAGCTGCGAGCCGATGTGCATCGCCACGCCGACCACGTTGAGATGCGGCAACCGGCCGGCCAGCGCAAAGGCTTCGCGCGCCAGGTCGATGTCGATGCCGAACTTGTTCTCCTTGCGGCCGGTCGTGATCTTGGCGTGCGTGCCGGCATCGACGTCGGGATTGACGCGGATGGTGATGTCGGCCCGGACGCCGAGCTGGCCTGCGACCGCGTTCAGCGTCTCGAGCTCGGCCGAACTCTCGACATTGATTTGGCCGACCTTGGCCTGCAGGGCCTCCATGAGTTCCGACGCCTTCTTGCCGACGCCGGAATAGATGATGCGATCGGCCGGGATGCCGGCCGCGAGCGCACGGCGCATCTCGCCCACCGAGACGATGTCGGCACCGGCGCCCATCTCGCCGAACAGGCGGATGACGGCCAGGTTGCTGTTGGCCTTCATGGCGTAGCAGACGCTGGCACCGTGAGGGGCATTCATACCCTTGATGGCGTCGGCAAATTCACGCCAGGCTGCGCGCAGCGCGCCGGCGGAATAGCAATAGAAAGGCGTGCCGACCTGGGCCGCGATCGCGGCCAGCGTCACGCCTTCGGCGTGCATCTCGCCATTGCGGTACTCGAAGAAGCTCATCGCCGCGATCCCCTACCCCGTTCCTGGGTACGCCCCGCGAACCGGCGACGCGCTTCCCTTACGGCGCGCGCCACATTGACCGGCGCGGTGCCGCCCAGACTCTTGCGCGCCTTGACCGAGGCCTCGACCGTGAGCACGCGATACACGCCGCGATCGATCCGGGGCTCGACGGCCTGCATCTCCGCCAGTGACAGTTTGTCGAGATCGACGCCCTTGTCGGCGGCGATGCCCACGAGACGGCCCGTGACGTGGTGTGCCTGGCGAAACGGCAGGTTGATCTCGCGCACCAGCCAGTCGGCGAGGTCGGTCGCCACCGAATAGTCGGCTGACGCCACGGCGCGCATGCGGGCCGGGTTGGCCTTGAGGTCGCGCACCATGCCGGCCATCGCCGCCACGCCGAGTTCCAGCGAGTCGGCGGCGTCGAACAGCGGCTCCTTGTCCTCCTGCATGTCCTTGCCGTAGGTGAGCGGCAACCCCTTCAGCATGGTGCAGAGCGCCACGAAGGCGCCGACGATGCGGCCGGTCTTGCCGCGTGTCAGCTCTGCGGCATCCGGATTGCGCTTCTGCGGCATGATCGAGCTGCCGGTCGTGAAGGCATCTGACAGCGCGATGAAGCGGAACGGCGCCGAGCACCAGATCACGATCTCTTCCGACAGGCGCGACAGGTGCACGGCCGTGAGCGAGGCTGCGGCGATGAATTCGACGACATAGTCGCGGTCGGACACGGCATCGAGCGAGTTGGCCATCGGCCGGTCGAAGCCCAGCGCCTTGGCGGTATGCCGCGGATCGATGGGATGCGGCGAGCCGGCAAGAGCCGCGGCGCCCAAGGGTGATTCATTCAGGCGCGCGCGGCAATCGACGAGCCGGCTCCGGTCGCGCCCGAACATCTCGACATAGGCCATGAGATGATGGCCGAAGGTGATCGGCTGCGCCGTCTGCAGGTGCGTAAAGCCCGGCATGATGGTGGCGGCATATTCCTCGGCGCGGTCGATCAGGGCCGCCTGCAGGTCGGCCAGCATCGGCTCCAGCCGGTCGATGGTGTCACGCACCCACAGCCGGACATCGAGCGCCACCTGGTCGTTGCGCGAGCGCGCCGTATGCAGCCGGCCGCCGGCCGGGCCGATCAACTCGGTCAGCCGCGCCTCGACGTTGAAATGGATGTCCTCGAGCTTGGTCGAGAACTTGAAGCGACCGCTCTCGATCTCCTCGCGCACCTTCAGCAGCCCGCGCCGGATGGCACGACCATCCTTGGCCGTAAGGATGCCCTGGGCCACCAGCATGTCGCAGTGGGCCAGCGAGCCCGCGATGTCCTGCGCGTACAGCCGCCGGTCGAAATCGATGGAGGCGTTGATCCGCTCCATGATTTCCGCCGGGCCGAGCTTGTAACGGCCGCCCCACATCGTATTGGAGCGACTCTTCACCGCTCGCGCAGTCGTGTTCTTTCGTGCCATGAATTCGCGCCATTGATCCTTTAAGAACGCGGCTTATGACATATCCTGTCCCCAATTTCCTCCCTGGCCGGAGGTACATTCTCTCCGGTGCCCTCGCCGGAGCGATGGCGGCCCTTGCGCTCCCGGCGCAGGCGTCAGGGGAAATGCGACTGTTCGAAAAGGCAAAGACGCCCAAGCCGCTGCCGGATATCGCGTTCCAGGATGCCAACGAGAAGCCGCTGCGCGTCGCCGAATTCCGGGGCCGGGCCCTGCTGATCAATTTCTGGGCGACCTGGTGTGTGCCCTGCGTCAAGGAGATGCCGAGCCTCGATCGGCTCCAGGCGATGTTCCCTCAGGACAAGTTCCTGGTCCTGCCGCTGTCGATCGACGGGCCGACCAAGCCCAAGGTCACGCCGTTCTACAAGGACAAGAAACTCGCCAATCTCGGCATCTACTTCGACCCCGGCCGCAAGGCGATGCAGGGTCTTGGCGTGACCTTGCTGCCGACCTCGATCCTCGTCGATCCGCAAGGACGGGAGCTTGGCCGACTAGAAGGCGACGCCGACTGGGACATGCCCGAGGGCGTCGCCCTCATCAAGGCCGCCATCGCCAGCCAGAGCTGACTGCCAGTCGGCGCTGACTGAAGACGTTCGTCGGCCTAGTTGCCGACTTCACAGTGCTTGTTCATTTCCTTGCAGACGCGCAGCACGGCCTGCACGATCATCGATGCCGTCGACCCCTCGCCCGGACCGGCATGGCCGGCGATCATGAGCTGGGAAACGTCGTCGCTGAACGAGGCGACATTCAGCGTAGCGGTGCGGTCGCCCTCGGCGATCTGAAGACGGCGTGTGCCCGAATCGTGCATCAGGATACGAACCGACGTGTTCTTGCGCGCCATCTCCAGGGCCGTCGCGAACACCTTGTCCGCCGGCGCATCCAGAATGACCGTGGCGAAATCGTAGCCCGGGCGGCCGCTCTGCGGCCCTTCGGTCATCTGCTGGATCCGGCCCAGCGCCTTGCGGGCGACAAACACCCATTGCGCTTCGGCCGGCGTAAACGGGACGGCGGCAAGGACGGTGGCCAAGCCTGCTGCGAGGACAACGGGAAACCGCACCATGGCCATCTCACCTATCGCGTCGGGCCCTATCGCGTCGGAACCGGACGCTCACCGGAGTAGTCGTAGAAGCCGCGCTTCACTTTCTTTCCAACCCATCCGGCCTCTACATACTTCACCAGCAGCGGGCACGGACGATACTTGGAGTCGGCCAGGCCCTCGTGCAGGACCTGCATCACCGACAGACAGGTATCGAGGCCGATGAAGTCGGCGAGCTCGAGCGGGCCCATCGGATGGTTGGCGCCGAGCTTCATGCCGGTGTCAATCGCCTCGACGTTGCCTACGCCTTCATAAAGCGCATAGACCGCCTCGTTGATCATTGGCAGCAGGATGCGATTCACGATGAAGGCCGGGAAGTCCTCGGCATTCACTGGTTTCTTGTCGAGCTTGACCACCACCTCCCGCACCGTGCGGAAGGTCTCTTCTTCCGTTGCGATGCCGCGGATGAGCTCGACCAGTCCCATGAGCGGAACCGGGTTCATGAAGTGCATGCCCATGAACTTGCCGGGACGATCGGTCACCGCCGCGAGGCGCGTCACCGAGATCGACGAGGTGTTGGTGGCGAGCAGGACGTTGGACGGAAGGTCGACGCAGACCTTCTTGAAGATTTCACGCTTCACCGTCTCGTTTTCCGTCGCCGCCTCGACGATCAGGTCGCAATCGGCGAACGGCTTGTAGTCGAGCGCCGTGGTGATGCGCTTTAGCGCCGCGTCCTTGTCCTCGGGCCGAATCATGCCGCGACCGATCTGGCGGTCCATGTTGCGGCCAATCGCGTCGATGCCCTTGTCGAGATGCGCCTGGTCGACATCCATGAGTCGGATGTCGAACCCCTTCAGTGCGCAGACGTGGGCGATGCCGCCGCCCATCTGGCCGGCACCGATGACGCCGATGCGCTTGATCATGATGGGTACCCCTAAATTCCCGCCGGGCGGGTGAATCTATTTCTTCTCGACCGCCGCGGTCAGCTCCGGAACGATCTGGAACAGATCTCCGACGATGCCGTAGTCGGCTACCTGGAAGATCGGTGCTTCCTCGTCCTTGTTGATCGCCACGATCGTCTTGCTGTCCTTCATCCCCGCGAGATGCTGGATCGCGCCGGAGATGCCGATGGCAATGTAGAGATCGGGGGCGACCACCTTGCCGGTCTGCCCGACCTGATAGTCGTTCGGCACGTAGCCCGCGTCGACGGCCGCACGGCTGGCGCCGAGGCCGGCGCCCAGCTTGTCGGCCAGGGCCTCGAGCATCTTGAAGTTGTCGCCGCTGGCGAGACCACGGCCGCCCGAAACGACGATCTTGGCGCTGGTGAGCTCGGGCCGCTCGCTCTTGGAGAGTTCGGCACCGACGAACGAAGACAGGCCGCTGGCGGCGCCACCGGCCGTCTGCTCGATCGGCGCGGAACCGCCGCCGGCAGCGGCCTTGAAGTTGGTCGGGCGGATCGTCACGACCTTGATCTTGTCGCCCGACTGCACGGTTGCCATGGCATTGCCGGCATAGATCGGCCGGACGAACGTATCGGGCGAGACGACCTGGATGGCCTCGGAAATCTGCGCCACGTCGAGGAGTGCTGCGACACGCGGGGCGATGTTCTTGCCCACGGAGTCGGCCGCCATCACGATGTGGCTGTAGCCTGGCGCCAGCTTGACCACGAGCGGCGCGATGTCTTCGGCCAGCCAGTTGGCGTAGGCTGCGTCCTCGGCCTGCAGGACCTTGGCGACGCCCGAGATGGCGCTCGCCGACTTGGCGGCTTCACCGGCATTGCTGCCGGCCACCAGCACGTGCACGTCCGAACCCATCTGGCTCGCGGCGGCGACGGCGTTGGAAACATTGGCGCGGACGGTCTTGCCGTCGTGCGCAGCGACTACGAGGATGGCCATGATCAGATCACTCCCGCTTCATTGCGCAGCTTGTCGACCAGTTCGGCCACCGTCTTCACCTTGATGCCTGCCTTGCGCTTGGGCGGCTCTTCTACCTTCAGGGTCTTGATGCGCGGCGCCACATCGACACCCAGCGCGTCAGGCGCCAACGTCTCGATCGGCTTCTTCTTGGCCTTCATGATGTTCGGCAGCGAGGCATAGCGCGGCTCGTTGAGGCGCAGGTCGGTGGTGATCACCGCCGGCAGCTTGATCTTGATGTTCTCGAGACCGCCGTCGACTTCGCGCTTCACCTCGGCCGAGCCGTCGGCAATGTTCAGCTTGTTGGCGAAGGTGCCCTGCGACCAGCCGAGCAACGCGGCCAGCATCTGGCCGGTCTGGTTGGAGTCGTCGTCGATCGCCTGCTTGCCGACGATCACGAGGCCGGGCTGCTCCTTCTCGACCACCGCCTTCAATAGCTTGGCAACGGCCAGCGGCTGAAGCTCGGCGTCGGTCTGGACGAGGATGCCGCGGTCGGCGCCCATGGCGAGCGCGGTGCGGATCGTCTCCTGGCACTGCGCAGGACCTGCGGAAAAAGCGATGACCTCGGTCGCGAGGCCCTTCTCCTTCATACGGAGCGCCTCTTCCACGGCGATCTCGTCGAAGGGATTCATGGACATCTTGACGTTCGCCGTCTCGACACCCGTGTTGTCGGCCTTTACGCGGATCTTGACGTTGTAGTCGATGACCCGCTTGACCGCGACCAGCACTTTCATCGCGTTGCGCCTATTGGTGAGTTGCGGCCGGACATCCCGCCCGGCGAAGGGGTTTTCGTGTACGAGGCGTCAGCCGATCATGTCAAGACTATGTCGCGCTGCACAAAATCGCAGAGTGGAAGCTTTTTCCTTGATCTTTCAACAGCTTGGGTCGCCTAGCGGCCGCTCCCCGGTACCCACAACACATCCGTGGCGCCATTGTCGTTGAGCCGCCGCGCCAGAACGAACAGATGATCGGAGAGGCGGTTGATGTACTTGATCGCTTCCGGATTGATCGCTTGCTCGGCTGCGAGCCGGGTCATGCAGCGCTCGGCGCGGCGCGAGACCGTGCGGGCCAAATGCAGCCGGGCTGCAACCTCGCTGCCGCCGGGCAGAATGAAAGACGTGAGCGGCGCGAGTTCGGCGTTCATGGCGTCGATCTCTTTTTCAAGACGCTCGACCTGGCTCGCCACGACGCGCAAGGCGCCCTCGCCGCGCTTGCTCTCGCCCTCGGGCGTGCAGAGGTCAGCGCCGAGATCGAACAGGTCGTTCTGGATGCGACCCAGCATGGCGTCGGCTTCGGAAAGCCTCGGATCGCCATGAATTGTGTGGGCGATGGTGCTGCGGACAAGGCCGACAGTGGAGTTGGTCTCGTCGACCGTTCCATAGGCTTCGACACGGATATCGTGCTTGTCGACGCGCGTGCCGCGACCGAGAGAAGTCTTTCCGGCGTCGCCGCCGCGCGTGTAGATGCGGTCGAGATTGACGGCCATCGGATCAGCTCCGGCTCGCGAAATACCATAGGAGAATGAGGATGATCGTCAGGAACTGGAGGCGCACGCGCCACCACATCAGATGGTTGCTGCGACGTCCGCCTTCGACCGATCCCTCGACGTTGCGGCTCATGCTGATGAGACCGGCGAAAAGCATGCCGAGCGTTGCAAGACCCGAGAGGATCACCAGAACGAACAGGACTCCGGCGAGCGTCATTCTTCACTCCTCAACAACAATCTAGTCATTGTGCCGGCTGGCGCCAGTGCGCGCACCGGCCCACGGCCGCGCCGCACGCGAGGCTGCCGTGCCAGTGGCGGCCCGGAAGATCGCCTCGGCCGCCTGCTCGCCCGACCATAGGGCGGCGTGCACCGTGCCGTATTCGACCGGTTCGGTCGCCTCGCCGGCGAAGAAGACCCGGCTGCCCAACGGGCGGGCGTAGGCCGAGCCATCGTCGGGATCGCTGCCGACGCCGGGATAGGAGTAGCCGCCGCGCGACCATGGATCGCTCAGCCAGCGCGGATAGACCATCGCTTCCGGCTCGGGGATGTCGTTGCCGAACATATCGCGCAATGACGCCATCGCCAGCGCCTTCACCTCGTCGTCGCTTGCTTCTCGGTCGAGGTGGATCGCGGTGCGGCCATTGCTGAAGCTCAGCAAGATGGGAAGGCCGGTCTCTGCCTCGTGGCTCACCCACGTATTGAATGTGCCGCGTCGGTCCGGCGCGTCGGGCAGGCGACCGAACCATTTCGGCTGCTCCGGCCAGAATCGCCGGGGAAAGCGGAGGTAGATCTTGCCCAGGATGCCGGCGCCATAGCCCAGCCGGCCGAGCGCAAGGCGCTGAGACTGAGGCGGCAGCGGATCGAGTGCCGGCAGGCCGGCACGCAGCAGGCCGATGGGCACCGTGATGACCGCGCGGTCCGCCGCGATCTGCTCACCGCCTTGCAGGACCGCCGTCACGCCGCTGCCATTCCAACTGATCCGCTCGACCGCGGCGCCGTGACGAATGCCGAGCCCTCGAGCGGCGTCGCCCAGCAGCGGCCTAAAACCGCCTCTCGGCTGGGCGTTGCGGTCGAGCCCTTCCGTCGGGAACCACTCTTCCGCCGAAACCGCGTCCCAGGGCGCGCTCTGCACACCCTCGCTCATCTCGACGAAGGTCGCCACCACCAGCCTGTCGATCTCCGGCAGCCATCGCGCGTGCAACAGCGGCTCGATTGCCTGCTTCACCGAGATCGACCGCGGGCCCCAGCTCCGGGCCATCGCCTTGCTCTTCCAGCTCGCCCATTCGATGGCGATCTTGAAGGCGGCGCGTCCCAGGATGGCGCGGCGCCGTTGGCCCTCGCGCGTCGGCGCCGTCGCCCGCTTGTCGATCAGCAGGCGCTCGCCCTGCGATTCGACGAGCTCGATGCCGAGCTTCGCGCACCACAGCGTCAGCGGATTGCCTTCTACGCCGTGGATCCAAGAGCCCCCGAGATCGAGCGGAGCGCCCAGGCGATCATCGGTCCAGACCCGGCCGCCGTTTCGGTCCCGCGCTTCCAGGACGGTGACGACGAAGCCCGAATCATGCAGCAGGCGCGCTGCGACGAGGCCCGCCATCCCCGCCCCGATCACGATTATGCGTTCGGCACGGCCTTGCCCCATCGACCACGAGCCGGTCATCGCGCGACCAGCGCCGGCAGCTTCTTCATATCGTCGAACCATTCGCGGCTGGCACCGGCCAGGGCATCGCGATCGGCATAGGGTGCGCCGACATAGGCCAGCGGCCGCATGCCAGCGGCGCGCGCCGCCTGGAGGCCTGGCAAAGAATCCTCGATCACCGTGCAGGCGAAGGGCTGCTCGTTCATGCTGAGCGCCGCGTGCAGGAAGAGATCGGGGAACGGCTTTCCCCGCGGCACTTCCGAGGAGCTGAAGATGCGGCCCTCGAAGCGCGACCACAGGCCGGTGATACCGAGCGTCACGCGCATCTTGTCGAGACCGCCCGAGCTTGCGACGCAGGTCTTGGCCCCCATTGCCTCAATGGCATCGATCGCCGCCGCCACGCCCGGCACGGCTTTCAGCGGCGCGTCACGAAAGGCCTGCAATGTCTCGACCTGGAGCCGATCGAGGAAATCGTCCGGCAGCTTGCGGCCGAGCAGACCCTCAACGATCTCGACGCAGGATTTCATCGAGCGGCCCATCAGGCGCCGCATCGTCTCCTCGACACTCCAGTCGAGGCCCTCGCGGGTCAGCGCGCGGGCAAAGCAGGTGTTGGCGAGCGGCTCACTGTCGACCAGCACGCCGTCGCAATCGAAAATGACAAGCACGCCGTGCTTGTATCAGAACGGCTTGTCGCCCGCGACCGTGACGCGATTGCCGCTGCGCGTGTGCGGCCAGTAATCCCACATGGCGCGGTGCTGGGCGCAGCGGTTGTCCCAGAAGGCGATGGAGTTCTCGCGCCAGCGGAAGCGGCACTGGAACAGCGGATTCTCCATATGCTCGTAGAGATAGCGCAGGATGGCGTCGCTCTCGTCGCGCGGCACGCCGACCAGCGCGCGGGTGAAGCCGCGGTTGACGTAGAGCCCCTTCTTGCCGGTCACCGGGTGCGTGCGCACCACAGGATGCTCGGCGCGCGGATACTGCTCCTTCTCGGCCACGCCGTAATTCTTGTAGAGGCCGCGATAGACCGACTCGCCGTCGTGGACCGCAGTCAGCCCCTCGAGATACTTCTTCATGCGGTCCGACAGCGCCTCGTAGGCGGCGTACATGCTGGCGAACAGCGTGTCGCCGCCCTTGGGCGGGCACTTCTTGATGTAGAGGATGCTGCCCATCGGCGGCTCCACGTCGCAGCTCACGTCGGTGTGCCAGCCCTCGCCGTTGGCGCGCGGCGAATCCTTGTCGGCGTGGATGATCATCAGCTCGGGCTTGCCCGGCTCGCTCGGCGCCGCGGGATGCGTGTGCAAGTCGCCGAACAGCCGGCCGAAGGCCAGATGCTGGTCCTGCGTGATGTGCTGATCGCGGA
>CAMAYC010000096.1 GCA_945862125.1 Reyranella massiliensis 521
CTTCTCGGTGGGCGGTGCGAAGCCGGCCAGAGCCTGGGTCAGTTCCCTGAGCGTCGCCGAACTGGTGCCGGCCGGCGCCAGGCTGCTGACCAAGGTCGCGCTGCTGGCTTTGACCACGGTGACCGATCCCGCGACAACCGACCGGGCGCCGGGCCCGGCGGCCGCAGTTGTGCTGGGAACGGTGGAGACCCGCTGGTCGTCACTCTCCGTAGCGCCTGGGGCAAGCTTGAATCCGAACGAGCCGTCGGCGGTCCGCTCAAGTTCCACGGCGAGCGAACTGGCGGAAAAGAGTTGCAGTGCAATCAGGCGCTTGGGCTTGTTGGCGCCCTGTGACGCCAGGATGGCACGGCCGGAGCTCGCTTCCTTGGCATTCAGCTGGCTCAAAGCCTTGCTGACGGCGTCCGACGCGGCGCGGGCGTCGGTCGGGGCGACCTTGAGATTGACGAGTTGCTCGACGACGAAGCCGTCGCTTCCGATCGAAAAGGGTTGGATGTCTTCGTTGGAGGCGGCCTTGGCCGGCGCCTTGGCCGGCGCCTTGAGTTGGTTCTTGCTGGGCGCCTTGACCTGGGCGGTTGCCCCGCCGGCGCAGAGAAGCTGAAAGGTGGAAACGGCAAGAGTGGCGGCTACGAGGGCGGGAACGCTTCGCCAACGCTGGGCGCGCTCATCGCGCGTTCTGGTGGACGCCATCAGGCCTCTCCCGATCCATTGAACTCAACAAACTATCGTAGAGGCTATTCAACGAATTCATCGACCTCCCCCAGGTCGATGCCCCCCGCGATGCCCCGCTTCGGGCGATACTGGCTACGGACTATCCACAAGTCCAACAAAAAGTTGCAAAAATGCAACACTCGGGAAATGTATCTAATTCATTGTTATATATAGAGTTTATTCTCTAGGGCGGCGCCGCTCACGAGACGTCACAGGGGATGGAACCTCCCCCTAGGCCGACTTCCGGAGGGTTGGATGGCACGACAGCAGGCCGCGGGCACCTGCTTTGTCGATGAACTCTTCGGGGAGTGCCCCGGACCGGGAGATGAAGGCGAGGCTATTACTCATGCCGGCGGCGGCGGGTGGCAAGTCGCGAAGGAGGGGCGCGGCGATGCTTCAGGCCGGATCGGGATGGATGAGGTCGGCGCAATTGGCCTCCGTGATGGTCAGTCCACGCTCGGCCGCTTCGGGCATGGCCTCGAGGATCGCGTCAGGCCTGATGACGATGACGGCCAGGTCGACCAGTGGGTCGATGGCGCCGATCGAGGTCACCGCCTCGTAACCGAAGATCGTGCCGCCCTTTGGGATTGACCGGTACCACGCTACCGCCATATCCGGCGAGGCGCCCTTGCTGGCGCCGACTGTCATGGCTGGCCGTTGCAGCACGGGCGACGAGGGGGGGACAAGTTGACCGATCCAATCGAACTTCTGATCCAGGGACGCGCCCACGACCTGGGCGGCGGCTTTGTCGTGCGGCGCGTCCTGCCCAGCGTGAAGCGTCGCATGGTCGGGCCGTTCATCTTTCTCGATCATTTTGGTCCGATGGACGTGCCATCGGGCGGCGGCATGGAGGTGCGGCCGCATCCGCACATCGGTCTTGCCACCGTGACTTACCTTTTCGACGGCGGAATATTCCATCGCGACAGTTTGGGGTTCGCGCAGCCGATCAAGCCCGGCGACGTCAACTGGATGACGGCCGGCCGCGGCATCGTCCACAGCGAGCGCACTGAACCGGAAATGCGGCGGACGGGCTTCCGTATGCACGGCGTCCAGACCTGGGTGGCGCTGCCCAAGACACACGAGGAGGCGCCGCCGGCTTTCGAGCATGTCGAGGCGGCGCGACTGCCAAGCTGGCAGGATCGGGGCGCCGCGTTACGTTTGATCGTCGGCACCTATGCCGGGCGCACCGCGCCGACCACGCATTTCTCGCCGATCTTCTATGTCGGTGGCGAGTTCGCGGCTGGCGCGAAGATCGCGGTCACGCCTGAGCATGCTGAACGCGCGATCTACGTCGCCGAGGGGTCCATCACGATTGGCGATCGCGTCCTGGCCGTAGGCGATCTCGCCGCTCTGGCGACCGGCGCGACGGTCGACCTCACGGCGGGTACGGAGGGCGCCAAGCTGATGTTGCTGGGCGGTGCTGCAATGGATGGGCCACGTCACATCTGGTGGAATTTCGTGTCGTCGACCAAGGAACGGATCGAGATCGCCAAGGCCGACTGGCGGGAAGGTCGCTTCGCCATGGTGCCGGGCGATCCCGAATTCATCCCGCTGCCGGATCGGTGACTGCCCTCAGGTCGAGGCTGGCGGCGTCCAGATCGTCTCCTCGTCGAGCGGATAGACCGGCCGCGGCAGCTTGCTCCAGGTGAAGTTGGCCAGCACCGGAGACGTCAGGCCCGGGCAGTCGACTTCGAAGATCTGGTCCGGCTTGAAAAATTCATCGAAGCCGCCGCGGAAGTGGCCGCGGCTCTTGACGACGACGACGCGCGCCTGGGCGATGTCGAGACCGAACATCTCGAACTGGCGCGGGTCCATGCACTGGCAACGATGGCTGATGACGACGACCTGGATGCCGCCGAGGTCGAGCAGCGCCGAGGGACCCATGTCCGACGAGACGTTTTTCAACACGCCGCGGCGGCCGACATAGCGGCCGTCCGACAGTTTGACGACCTTGGCCTCGCAGTCGAACGGCAGCGAGAATTCCTGATGCTCCTCGGTGTTGAACGAGGCGGTGAAGATCGCGCCTTCGCCGATCTGATGGGCTTTTGCCGCCAGCGCGGCATCGTTGAAGACGCCGAAGAAGACATTCTGCACGCCGGCGCTCTTCAGGGCGCGCAGCAGATAGGTCGTGTTGCCGCGTCCGCCACCGCCGGGATTGTCGGCGACGTCGGCCAGAATGATCGGCTTGCGGCGGCGGTCGCGGCCGACCGAGGCCGCGAGTTGAACCGCATCGCCTAGTGACATCATTGCGCGCTTGAAGCGCCCTTTCATACCCCACGCCCGCTTGGCGATGTCGAGCGCAAGTGTTGCGGCGGCCTGGCGGTTGCCGTTGCGTGCCGTCACGACCGCAGTGAGGCCGTTCTTCGGGCTGTCGCTGTAGGCGAAGCCCGCCATCACCGACACGTTGAGAACGTCGCCGCCGACCTTGGTCTGGCCATACTTGATGAGATCGGCATAGGGTCCCCTGGCCGTGAGAAGCGAAATCTGGGGCGCCACGATCGGCACCTTGACCATTTCGATCGCCGTCTTGGCACCAGCCAGGCACTCGCGCATGTGCAAGGCGGCCTCGACGCCGCGCTCGTAGATGTCGGTGTGCGGGTTTTCAAGATAGCCGACGAACACCGAGATGTTGTCGATCATCTTGCGCGAGACGTTGGCATGCAGATCGAACACGACGACAATCGGAATTTCCGGGCCGGCCACACGGCGCACGATCTCGAACAGGTCACCATCGGGATCGTCGGTGCCTTGGGCCAGCGCCGCGCCATGGCTCGAGATGAACACCGCATCGAGCGGCAACGAGGCCTTCAGGCCGGCTTCGATCTCGTGGAGGTAGTCGCGGAAGAAACCTTCCTCGACGGGCCCGCCCGGCTGGGCCAGCGAAACGCGGAGCGGCACCGGCGTCCAGTTGCCAGTACGGTCCATCTCGGTGAAGAAGCCAGGCAGGTCTGGCATGGTGATCGACGCGCCGGAGCGCGCTTCGCTGACGATGCGGTTGCCGCGGATGTCGACGTCCTGCTCGAAGTCGGCCGCCGTGGTGACCGGCGAGAAGCGATTGCACTCGATGGCGAAGCCGAGAATGGCTATTCGCGGGTTGTCCTGGGACAACGTTTCCTCCTAAAGCCGGCAAGAAAAATGCCTCAACCGGCTCCTGAACGTAGCGACCCGATCGAACCATGGCGAGGGCCCGCTATTGCAGATCAGGGCTGCTCAGAAGAGGACCAGCCTGTCTTCCAGCATGCCGAGCGGCGATAGGCGGCCGCATAGTTGATAAACCGCGTGCGACCGCGATCGAGGCGGCGGTGACATCGCCGCCGCGCGCCGCCGCCTTGCCATGGACCAGGTCGCCGGTTTCGGTCGTTAGCTCGGTAACCGCAGTCCACATAGCGCGACCGGAATGTTGTGCTTCGGCGCGAGCGAGTAGCGCCTTGGGCAACGCCTCCTCGCGATCCCACCAGGCGAGCGAGGTGGCGGGCGATTTCAGGAAAGCTTCGGCCTCGGGCCAATTCCCGACGAGCGCGATGTCGGTCGCAGCCGCATAAGCCTAGGCGTCGGCACGGTCGCCGTCACTCAACGGTTCGCCGAGAGCGGCGAACCACGACGCGGCACGAACCATCGCCCGCAGTGGGCCGAGGAGGATCACACCGCCTCGCGATATTCCTCAGACGAGAGGCTCTGTGTTGAATGCTTCCAGATCGGTGGTCATGTCGGTGAACTGGCCGGCAAATTTGGCGGAGAGGTCCTGTGCCAACGTCGCCGGCTGATCGACCACGAGCCTCGCCACGGGGCGCGGCTGGCTGAACAGGAAAACCTCGCGACCGCGCACGCCGAACAGCTGGCCGGTGATCGCCTTCGCGGCAGGCGAGGCGAGGGACGTGACGAGCCGAGCGACGTGATGGGCGCCGATCTTGAGCGCATGTTCCTTGTAGGTCTTCTGGGCGTCGTTGGCAGGCTGGATGATGTCCGTGACGCGCGTCTTGGCGAAGGGCGCCACGGCATTCACCGTGATGCTGGCCCGCTGCAGGTCCATGGCGGCCACTCGCGTGAGGCCGAACAATCCTGCCTTGGCGCTGGCGTAGGCGGCCTGGCCGAGGTTGCCGTAAAGCCCGGCCGACGAGACGATGTTGACGATGCGACCCCAGTCGTAGCCTTCTTTGCCGCCTCGCCCGGATTTGCCCTGCTCGCACATGACCACAGACGCGGCATTGATCAGATAGAAGGCGGACGACAGGTTGGTGCGGATCACCGCATCCCAGTCGCGCGGATCGGCGCGGAAGACGAAGGCGTCGCGCAGGATCGCGGCATTGTTCACAACAATGTCGATGCCGCCGAAGTTCTTCACTGCCAGTTCGACCAGTTGCTTGGCGACGCCCGGTGAGGCGACGCTCTCGGAGAAGGCGATGGCGTTCTTCCCAATCGCCTTTGCCGTATCGCGC
This sequence comes from Reyranella massiliensis 521, assembly GCA_945862125.1. Lineage (GTDB taxonomy): Bacteria > Pseudomonadota > Alphaproteobacteria > Reyranellales > Reyranellaceae > Reyranella > Reyranella massiliensis_A. The sequence goes on from CAMAYC010000096.1 coordinate 5,145, forward strand.
GCGACAGTGGGATCGCCATCCTCCCCCGAGATCGACGCGCCATTGTCGGCCACGACCACCTTCGCGCCCTCGGCCACGAGGGCTTCGGCGATGGCGCGGCCGATTCCGCGGCCGGCGCCGGTGACGATCGCTGAGCGTCCTTCCAGCAGACCCGTCATCGTTCCGCTCCCGTCTTCTTGTTGGCGCTGGCCATTTCGGCCGCGGTGTAGAAGGCGTCGGCGTGAATGTCGATGCGCCGCATGCCGCGCCGCTCGAGCAGTTTGGTCGCCGCCTCGACCATGACCGGTGGTCCGGCGAGATAGGCCTTGCAGCCATCGACCTCGTCGAAGTCGGCGGCGACGGCGTCGTGGACCGGGCCGCAGCGCCGGGTCATGCCGTCGCCTTCGCTCAGCACCGGAATGAAGTGGAGATTCTTGTGCCTGTCGGCCAGCGCGGCGAAATGGTCGTGCAGGTAGAGGTCGCGCTCGGTGCGGACGCCGAAGTAGCAGTAGATATGTTGCGGGAGATTCTTCTGCAGGGCGCGCTCGACAATCGCCTTGATCGGCGCCATGCCCGAGCCGCCGGCGACGGCAATGATCGGCCCGCGATGGGCTTCGCGCAGGTAGGAAGCGCCGAACGGCCCTTCGACTCGCACGCTGTCGCCGACCTTGAGGCGCTCCGAGACATGCAGGCTGGTGGCGCCGCCCGCGGTACGGCGGACGTGGAATTCCAGGATCGGGTCGCCCGGTAGGCTGGCCATCGAATAGTCGCGCGGTGGGCAGCCGTCGAAGGTGACGGAGGCGAACTGGCCGGCGGCGAAGTCGAATGGTCCACCCGAACCGATTTCCAGGCGCACGCGCTTGATGTCGTGCGTGGCGTCGTCGAGTCCGGTCACCTTGCAGGTCAGCAGGCGACGGGGATGGATGACCAGGTCGTCCTGTTCGAGCCAGGCGACCTCGCATTCCTCCCAGGGCACGGCGCGACAGGCCAGGATCAGGCCGCGGTCCTTCTCCTCGTCGGAGAGAGCAAACTCGGAATAGCCCTGCATCGTCACCTCGCCCTTGATGAGGTGCGACTTGCAGGCGCCGCAATTGCCGGATTGGCAGCCGAATGGGTAGGAGAGGCCGGCATCGAGGGCGGCCTCCAGGATGGTGGCGCCGGTCGGCACCTCGACGGTGCGGTCGGCTTGGGCGATGCGGACTTTGAAGCTCATAGGTAACTGCGCACGCGAATTTGTTTGATCCCCAAACAATCGCCGTTTACCACTCGTCCCATGGGCCGTCCACCTGCCAAGAGCCTCGATCGCGGCGTGCTGCCGATGCTGCTGGGTTACGTGCTGTGCCGCACACAGTCGGCGGTGTTCGCCGATTTCGCCGCGACCTTCGAGGCGGGCGGCGCAGCGCTTACTCCTGGAGAGTTCGGCCTGCTGGTCCTCGTCGATCGCAATACGGGTCTCAGCCAGATGGCGCTGGCGCGGGCGCTGGGCATCGACCGCTCGACCCTGGTGCCGATTCTCGATCGGCTGCAGGCGCGCGGCTTCCTCGTCCGGCGGCGCTCTCCCACGGACGGGCGCACGCATGCGCTGATGTTGACGCCGTCCGGTACTAAGGCGCTTGGCCGCTTCACCGCTTTGGTGCGCAAGCACGAGAAGCGCATCGCGTCGGGCCTTTCGACGGCCGAAACGCGCGCGCTCATAGTCTTGCTGGAGAAGGTGCGGGCCAGCGCGCGTTCGCTATAGTCCGCGCCCTTGTAAGCAATACCCTCGTGATCCATACGCCATGACCTCAGCCCATCCCGATTTCAGCCATATCGACGGCCAGTCGATGAACGACAGCGATTTACTCGCCGTGATGAGAGCCAATCCGCCCGAGCCTGTGAAGACGCTCAACGGCGAACTCATTGAGGTCGATTCAGCGCGTGGCGCCTGCCGCTTCCGGTTCGAGGTCGTGCCCGCCTTCTGTCATTCGAACGGCCGCATCTGCCAGGGCGGCTTCCTCACCGGCATGGTCGACACCGCCATGGCCAACGCCGCCATCGTCAAAGGCGGTCTGGCCGTCGCCGTGCCGACGCTCGAATTGAAAATCAGCTTCTTCGAGGCGATGGGGCCGGGGATCGTGTTCGCCGAGGGCCGGGTGATGCGCTGGGGCGGCTCGATCGGCTTTCTGGACGGCGACCTCAAGGACGAGAAGGGCCGCCTGATCGTGCACGCCACCTCGACCATCAAGATCGTGCGGCCGAAGAAAGCCTAGACGCGACCTCAGAACCGGGCCAGCCAGTGCTCGGCGATCTGTCGGCGCGTGGCGAACCACGCGCCACCCTTCTGCTTCATGTGATCGACGATTCGGTCGAGCGCGGCGATGCGGCCGGGCCGGCCGATCATGCGCAGGTGCAGCCCGATCGACATCATCTTCGGAGAGCGCTCGCCCTCGGCCCATAGCGTGTCGAAGGCGTCGGTCGTGTAGTCGGCGAAGTCGCGAGCCGTCACGAAGCGGTGGAAGCCCTGGTGATAGTGCATGTCGTTGGTGTCGAAGCTGTAGGGAATCACCAGGTGCTTCTTGCCCGACACTTCCGTCGCGAACGGCAGGTCGTCTGAGTAATCGTCGCTGTCGTAGAGGAAGCCGCCTTCTTCGACCAGCAGACGCCGCGTGTTGGGCGACGGCGTGGAGCGCGTGTGCCAGCCCACGGGGCGCGCGCCGGCGATCTCCGTCAGCACCTTGACCGTCCGGGCGATCGCCTCGCGCTCCGCCGCTTCCTCCATGTGGGCATGCTTCTCCCACCGCCAGCCGTGACAGGCGACTTCATGGCCGCGTTTCACGGCATCCTCGATCAGCCATGGCGACAGTTGTGCCGCCATCCCGCAGGTGCTGACGGTGGTAGCCACGCCCAGCCGCTCGAGTGTATTGGCGATCCGCCACCACGCAGCTTTGGTCCCGTACTCGAAGTGCGATTCCATGCAACGGTCGGGAACGCCCACGACTTCGTCAGTGACCTCGTAGACCTTCTCGTTGAAGGCATCGCCCTGGGAGAGCGACATCTCAGCGCCCTCCTCGAAGTTGATGACAAAGGAGACGGCAACCCGCGCGCCGCCAGGCCACTTCGGATCGGGCGGTGTCCGGCCATAGCCCTTCAGGTCACGCATCGCGGTGCGCAATCACGTTGGCGAGCGAATCGGAAAGGCCCGTGGAGTCCTTCGGCCCGGGCCGGCGGTAGGTGCCGAGGGTTGCCTTGCGCGGATTGAGGCGTACGAGGCCTTCGGCCATCGTCACAGCGGCCTGGATGCCGTCGACCAGCGGCACCGGCACACGTTCGCGCAGCTTCGTGGCGAGGCCGGCGAGCGGTGCGCCGGCCAGGATCACCACGTCGGCGCCGTTGTGGGTGACGACGCGGTTGGCGAGATCGACCAGCAGCTGTTCTTTTTCCTCGGCCACGTCATTGATGTTGGTGAAGGCGCTGTCGAGCATCTGGATGGCGGCGCATCGGCCCGACATGCCGTGCCAGTCCACGATCTCGGCGAACCACGGTTCGAGCGCCTTGGCGAAGCTCACGATGGCGAACTTGCGGCCGAGCGTGCAGGCCATCAGCATCGCGGCCTCGGCCATGCCCACGATCGGGAAATCGAACAGCTCGCGCGCGCCGCCCAGGCCGGGATCGCCGAACGCCGCGCAGATGGCGGCATCGAAAGTTCCGCGTTTCTCGGCCAGCATTTCCAGCATCACGGCACTGCCGATCGCGGCCTCGGCGCGTGTCGCGATATAGGGCACGCCGCGCGGCGCAGTCACGGGCAGCAGCTCGGTGCCTGGACTGGCCACGAGCTTGCCGGCTGCAACAAGGCGGTCGGTAACGCCGGTGGAGGTGTTTGGATTGGCGACCAGAATCTTCATTGCAATCCTACTGGACTGTGCTGCGACCAGCCCGCTGCCAAAGCGAGCTGGCCACGGCTTGTGCGCGGGCTACGATGGCATGTCCATCGGCCAGTGTCGGGCGGCCATTGGCAAGCACCACGCGGCCGTCGATCACCACGGTGTCGACGTCGTGGCCCGACGCACTGTGTACCAACACGCCGTAGCCGTCGACCATCGGCACCAGGGACGGCGAGCGATTGTCGAGCAGGATCATGTCGGCACGCTTGCCGATCTCCAGCGAGCCCACCACGTCTCCGAGCCCGAGCGCCCGGGCTCCCTCTCGTGTGCCCCAGTCCAGCACAGTGCGCGCGTCGAGTACGCTGCCCTGGCGATTGATGCGCTGCATGGCGATGGCCCAGCGCATGACTCGATCAGATCTCCCGAAGAGGTATCGGTGCAGAGCGCGATGCGGGCGCCGGCCTCGCGCAGTTCGATGATGGGGGCGATGCGACCACCTTTGGCATTGCCGATCGGCGCATGCGCGACCGTGATGCCGGCTCTGCCGCAGAGTTCGATATCGGCCGGCTCCATATGGATGCAGTGGGCGGCGATCAGCCGCTCGTTCAACAATCCGAGCTTGTCGAGCAACTGCGGCGGCGTCAGGCCCGAGCGGGCCACTACCGTCTCCACCTCGAGCGGGAGCTGACAGAGGTGAGTATGGATGTTGCCGCCGTGGCGTTCGGCCAGCCGGGAAACCTCGCGCAGAAGGTCGTCGGAGCAAGTGTCGGGTGCGTGCGGCGCCCAATCGCAGCGGATGCGACCTCCGTCATGGCCGTTCCAGCGTTCGATCAGCTCGGCATTTTCCCGCAGGCTCGCCTCGCCCACGGCGCGGCTGTATTCGTAGCGCCCTGTGGTTAGCGCGGCAGGCTCCGCGTCGTGAACACGCCCGGCGACGACAGCGCGCAGCCCGAGATCGGCGGCGGCGCGAGCACAGGCTCCCGGATGACGATAATAGTCGACAACGGTCGTACAGCCCGCCCGCAGCAGCTCGTACATGCCAAGGCTTGACAGCGCGAAGGCATCGTCCTCGGTGAGCCAGTGACCTTGCGGGATGCCGGGCGTGTACATTGGCGCGAAGCCTATGTCCTCGATCATGCCGCGGGTGACCATAAGAGGTGTGTGATTGTGCACGTTGACCAGGCCTGGCATCACGATGCGGCCCGTGCCGTCGATCATCTCGGCTGGCGCCCAGCGCGTGTGCAGTTCGTCAGCTGGCCCGATGTCGACGATCGCACGATCGGCAACGGCGACAGCGCCGCTGCTGATGACGCGATCCTGGGCATCGAGCGTGAGGATGAGATCACCCTTGACCAACAGGTCGCAGGGAGCAGGTTCGAGCGTCATGCCTCAAAAGTCCGCGAGCTTGCGTAAACCGACGAGGCGGTCACCGATCACCAGCGCCAGGATCGCAAGCAAGACGAGGCCCGTCGAGATCGCGGCGATGGTAGGGTCGGGCGTCTCCTCCACATATTGCAACATCTGGATCGGCAGGGTCTTGGTCCAGGCGTCGGTGAAGAAGATGGAGATCGGGTAGTTGTCCATAGAAGCGAGGAACGCAAACATGCCCGAGGTTAGGAACGCCGGCCCTAGTGCCGGTACCAGCACACGCACAAGCGCCATCGGATAGGAGCAGCCTAGCGTCCGGGCGGCGTCGATCAGGGAGAAATCGAACAGCGTGAGAGATCCCAGCACGGTGCGCACGACATAGGGCAGGGTGATGATGACGTGCGCGATCATCAGGCTCACGAAGGCCTCGCGCAGTCCGGCGGCCTTGAAGCCCTGCAGGACGGCTATTCCGATCACGAGCCCAGGCAGCATCAGGGGAGAGACCAGGAACGTGGCAATGGCGTCGCGTCCTGGAAAGCGCCCTCGCACCAGGGCGATAGCGCATAGCGTGCCGAGAACGAGCGCTACTGCAGTCGCGACGGCGGCCACCTGCAGCGACGTCGCCAGCGAGGACCACAGGCCGCGTGCGCTGCCGAGCTTTTCGTACCAGCGCAGCGACCAGTCCGGAGGAGGCAGCGTGAACACGCCGGAAGAGCCGAACGAGACCGCGACTGTGACGACAAGCGGTGTCATCAGGAAAACGACTGTGAATCCGGCCGCCAGCCAAACGCCATACCGTGCGATTCGCTCGGTCGCAGTCATGTGCTTCCCCCCAGTCGGCGAGCAAGCCAGGTGGAGCCAACAACGATGCTGACGGCGAGAACGAGGAGGATGACTGCCGTTGTCGAGCCGAGCTGCTCATTGCGCATCATCAGGAACGAGCGGCCAGTGAGCGTCGCCAGCGTCTGGAAGCGGTCGCCGATCAGCAGCGACGGGATGACGTACATCGACACGCTCATCGAAAAGACGAAGGCCACGCCCGACACGACGCCCGGCAACGTAAGCGGCAGGAAGATGCGCGTGAAGCGATAGACCGGCGTGGCGCCGAGCGTGGCACCCGCCTCGCCCAGACGCGGATCGATCAGCTTCACGACGGAATAGATCGGCAGGATCATGAACGGCAGAAAAATGTTCGCGGCGCCGAGCACGAGGCCCGCCTCGGTGAACAGCAGGCGCTGCGGCTCGTCCCAGATGCCGACGCCAACCAGGAATTGTGAGACGACGCCGTCGCGCCGCAGCACGATCTGCCAGGCAAAAGCCTTGACCACGACGCCGATCGACAGCGGCAGGATGATCGAGACGAGCATGACGATCTGCAGGAATGTGCCGGCACGTGCCAGCGCGAAACCGGCGGGATAGCCAACGATGAGGCAGAACAGGGTGACCCAGGCGGCGGCGCCCAGCGTGTTGCCGATGACCCGCCAGTTGAACGGGTCCGACATGAAGTCGACATAGGGCCTGAGAGTGAGGCCGTCGGGTCCTGCAAAACTTTTTGCCAGCAGCCATAGCAGCGGCAATGCGTAGACGACCAACAGATAGACAACAGCAGGCGCTGCAAGCAGTGCCACGGGGTCGCGCCACGCGGACGGCACCGCTGGCGACGTGGCACCTATGCTCATGTGGACGTCGCTGGATAGATGAGCGTATCGGATACCGCCCAGCCGAGTTTCATCTCGGTACCCGGCGCCGGCACGCCATCCGGCAGGTCCGCCGTCTCGACCATGAGTTGGTCACCGCCCTCCGCTTCGAAGTGGAGCTGAACCTTCGAGCCCTGGAACACCGCATCGCGCAGGCGGGCCGCCAGCGCGTAGGGTCCCGGAGGATTGACCTTGATGCGCTCCGGCCGGACGGCGAGGAGAACCGAAGCCCCGGTTACGAAACTGCCGGCGGCGCGGAGCGGCCCGAACGCAGTCTCGACGGTCACCATGCCCGGCTCGCCGCTCACGACCTTGCCGGTGAGACGCGAGGAGAGTCCCACGAATTCGAGTGCAAAGGCGGTGGCCGGTCGGCTGTAGATTTCCTCCGGTCTGGCAAGGTGCTCGATCCTCCCACGATTCATTACCGCGATGCGGTCGGACATGGTGAGCGCTTCATCTTGGTCGTGCGTTACGAACACCGACGTGGTGCCGAGTTCGCGCAATAGTCGGCGCAATTCGATCTGCATGGTTTCGCGCAGCTTGCGGTCGAGGGCGGAAAAGGGCTCGTCGAGGAGCAGCAGCTTGGGCTGTACGGCGAGTGCGCGCGCCACAGCGACGCGTTGCTGCTGTCCGCCTGACAGGGCGCGGACTGAACGGTCGGCGAAGTCCGATAGATGCACCAGCTCGAGGAAGCGCTTCACTGTTGCAGTTGTCTCGGCGGCTCCCGTCCGGCGCGCCTTGAGGCCGAACGCCACGTTTTCGGCAACCGTCAGATGTGGAAACAGCGCGTAATTCTGAAAGACCACGCCGACGTCGCGACGATGCGGCGGCTTGGCAGTGATGTCCTCGCCGTCGAGCTTCACCGTGCCGCGGTCGGCAGCAAGGAGGCCCGCCACGATGCGCAGCAGGGTCGTCTTGCCACAGCCGGAAGGACCGAGAAGGGAGACGAATTCACCTGCTGCTACACCAAGGTCGACGCCGCCCAGAACCGTGGCGGTGCCGAAGGATTTTTCAGCTCCCGCAATGTCGAGAAAGGAGGAGCTCCCCACGATAATCGCTCGATACCAGGCCTAGATCGCCATTTCGCGGTCCCACCGCACAACCCAAGCGGCCCTTTCCTTGGCGACGAACTGCCAGTCGAGGCTGTGCACCTTCACGTCGGCTGCGATGCCGGGCGGCGGCGGCGAGTCGACGTTGGAAGGGAAGGCGTAAGTCTCGGGCAGCAACTTCGTCTGCATATCGACGCCGAGCAGCTCGTTGACGAAGGCGCGGGCAAGCTCGGGCGCGGGGTTGTTCTTGACCAGCGCGATGCCGGCGGGGCCGACGAAGATACCTTCTTTCGGCACATTCATCTTGATCGGTGCCTTGTCCTTCTCGCGCGGTACCACGACAGAGGAGAAGGCGCTCGGAATCGCCCAGGCTTCGCCCTGCTCCAGCAGGTTGAATGCCTGCGGAATCTGGGTGTAGATCGTGAGGATGTTCGGCTTCATCGTCTTGATCTTCTTGAAGCCGGCATCGATGTCGAATTGCGCCTCGGCGATCGGCTTTCCGGTCTCCAGATGGGCCGCCATCACGAGGTTTGCGAGACCCTCGGTGTTCTGTAGCGAGGGCAATACAATGCGGCTCTTGTACTTCGGATCATAGACGTCGCCCCACGACGTCATGCCGCCGGGAAGCGCCTTCGTATTGGTGGCTACGCCCTGCCAGGGCTGCAGGTAATTGGCCCACATGCCGTCCATGTGAATGGCGCTCGGCCGCGTCTTGGCGAGGTTGGGGATCGCTGCAGTGGTCAGCTTCTCGAGCAGGCCTTCCTGCACAGCCATGATCATGACGGGATCGTCCATCAGGACGACGGAGAGGTAGGGCTTGTCTTTGTTCTTCTGCATCTTCTCGAGATTCACCAGCGAACGGGTACCCTCGAAGGTGACCTTGCACTTGTACTTTTCCTCGAAGGACTTGGACATCGTGCCATTCATCCACGAGGCCATGCTGGCCGCGCCTCCGACCACGATTTCCTTTGCCTGGGCGCGCACGATGGCGGGAAAGCCCGATATCGCGATGGACCCTGCGGCCGTTCCAGCGAGCAGCCGACGGCGTGAAATCCTCGTTAATTCGATCGGCATGGCGTCTTGCTCTCCCAGTTTGATTGGCCCCACCTTCAGAGGCCAGCAATCTCCATGCCAACGACTGCCTCAGGCGGCCAAGGCGGCTTCGATGCGTCGGGCATGGGCGAGCAGCGCGCTGTCTTCGTTGCGTCGACCGATGAGTTGGACGCTGAGCGGCAAGCCTTCCGGGCCACGGCCTGTCGGTAGCGACACGTCAGGAACGTGCAACATCATCCACATGCGAATGAATATGTTGGAGCCACAGTTGTGAACAGCTGGCGGCTCTCCTTCGGAACCCGGCACCATCAGCACATCGACGTCGCCCAGATCGCTGTCGAAGCGCTGGCGCAAGCGGTGCCCGAGGTCCTGCGCCGCGTTGTACTGCGCCTGTGTCACGGCGAGCCCGCCTTCGACGAGGTCGCGAACGCCCTTGTCGAGCCGGTCGCGCATCTCGCGCAGCTCCCAGTCGAACAGGCGTGCGGTTTCGAATTGTACGATCGCATGCTGGGCGTCGGAGAGGGCGTTGTACTCGGCGGGCAGGACGACCTCGCGCACTGTGAAGCCGGCATCGGCGAGTCGCGCCGCCGTGCGTTCAAAGTTGTCTCGTACATACGGAGGCGGCGTCGCCCAGTCGTCGGTGCGATAGATGCCGACAGTGGTCTTTGCGGGTAGGGGGCCATCGGGCGCGTAGGCGGCGCGCCCGGTGACAGCCTGGAAGGCAAGCTGAAGGTCGGCGACGTCTCGTGCCAGCCAACCCGCAACGTCGAAGCTCGGCGCGAAGTCGCGGGCGTTGCGCCAAGCAATCCAGTCGTGGCTGGGCTTTATGCCGGCAAGGCCACAGAATGCGGCAGGGCGGATGATCGAGCCGCCGGTCTGGGTGCCGACGGCGAGCGGGCACATGTGGTCCGCCACGGCGGCGGCCGAGCCACTGGACGAGGACCCCGGCGTGCGGTCGAGCGCCAGCGGGTTACGCGTCTTCGACGGCCACCAGAAGCCGAAGCGCGAAACTTCGGTCTTGCCGAGGAGGACGGCACCGGCGTCACGCAGCGCGCGGACGATCGGGGCGTCGCGCAGCGGCCGCCGCCCAGCATAGGCTTCTGAATCGCCCCACAGGGTTGGCATGTCGAAGGTGTCGAGTACGTCCTTGATGCCGACCGGAATGCCGTGCAATGGCCCGCGCGATGGCTCGCGGTCGCGTTGCCGGGCCTGCTGAAGCGCCAGTTCAGAGTCGATGTAGGTCCAGGCCTGGACGTCGTTCTCGCGCGCACCGATCCGTTCCAGGCAAGACCGTGTAAGGCTTTCCGAAGATATCGTCCCGGCCATCAGGGATCGGGACGCTTCTCTGAGCGAGAGTTCGTTCAGGATGGTCATGGCCGACCGCATGCAAGCGCCATGCCGGCCTATGTGTCATGGCATTGCGATTGCATCGTGGTGGGGCATGACGAAGATCCCGACACTGGACCTTTCGCGAGATGACCGTTCCTTGGCGGCCGTTCTGGAAGCAGCCTTTTCCGAGATCGGCTTTGTTCTGGTCACGAATCACGGCGTTCCAGCGGCGGAGATCGCGCGCCTTTACCACGAGGCCAACAGATTTTTCGACCAGCCGCTCGCCACCAAGCTTGCCGTTGGACGCCCGCGACCGGACCAGAACCGCGGCTACATCGGCATGGGCAGCGAGACTCTGGCGCGGCTGGCCGGTCAGGAGACACCGCCCGACTACAAGGAGGTCTTCACGATTGGCCCGATCGATGTATCCGATCAGCCCTACTACACCGCCGCTGCCGCCTATCCTGCATTTGCACCGAACCTGTGGCCGTCGGTCCCGGAAGGTTTGAAGCCCGCAATGTCTGCCTACTGGCGTTCAATATCAGCCCTGGCGGAACGTGTTCTTGGCATCGGCGCGCTGGCGCTCGATCTGCCGCGCGACTTTTTCGTCTCGCTGACAGATCGGCACATCAGCATGCTGCGACTGATCTGCTATCCCCCCTACCTGTCGCCGCCGGCAACAGGGCAGCTCCGTGCTGGCATCCACACCGACCTCAACATGCTGACGTTCGTTCACGCCAATTCCGACGAAGGTGGATTGGAGGTGCGCGCTCGCGACGGCAGCTGGCTGGCGCCCAAGGCGTCGGGTGACGCCTACATCGTCAATGTCGGCGACATCCTGATGCGTTGGACCAACGACCGTTGGGTATCGACACCGCACCGCGTCGCGAATCCGCCGACTGGCTGGGGCGAGCGACGCCTGTCGGTGCCGTTCTTCTTTCAGGCCAACTACGATACGGTCGTCGAATGCCTGCCATCGTGCGCGGTTGTCGGGCAGGCGCCGAAGTATCAACCAATCTCGGTCGGAGCCTATCGAGCGGAGCGCTTTGCGAGGACGGCGACTTAGACTCTGTTTTTCAGGCGCGCCACTTCTTCTTCCAGTTCCTTGATCCGCTGCGTGAGCTGGTTCACGGCCGGCGCAATCTCGGCCTCGGTGTAGCGCGCCACGATGTGCTGGCGGCAGTTGATGTCCCAGGCCTCGATCCTGAAGGCGATCGCCCGCTGCGGCTTGGCTTTATAGGAGGGGTCGACCAACCGCTCCATAAGCTCCGCATCGTCCTCGATCACGCGGGCACGGCCCCAGAGCTTCAGCCGCTGTTGGGTGGCGTAATGCAGAATAAAGATGTGTGCCCGGTCGTTCTCCTTGAGGTGGCCCAAAGTGATGTACTGTCGGTTGCCGGCGAAATCGGCGAAGGCGAGCATGTGGCTGCCGATCGGCTTCAGGAAACCCGCAGGCCCGCCGCGATGCTGAATATAAGGTCGGCCGTCGGCGCTTGCCGTTGCAAGGAAGAAGGTGTCGATAGCGGCCAGGAACTGCCGGAGGTCGTCGGTGATCTCCGTCTGCCAATCGCGATCCTCGAAGGCCTCCCGCGAGCCGAGACGGGCCTGCTCCGCCTTGACCGCCGGCGAGAACATCACGTCTTCGGGCTTCTCCATGACTAGTCCAGCTTCTTGCCGAGCTCGCCCGCCACTTCCTGAATGAACTGCCAAGCGACGCGGCCCGAGCGCGAGCCGCGTGTGACCGACCATTCGACCGCGCGCTTGTGCAGTGTCTCGGCCGGCAAGCCGAGCTTGTAGTAGGCGGCGTAGCCCTCAATCATGGCGAAGAACGTGTCCTGGTCGGCGTTGTGGAAGCCGAGCCAAAGGCCGAAGCGATCCGACAGCGAGACCTTCTCCTCGACCGCCTCAGACGGATTGATTGCGGTCGAGCGTTCGTTTTCGATCATGTCGCGCGGCATCAGGTGGCGGCGGTTGGAGGTGGCATAGAAGACCACGTTCTCCGGCCGGCCCTCGATGCCACCTTCTAGTACCGCCTTGAGCGACTTGTAGGCTGCATCCTGGCCGTCGAAGGAGAGATCGTCGCAAAACACCACGAATCGGCGCTTCGAGTTGCGGATCTGGCCGAGCAGGCCGGGCAGCGAGGGGATGTCCTCGCGGTGGATCTCGACCAGCGCCAGTGGACCCGGCGGGCCGCCCAGCTCGCGATTCACATGGGCGTGGACCGCCTTCACGATCGAACTCTTGCCGGCGCCGCGCGAGCCCCACAGCAGCGCATT